>NZ_LR215050.1:728087-1092131 GCF_900660755.1 Acholeplasma hippikon
AAACAGAAATGCTGCAACAAAGTTGAGATTCTTTTTCATTAAATGCCCCATCTCATTTTGATAGAGCTTATTCGCAATCACTCCCAACCAAATTAAATCCACTGCTAAAAAAATAAGAAACGCAATCACAAACACTTTGATATAAATTAACAAATACTTATCCTCCTTTAATTTACTATAGTTTCATCTTATCCTTTAATTGATTGTTTTATGTGTTATTTGTTATCAAGTGCGCCATTTTTGACTTAAAACGTTAATAAGTAGCTCACTTGATAGCATATCTTATAATGTTTGAAAATCTATATTATAATAAAAGTATGAAATTCATTATTGGGGGATAAGGAATTGAAACTAAAACTTAAGAGGTTTTTTAAGAAAATCGGTCGTTTCATCTCTAATGCCGTTTTCTTACTTTACAGAAAAACATTTATGGCAAGTCGTACACGCAATGTTATTTTAATTGTTATTTTATTTTCAATTGGATTTGGCTTTTATAGCCATTTTTATTGGGAAGATACTTTTAAACAATTTATCGGTACTTTTGCAGGGGTTGCAACTACTATCTTTATTGGTTCTATGGCTCATTTAATTTCACTTGCCTTTGAAGATCGAAATAAAATTACGAGTGATTATGAACTGATCAAAAAAATGTATAGTGCTGAACAATTAACACAAACCGTAAACTTTTTAGATGGTACTTCATTATCATTTGTTTATAAAGGGGTGCCAACAATTATCAAAGAAATCAAAGTGGTTGATGACAATAAAAAGATGTACTTACCAACAGAAGTTATGTCATCAAACTTTACCAAACTTTTTAATGCCCATCGCGGAGCATATAAGAAAAATGTCTTTACCGTCAGAGTTGATGATGTCTACGATGATGAAGCTTCTGCTATTACACTTTATACAAGTAGAAGCACTTACTTTAATCATTTAATCTCAAACAGGGTCATGGATTATCCATTTGCTAAATCACTTACTCTAAGAAGTTTATATGAACCAGGACCAGATATAACACCATTAAAACATTCTGTCTTTTCTAACCATCTAGGTATTATTGGAATCATAGAAACTGCTGATAACTTCTATATTCTAAATAAGCGCTCTAAAACTGGTTCTACCTCTAAAGACTTCTTAGTTTCACCAATTGCCTTTGGGTTAACCGCCGGTGTTAAAGAAAATGTAAATGAAGCATATATTACAAACAAAGTGATTGAAAAAACCAATGAACGTTTGAAAAAAACGTCAACAGATACAATCAATCATATTAGAAAAATCATACCGGTTGGCTATGGTAGAGATATTTATGAAGCAGGTAAACCACACTTATTCTATTTAGTTAAAATCAATTTAACTAAAGATGAATATTTAGAACTTTTCTATCATAGTCCATTTAATAAACATACCATAGACTTTAACCATAAGGCGTTTGCTATTAAAGCAAATGACTTTGGTTATCATGATGGATTTTTCCATATGACGCATCATAATCATAAAGGTATTAAGAAAACACACCTCATGAAAGCTGAAACAAACCTCATCATGAATATTAAATGCTTGATTGACTTAGGTCTTTTTAAAACAAATGAATAAATAAAATTAAAAAGGTTTGGTACAAAAGTATCAAACCTTTTCTTCATTATTTAATTAAATATGCATAAATTAATTTTAATGTGTTTTCAATACCTTTAATATGGGTACGTTCCATACCATGAGAAGCACTCACGCCACTGCCAATTAAAGCACCCTTCATGTCAACACCAGCACGTCTTGCCGCACCAATATCACTTCCATAGAATGGGAAGATATCAACGGTGTAATTTAATCCGTTTTCTTTAGCCATATTGATTAATCTTGTTGTTAATTCATAATCATATGGTCCACCTGAATCTTTCGCACAAATGCTTACAGCATATTCACTGCCCGCTAAATCTAAACCAATACATCCCATATCAATTGTAACAAACTCAGAAATGTTTCGATCTACAATAGATGCACCATGTCCTACTTCTTCATATGTTACAAAATATACTTTTGTATCATATTTAAATTTAATTTTATTTTCTGCAGTATACTTTAACAACATTAACAAAATAACAACTGATGCTTTATCATCAACAAATCTTGTTTTTAAGAAACCTGACTCAGTGATTGTAAACTTCGTATCATAAGCCACAATATCACCATTTTGAATACCTAGTTTTTCTACATCTTCTTTTGAATAGACTTCTTCATCTAATCTTACTTCTAGTTCATCAATATTTCTAGATTTTGTATTGGCATCACTAAACACATGTACTGCAGGTGAAGTAGATAGGATAGTCCCTGTATATTTTCTACCATCTCTCGTATAAATCGTGCAATACTCACCATCTAGTGTTGGTGTACTTGGTCCCCCAAGCAGTGTTAATGCTAATTTACCATTTGGCTTAATTGAACGAACCATTAAACCTAATGTATCGCAGTGTGCAGAAGTTGCAACCACTTTTGATGAATCATTTCCTTTAATAGAAATTTCTAATGCACCATTGTGCATCACTTTTGATTCATATCCAAATGAATCCACATAGCCTTTTACTTTTTTAATGATATTCTCTGTATAACCAGTAGGAGAATCGCATTTAAAGATATCTTCTGCTAATTTTTTAAAATAATCTAAATCAAATTTTATCATTTTTCATCTCTTCCTTTATTAAACTATTATAACAACTTTTTTTATTAAGAGATAATTTTTCATTCATTTTTCATATGATATTTCTAGATTATCCTTAAAAAGGATAAAACATTTAAACCCTTTTATATACGCTTTAATTTATATCTTTTTTATCTATTAAAAAAGGGCTAGATATTTTATATCTAACCCAATCTTATAAATCTATAAGTTATGTATAGTGTTCTAATAATGCTTTTCTTGATTCCTCATCAACAACTAATAAGAGTTTTTCTTTATAGTTTTTGAGTGCTTCTGGATTGAATTTAAATACTTTGTTAATTAAATCTCTAACCATACCCACATGTGGCACACCACGAACATATAAATATGTAGAATCAGTAATTTTAAATTGTGATAAAAGATTTAATAAATAATCAACAATTTCAACACATTCACTGTTTCTATTATTTGCACAAAGCGCTAAGGCGTAATAAAGTCTTACAAACGGACCATTTAATTCCACAGGTTCACCTTTAGTATTAACTTGATTAGATTTTAACTTTTCATAAAGTTTACTTTCTAAAGCTAAGTTATTTGTATAAACTGAACTTTGAAGTAAATTAAACGCATTGCTATTGGTTTCATCATCACTATATAGTTCTACATAAATTTTATGCGCCTCTTCATGATTACCCATTCTTGAAAATGCTAGTCCTTTTTGAAGTAAATCGTTTTTTTGTTGATTCGTTAGTTTAACAATTTTATTTCGTTTTTTAAATATTTTTAATATGCCCATCTTTATATTCATCCTTTAATTGATATCGACATAATAATGATACCAAAATAAACTTATACTTTACGAGTAAATTATAAAAAAAGAGGGAATCTGAAGTAGTCAATACTTTGTAGACATAAAAAATTATTTAAACCTCAATTCAGTTCTATACTGTATTGGGGTTTTATATCTTAATGAGTATGCTAATCTTTCATTATTGAAATACTCAACATACTTTTTTATAATCTCTAATGGATTATCACTGTGATAAAAATTATAGTCATATTTAAGTTCATCTTTGATCCAACCATTTAGGGATTCAATAATTGGATTATCTGTAGGGGTTGCTATTCTCGACATTGATCTTTTTATGGTATGATTAAATAAAGAGTTGAATCCTCTTGAGGTATATATTGCTCCTTGATCAGAATGCACAATCGTGTCAAGGTTCATATATCCTCTTTTTTGTTTTTGTCTTAAAAAGTTTTTTGCAGCTGTATAGTGATTTGAAGGACTTGCACCATAATTACTGCGTCTAATATCGTAAGATATAATCGTATGATCAAATAAATCAATATATAGATTCCAGTCATATTTACCACTTTTATGCGTTAGTATTGTTGTATCTGTACATACTTTCTCAAATGGACGACTTGTATGAAAATCATGTAGTAAATTAGGATATATCTCGTGTTCTTTTCCGGACTTGTGGCGCTTCATTCTTGCTTTTGAACGAATACCTAATAATTTACAGCACTGATGGCATAAAAGGTCTGAAAAGTATCGTTTTGTTTTATTCCTAATATGCTCCGCTCTATGTTTATAACCCCATACTTTATGCTTCTTATAACTTTCTTTGATTTCTTCGATTAACCATAATCTGTTAATTTGGTACCTGTTTAAGGTACCTTTTCTTTTTATCCATTTATAATATCCTGATCGTGATACACCCATATATATACATAAATTTTCAATATTCATTTCTTTACTTAATAAAGCTATGATTTCGTATTCGCTTTGGATTTTCTTCTTAACTTTATTTCCATCACCTCCTCGGTTGTGTATCCTTTTTTTAAACGTTCATTCTCTATTCTTAATTTCATGTTTTCATATTGGAGTTGTTCTAATTCTGTTAGGTTTTTCTTTAGCATAAATTTAGAAAGTGGATTCCCTGGCTTTCTCTTATTCTCTAGTGCATCTATGCCACCTTCATTATATTTTCTGACCCATGTTGAAATCATTCCGTTAGATATATTATTCTTTCTTCCTAATTCCAGTGCACTACATTCGCCCGATAGAACCAGCTTAACATATTCATACTTAGCTTCTTTACTCCAGTATCGTGATTCAGTCTTATTCTTAACACCTTTTGGTCTTCCCATAGTTATGCCTCCTTTTACTTAAATTATACAAAAAAAGATGCTAGTAGTTTTTTGTGTCTACTAACATCTTACTATTTCAAATCCCCTCTTAATTTTCAAAAATGTCTTATAATTGTTTTTTATTAAATACTTTTATACTTGCTGCTAATGATCCAATGACTAAAATTAAAGTGATAATTAATGTAGGAAGAAACTTATTAAAACTTATCTCACCTACAAGTAGTTTATTTACATCCATTAATGTGGTAGGAATAAATTTACTGATACTTGGAATTAAACCAACAAGATAAAACATAAATGTTACCGTAGAAACACCCAATAAGACACCTGTGTTTTTATTTGATATTGTTGAGAATAAAACCATGAGTCCAATAATAAATACACCAAATAAATACCACATCATTATTGCAGATATTAACCCAACAGCAATACTATTATCCCAATAATATGCATTATATAGATAAGTGATAACAAAACAAATAAAATATCCTACAGTCCATACAAGAAATAAATTTAAAAATTTAGCTAACAAAACTTTAGAACGTTTTAGCCCTTTAGATAATAATAAAATCAATGTATTATTTTCATATTCAACTGTATAAATAGAACTGTACATAATTACAAAAACAATTAATGCAATCGGAATATTCTTAAAGAATTGTACCCATGATGTTATGGCATTGACTTCTATGTTGCCAATGATTATCCCTGTATCATTCATACTATCTGATAAAAGTTCTAAAATCCATGGTGTTAACTTAGCAATTAATGGGTTCATGATGCCAAATATTACAAATAAAATAGCCATGACAACAAGTTTACCTGAACGCTTATTTTCTAATAATTCTTTCTTGAAAAATGATAAAAACGACTTCATTTTTGTATCACCTCCAAGTAGAATGATTCTAAAGTTTTTTCTAAAAACTCTATTTTACTAAATGCTATATTTTCTTTGATCATATATGCTAAAACTTCATTTAGTTTTTGAACAAGTACTTTAACTTCAATAGGGTTTACTAAATCTAATTCAAACCTCTTTGAAATTTTTTTTGCATGATTTTCATCTAAAAATTGAATGATATATTCATTTGATTGATGCATTTTCTTAATTTCATCAATCTTACCTTGAAGTTTTATCACACCCTCATCTAAAAAAACGACGTGTGTACAGATACGCTCAACATCCGTTAAGATATGTGTTGAAAATAATACAGTTGTTTCATTTTTAACACTGCTTAAAATATCTAATATTTCTTTTCTTCCTTTTGGATCTAGTGCAGATGTTGGTTCATCACAAATCAAGAGTTTTGGTTTACCTAATAATGCCTGTGCAATCCCTAAGCGTTGTTTCATTCCTCTTGAGTATCCTTTAATTCTTGATACTTCATTTGCTAAACCTACAAGCGTTAAAAGTTCTTCTGTTCTTTTAACTACTATATCATTTGCCAAACCTAGTGCTTCTCCACAAAGTTTTAAATATTCTCTTGCATTCATAAATCTGTAAAACTCCGGCACATCGGGTAAGTAACCAATGTATTTATTTGTCTTATTTTCTCCAAAAGTTACAATATCATCATAGATTTTTATACTTCCCTCATCAACTTTTAAAAGACCTAAAATTGATTTCATTGTCGTTGTTTTGCCAGCACCATTTTTGCCAATAAACCCAAAAATACTATTTTCTGGAATTTCTAAATTTATTCCTTTAAGTACTTCTTTATCTTTAAATATTTTCTTTAAATTTTGAATCGTAACAATTTGCATCCTAGTTCTCTTTTCCAAAAATAAAGTATAAAATTGGCCCTACAAAATTCATGAGTAAAATGGTGATGACAATCCAAAAATTTCTTGTCCCTCTTTTATATTTATCATGTGTTACGATATGTCTTAAGGTATAAAACAAAAGTAAAAACTGAACAATCACAAGTGGTATTAAAAAAGGAATGAGTTCTTTTAAATCCATATATATCCCCCTATTGAATCATAATCTAACTTCATTATAGCATCTAATTACCTACGTGCTAAATAATGTTTTCTTTTTGCTTAGCAGTAAACTAAATTGATGTTATATATCAACCCTTTGTATTTTTTTACTTATTTTAATCATTTATAAATAAACTTTAAACATTAAAAAACAGGTAGTATTTTCTACCTGTTATGTTTAGTAATTTAAGATTAAAAAGTGCTCTTCATCAAGATAGGTTCCATCTTTCCAAAATTCACTTGAATACCTTACCCCTTTTATTTCATTATTTTCAATTGCAAAAAACTGAATGATTTCTTTTTTATTACTGGATAAGTCTACTCTATATAAATAATATGCCTGGTAGTTAGCAAGAACGGGTCCATAGTTTCTAGTTTCAAAGTAATATCTATATCCGTTTGCCTCTAAGGTTTGTTCAACTTTTGATTTATCCGTAAGTTTTTCTTTATGGCGTGATAGTTTAAGCTTCTCTAAATCAAATGAATAATTATCATTTTTTAGTCCTCCAGGTATCAGTTCAGAACCCTTTTTAATCCATTTGACTTTAAAAATAATAGTATGTTCATCCTTCATAAAACCACTCATATAGTCTTTATCTTTATCAAATTCAAAAATCTTTTCAGTTTCAACTTTATCTAATCCAAAAGCTATTTTGTATAAGGAGTTACTTGTCACTAAATAATCTTTTAATTTTTCATGTTTTAATGAACCAGACGCTCTTAAACTAGATATATATTCATAAGCTTTTACATCACCTATCATAAAGTAATCATCACCAATTAAGGCAATATCTTTTTCTGCTTCAATTGGCCAAACTTCATGATAAACTTTAGTTTCTAAATTAAAGAAGCCTAATCCAACATGAGATGTAAAGTTTCCTAAATAGTCAATTTTTAATATACGAATATAATTCACACCATGCTTATTAATGATTTGGTATCGAAATCGATTGTGTTCTACGTTTAAAACCTTATAAAAGTTTAAATCATCTAATTTAGTATATTGAATATATCCTTCGTTAATAAAAATGATATAGTTCTCATTAACATATAAAGAATTTATTTGTGCTTTTATTTCTCTTATTGCTTTTGTTTCTATATTAATGAAGATATTACTTTCTTGATTATCATGTTGCTTTTTAATAATAAAGTGTCCTTTTGAATAGTATTCAATTGAACTTAAAAAGTCTGAATAATTATCCGTAAAATAAAGTATCTGAATTTCCTTACTTAGTGGATCATAAGATAATAAGACATTTACCTCTAAAGTTTCATAATAAGCATCTAAAATCATATAAATTACTCGATCTAAAATGTAGTAATCCTGTATCTGATTAACTTCATAAGTTATACCTTCTAAAGTAAATTTGGAAACTAAAGTTTCTTCATCTTCTCCAGTTGATTTCGTTTTTATATTTCCGCGATAAAAATAGTTTCCATCCCAAGTTGCAAGTTCACTTAAATCTGGTGCTAGTTTTTCATATGTAGTGCACCCTAGTAATAAACATAAAAAGACTAATAAAAGTGTAAAATTAATAAAATGTTTATTCTTCAATTTATATCCCCTACTTTTTTTGTCGCTATTTATTTACTATATTATATCATTTTCATTAACCACAAAGATAAAAGATTATAACCAAACTAGAGTATTATTCAAGTTCTTATCCTACACTTTTTATTATCATAAATATAAAATAAAATAAAATAGAAACCAATAAGGAAGTAATATATATGTACGAATATACCACTGAAGAATTAAATGAAGTCATTGAAAAATTCTTCACTTCAACTGAACCATTAAAATTAAGAGAATTACCAGCAAAAGATAAAAAGAAATATTTAGTTCACATTCCAATCATTCAGGCTTTTGAAAGAAATAAAAAATATACTGAAGTTGAAGTAAATATGATACTAAAATCTATTTATCCAACTGATCATTGTATCATTCGTAGAAACTTAGTTGATTACAAGTTTTTAGGCAGAGAAAACATGAGTGCCACTTATTGGGTCATAGAAAAATAATTTATTTTATCTTCTCTATTTTATAACTTACTTTAGATCTCCCCTTTTACTAAAGTGATTTTATCACTTAGTATGAATCACAAACTATCACCTCCATGTGATAGTTTTTTTATTAATTATTTAAATTTATCTAAAATCCTTAAATTAACTTTTTCATTCATACCATTCTCTAATGATTCAGTTTGGGAAGTTAAACTGAATCATTATTTAAATTTTCTAATAGTTTAAATTAAAAAAGGTTTGAAACAATTCATCGATTGATTCAAACCCTTTTTTTATATATTGATTTAATTAAGCCTTATAAACTGATTGACCTTTAATGATTGTTTCAACAACATTAAAGTTCTTATCTAGAATGACTAAGTTAGCTTTCTTACCCACTTCAATTGAACCTACTTCATTAAATAAGTTTAATTGTTTAGCAGGGTTAACTGATGCCATAATTGATGCTTCAACAACACTAAGATTTAAATCTTTAACTAAGTTTCTATAACCATCATTCATCTTAAGAATTGAACCAGCTAATGTACCATCAAATAATCTCGCTTCATTATTCTTAATATAAACAGTTTGTCCACCTAATTCAGATTCTCCTTCAGGCATGTATTTAGCACGCATAGAGTCTGTAATTAGTGTAACATTATTTACACCTTTAGCTTGTAGTAAAACTTTAGCTGCAGCAACTGAAACGTGAATTTCATCAAAGATTAATTCTGCATTCATTTCATTGTGTAATAAACCTGCACCTACGACACCAATATCTCTATGGTGTAATGGAGTCATTGCGTTATAGAAGTGAGTTAATGAAGTTAATCCAGCTTCCATACCTGCTTTAACAGTTGCATAATTAGCTTTTGTATGTGCAACAGAGGCAACAATTTGGTTAGCCTTTAAATATTTAATTAATTCAATTGAACCTTCAATTTCAGGAGCAAGTGAAACTTTTT
The DNA here is from genome assembly GCF_900660755.1 of Acholeplasma hippikon. Taxonomy (NCBI): domain Bacteria; kingdom Bacillati; phylum Mycoplasmatota; class Mollicutes; order Acholeplasmatales; family Acholeplasmataceae; genus Acholeplasma; species Acholeplasma hippikon. Next base: position 737,853 of record NZ_LR215050.1, read on the forward strand.
TAATTAAGTTATTAGCTTTTTTATTAAATGCTTCAAACACTTCAATTGTAGGTTTGATAATACAATTTTTAGGTTGTGCGCCTGCAGCGCCTTCATTAATAAATGGACCTTCTAAGTGAACGCCATATACCTCTGTTGCCATTGGGTTTTGGTTCTTATGATAAACAGCAATTGCTTCTAATGCATTCTCAACATTTTGAATTGTTTGAGTCATTGTTGTTGGTAAGAAACCAGTTGTTCCTTCTTTAACTAAAGATAATGCCATCTTTTCGATTGCAGCTGAATCAGCATCCATTGCATCGTAATTATTAGAACCATGAATATGAACATCAATAAATCCCGGTACTAAATAATTTGCATCATTATTTTGTGGTCTTTCTTTTTTGATAATTTCAGCGATTTTGCCATCCTTGACAGAAACATCACCAAAAACCTCTTTGTCTGCTAATACAATGTTTACATTTTTGATTAACATGATAATTTCTCCTTTAATACGATATAGTACATTTCCATATTAATTATAGGCCTTTTTTTTAAAAAAAACAAACCTTAAATAGGGATATTGAAAATAAATATCAATTATTCAAATAAATAAAAACAATGATTTTTTTATATTTTTTATATAAAAATTCCATTTTTTGACTTTTTATATATCTTTTTGATAAGCCAATCTTTCTTTATCATCATCTTGATTTAGATAAATTATTCCACAATAATGAAAACCTAATTTATCTAATAGCTTTTGCATCGGTATATTTAATTTATGGGTATCAATTCTTATACTTTTTGCCTTAAGATCCGTAAAGACAAACTCAATCATTTTAAATGCTATACCATGATGATGCTTATCTTTTTTTGTTGCGATTCTATGTATAACTTTATATGGTTTATTTGATAACCAAGTACCTTCTATATATTCATATGTTATTTCATTATCAAATACTGCCATAACTCCTAAGACTTCTTTTTCTTCATATACATAAAGCACTTTTTCTTTAATATCTTTTAATGTAATTTCATCATTTGGATAATTGTTTTGCCACTGAGGTGAGCCATATGATGCAATGAATTTTCTTGCATCATCATAAATCTCTTTAATAGCTTTTAAGTCGTTTGCTGTTGCTAATCTTATCATTTGTATAAGTCCTTTTTTTATATACAGTTATTTTAAATTCCACTATTAAAATTATAACATTATATAAAATAAGCATGATCTCTAGAGGTTAATAAAATAATAGCTTTAATCATACTCATATTTATTTCATAGATGAGGTATTCTTTTTTAACACATTTTAGAACATTATGCTGTACTTAATGAATTTAAATGTATTTTTGAACACATTTATAAATAGAGGACTATAATGCAAATTGTAAGGAGAAAAATTTATTATTCATTTTATGGAATATATAGAGATAGACAAGAAACACCCACCACTAGAAGTTTTAAATTTAACTTTAAAAGATAATCAAAAAGCGTATTTAGACCCACTACCAGTCATGCTTAAAGAATATGAAAACAAAGACCAATGGAAGGCATTTTCAATCCATTTAGATGATGAATGTCACACAACCATAGGATTTGCGATTTCTGGAAGACACGGTAATCATAACACATGGATTGAAGATTTAATGATTGATAAAAACTATCAAGGTAAAGGTTATGGAACAGAAGCAATTAAACATTTAATTACTTTCTTAGTAGATACATACCACATTAAACACGTTTATTTATCATGTTGTTCAACCAATACTTATGCATTTAACATTTATAGCAAATTAGGGTTTAAGAAAACCAATCGTGTAAACGAGTATAATGAAGACATCCTCGTTTATACTGTAAAGTAAAAATTATATAACTTAACTAGATTTTCTAGTTAAGTTTTTTTTATAAAAGAAAAGATTTGGCATGAATGCCAAATCTTAATCGTTTATTTTTTAAATCAATTTATATTGGTTGACTGATGCATCATAGTAATAACCTTTTTCATTTAATACTTCATCGATTTCATCTTTTGATAAATCGAGTGCATCACATAACTCATCGATTGATTTATAAAAATCTCTTAATTTTGTGTTAATGTAACTTAATAAAATTTGAGGATCTTTAATCATTTTCTATGCTCTTCTCTTTAATTAAATATTTTTTTCTCTAATCTTAAATTCATTCTAAATATTCAGTAATTAAATCAATAACTTGTTGTTGCTGATTTTTTGTTGTAATGGTTCCAATACCATCACCTTTTTGATTGCCATACCATCCAAAACCAGCATGATTTCCACCTTCAATTTTTATTTCAGTGTATGTTTCATAATTAGATAAACTATTGTCATATGCTGATTTATTCAAAACCAAATCATTTTCTGCTGTAATCAATAAAACGGATGCATGTTTAATTTGTGTTGTTGTATAACTTGCCAATAAAATTAAATGATCTACCTTTGTATTATCATGAGCAATCATACCTGCAACTGTTCCACCAAGTGAATGACCAATTATGATGTTAGGTAAGGTATTTGATAAGAACTTTTTTGTATAATTTGGTGTTAATATCGATAAGTGGAATAATGCTTTAGCTACTGTAACATTATACCCCTTTAAAGATAAATTATATGCTAAGAACAAATAACTTTCAGTATATACTAACCCTCCGGGAATAATAACAATTTGTCCTTTAGGATGATTAACTGTTAACTGATAACTATCAAATGTTTCTTTTACTGTAATAGATGATGTATCTAGTTGCTCTATAGCTTCATACATTTCATCAAGAGGTTTATACGCATTTGATGCATATATTGTTAATCCCACTATTAAAAGTAAAAATAATGACGCTATACTAATTACTGTCCATTTAATTATTCTTTTCATGTTTAATCTCCAATTTTACTACTAAATCTATTTATATTATACCTTATGGATCAATTAAAAAAGCCCAATACAAATCATTTGATTCGCATCAAGCTTATGCTTGTTATATGTGTTAGACTGACCTTTGATATAATTCGTACCCTTCTCAAAAAGTTCGAACCCATGATTTACTAACAAAATTGGAAACTTTAGTGTTTAATTTCATTTGTACTTAAGAATGCTCTAATCGCTACCTATCATGAATAATTTATTTCAAAGATACCCATTAACTTTTTATATTTGTCATGACCTGCCAAACAGGTATCTATTAGATAACCTTTTTCGTTTTTCCATTCTTTTAATTCACGATAATAAAACAATTTTATACTTTCATCAATAGTAAATGGAACTATCCCGTGTCTTAAGCATTCTATAAAAGCAATTAATCTCCCTACTCTACCATTTCCATCATGGAATGAGTGAATAATTTCAAAATTATAATGAAATTCGATAATGTCTTCAAAAGAAAATGTTTCTTTATTTTCGTATTTACCAATTAAAGATGCCATGGCAACAGATACATCATTTGGTTTAGTTGTCGTACTTCCGCCCAAGCATCTTCAGACACTAAAAGAAATGATTTCATGTAATGAGATATTGGCTTGACCTTTTAATCTTTATTCCAAAAAAATTCATACCCGTTAATCTATCGTTCTTAAAACTAAATTAACTTGATTAATATCTTTAATATCACTCTTTTTAATGGTTATAAGTTCTTCCCAATGACTTATGGCTGTATCAGAACCTTCAAATCTATTTACATTTAACGTTAATGTATCACCATTTATTGTTGCAGCATATATATAATTTTCTGAGATATTAGATTCATATTTATAATAATATATTAAAATGTTGTTTTCAAAATATGTTTTATCAAATATATTTGGTAATTCTTTTAGTTTATCTATATTAAAATCAGGCGTATCTTGCTTCTTTAAATTATTGATTTTGTTAGTTAGTTCTTCATGTGTGAGTGCATATAAAAATAGAACTTGATCAATCTCATCATTTATTTCTTCACGTGTAAAATATAATTCTTCTACACGATTATCAACATTTTTAAATGTTTTACCATTATCAAGTGAAAACATCACTTTTGTATCATTAAGTGTATCTATATATACATTTGTATATTCTTCATAATCTACATTAAGTGGATAAAGCATAGTTCTATTAAATATATCTGCAAAGTAAATACTATTTTCATCAGCAACTATTTGAAAGTTCAAGTCATAATTACTAAATGCTATATAGATAGAATCTAATTTGGCGCGATAATTAAATGCTTCAATTAATGTAAGTTCTTTATTTATAGTCTCATTAGGCTTATTTTTTTTAGTATATTCAATAGTAAATCGTTTAAATATTTCCTCTTTATCGTGGTTTTTTAAGATTGTAAATACTAAATCTAGGTCAACAGGTAAAAAATAATCTGTCATTATAAATGCTTTTTTAAGATAAGTACCAGGTTTTAAAACATTATCGTATACCAAAACTTTATACTGATTATCTTTTTTAACAATATCCATCATCAAATAGAAATTTTCCTTTAAATCAGGTGAAACAGATCCTCTGTCACCACGATTTGAAAATAAATAATCTATACCTTCAATATGCTCAAATTCTTCTTTAACTGCTTTAAAAACAATATTTCCTTCATTTAAGTAAGTTACTTCACCATATTTTTCTTTAACTATTTCATACTTTTTTGATGGTTCAATATCTATTCTAGTGTTCTTACAAGCACTAAGTATTAACAATCCAAAAACAATTATTGTTAAACAAAATATTTTTTTCATATGTCCCCCTATTTTTAACCTTATCCACCTTCATTATAGTTTAAAGGGCATATATTTACTTTATTTTTTATAAAGATAGATTAGTATAACAAGTGCAACACTGTATAAAATAAAAAAGGCTACATGAAGTAACCCTTATGCTTGAAATCCTACTCTTAATACATCACGTGCTATCATCACTTCTTCATTTGTAGGAATGATGAACACTTTCACTTTTGATTCTGGTGTAGAAATTAATCTTTCTCCGCGTAGTTTATTAGCTTCTTTATCTAAGATAACGCCAAGTGGTGCTAATTTTTCTACAATTTGTTCTCTAAAATCAGAGGCATTTTCTCCAATTCCAGCAGTAAAACAGATCGCGTCTAAACCACCTAATTCAACATAATATTGTGCAATGTAATTTACAATTGATTTCACTTGTAAATCAATAGCAAGTTTTGCACGTTCATGTCCTTGTTTAATTGCTTCTTCTAAATCTCTTGAGTCATTTGATAATCCTGATACACCAAGATAACCTGATTTTTTATTTAATGCTTCTAATACTTCTTCTAGGCTCATATTTTCTTTTTTAGCAATATAACCTAAAATTGCAGGGTCGATTGCACCACTACGTGTCCCCATTGGTAGACCATCTAGTGGTGTTAATCCCATTGAAGTATTAACACTCTTTAAGTCTTTAACCGCAGATAATGATGCACCATTACCAATATGAGCCACAACAATCTTAGCCTTTGGATTATTTAAAATCTCAGCTGCTCGATGTGAAACATATTGATGACTTGTGCCATGGAAACCGTATTTTCTAACCTTATGGTTTTCATACCATTCATATGGAGTTGCATATAAATAGTTGATTGGTTCCATTGTTTGATGGAATGTTGTATCAAACACAGCAACGTGTGGCACTTCATTTAAAACTTCTTTAAAGCTTAAAATACCTGTGACGTTTGCTGGGTTATGAAGTGGTGCTAAATCGCTTAAATCAGAGATTTGCTTGATCACTTCATCAGTTACTAAAACAGAGTCTTTAAATGTTTCTCCGCCTTGAACGATACGGTGACCAACACCATTAATTTCTTTAAGATCTTTAATAACACCATAATCAAGTAAGTTTTTGATTACAATATCCGCAGCATCTTTATGATTTAAAATTTCTAAAACTAATTTATGTTTTTCGCCATTAAATTTCATTTGAAAAATAGCATCTGATTTACCAATTCTTTCAACAATTCCAGATGCTAATTCAATTTCTTCTGGCATTTGCAGTAGTTGGAATTTTAAACTTGAACTACCGGCATTGACTGCAATAACCTTCATTTTTCTTTTTCCCTCTTATGATTTTAATTTGATTTAATAAATTCAATCACATCATTAAAGAATGTAATTTCATCCACTAAAAGTGAATGTCCACATCCATCATAAACTTTATTGATTGAATTTTTGATTGCTCGCATATTATCTAACATCATAAATTCAGGAACAATTAAATCTTTGTTTCCCCATAGATGTAAAGTTGGTTGCGTAATATTTTTTATTGTGTCAGTTCCCATACCATAGAAACCAACTTCATTTGACATATTTAAAGTTGCTAATGCCCAGTCAGCATCTACTAAATTTCTTTGTTTAAGTGTGTCTAAAATCCAAAGTTTAGTTTGTTCTTCAGTTGGTTTATTTTTACCTGTATAAATTGTGACATCATATATATATTTTACGAAGTCAAAATTTTTCATTTGGTAAGCTGTTTGTAGTGGAACCACTTGAACAGGGTCAAATTGAAGTGTATCTACACTTTCATAGACCTCACCAAATTTAGCTTGACCTTGTTCATTTTTCTTAAAGATTGGATATCCTTTATGTGTTGTAGAACTTAATAATGTGAGTGTTTTAACTTTATTTGGATAGTTAGCTGCTAATTCCATAACAACCCCACCACCTAAACTCCAACCAATCACATCAACGACATCTACATTTAATTTTTCTAAGAAAAGATTTAAGTCATTCGCAAAATCTTTTAATGACGTCACACGTTCATTGTATGAAGAATCTCCATACCCACGAAGATCTGGTGCTATAAGTCTAAACCCTTCTTCTACTTTATCAAATAAAGGACTGTAGTAAGCACTTGAACTAGAATTCCCATGAATGGCTAAAATCACGCGGTTTCCTTTGTTAATATCGTAATAAAATAATTCTTCTTTGCCGATTGAAATACTTTTCTTTTCCATTTTAATTTACCTCGTTATAGGATATATTCACTCTTTTTAGTTCCAAAGAATCCAAGGATTAAACTAATAAATACCATGGGTTCTTCATACATGGATGCGTGTCCACTATTTGGAAGTACGACTAAGGATGCATTTTTTAATTGACTCGCTAAATGTTGTTGATGACTAATCGGAGTCAATTGGTCTTTTTCTGAACCAACAATTAATGTTGGCATCGTAATATTATCTAATAATGGTCTACAATCATAATTATCCGCACTATCTGTTAAACGAATCATTCGATCTAAAAAATCATTGTTACTAAATACATTTTCAATCAAGTGCTTTTTTCTATTTTCAATCCATGCTTCATTTTCTTTCATGAATTGTTTTGAATAGATAACAGGAATTGTTAAGTCATAGTATTCTTCTGAATTTCTAGCTTTTGCAGCATCATTCCATAACTTACCCGTATTAGACAATAAACTTGTTGTATAACTTACTGAGTTAAAGATAATCAATCTTTTTACCATTTTTGGATAAGTTCCACTAAAAACAAGTGCCACTTCTCCACCATAAGAAATTCCAACTAAATTGATTTCTTTTAAATTTAATAATTTTAATAACTCATGTAACAGTTCAACTTGAATATCTTGTTCATATGGTTTATCCATTGCATCAGATTGACCTTGATCACAAAAATCTAATCTGATTAATTGATATTTTTGAACTAAATCTGGTACTAAAAACTCCCAGCTTTTCGTTGACATCATGATTCCATTTAAAATGACAACAGGTTCCCCAACCCCATCGATTTCATAATGGATATTTTTCCCTTTAAAATTAAATCTGGGCATCGTCTTTATGGATAAATCCTAACTCAACTGCTTCTTTTAATAATTGGGGTCTAAATTTAGGATGTGCAATTGAAATTAATAATAATGTTCTTTCTTTAATGGTTGTTCCTCGAAGGCATACACAACCATATTCTGTTACCACATAGTCAACATCATTTCTTGAAAGTGACACTGCAGCCCCTTGCTTAAGTGTTGAAACAATCTTAGATTTTTCTTCTCTTTCACCAGTTAATGGATTTTTCACCATCGCTGTTGAGTATAATGCGATAAATGATTTACCGCCCTTAGAATTTTGTGCACCGACTGCAGTGTCTGACTGACCGCCAGTTCCTGAGAATTGTTGGTGTCCGATTGTTTCAGATGCACACTGACCAGTTAAGTCGATCTCAAGGGTTGTGTTAATTGAAATTTGATTATCATTTAATCCAATAATTGCCGGGTCATTTGCTTCATATCCGCGCATAAAGTAAACACTTGGATTATTATCTAAGAATTCATATAATTCTTTCGACCCATAGGCAAACGCACAAACATGACGTCCCTTCATAAAGTTCTTAGCCAAGCCATTTACAACGCCTGCTTTAATTAAATCCATCATACCGTTGGTAAACATTTCTGTATGAATACCAAGGTTCTTTTTATTTTTTAATGATGCTGCAACGGCATTTGGAATACCACCAATACCTAATTGGATAGTTGCACCATCTGGAATTTGATCTGCAATAATTTTACCAATAATTAAATCCTTCTCACTTGGTTCTGCACTTGGTGTTGCTGGAACCGGATAATTTGATTCAATAATATAGTCAGCTTGACTAATATGCACAACATTATCTCCAAATGTTCTTGGGAAATTTGGATTTATTTCAAAGATTACTGTATCTGCAAGTTCAATTGCTTCCATTTCATACACGTTTTGAATTGATAATGAAACAAATCCGTGTTTATCTGGCATTGAAGTACTCATCGCAAATATCGTAGGTTTTTTATGTTGAAATCTCTTCTTACCTGCTAAGTGTAAATGATTTGGGATGAATGATATATTACCATTTTGATGTACTTTTCTTAATGTGTTTGTATAAAACCAGCCTGCAACGTTAAATGATTCTTTGTACTCTGGATTCATAAAACATTCAGCCTCTAAAATCGGTAAACATGATGACATGGTTACATTTTTCACTTTATGTGCAACATGATGTAACTCATTCATAAAAGCTTGAGGTTCTGATCCCATCATTCCGATAACAATATGGTCATCTGATTTTACGATTTCTACAGCTTCTCTTGCAGTAATATATTTTGTATTTTTCATAATAAAACCCCTTACTAAAGTTTTTTAAAAACTAGTTACCCCACTTGATAATATTTGCCGCCCATACATAACCAATACCAGCAGCTAACATACACACAACTGTACCATCTTTAACTTGGCCAGTTTGCAGTGCTAAGTGTAGTGACAGAATTTGGTCAATTTGACCAATATGACCATAGTTTTCTAAATAGATTGTTTGGTCTTCTGTTAAACCTAAGTCCTTAACCATTTGTTCATGGCCAGAACGTTTAATGTGTAAGATATCTAAAAATCCGATATCTTTTCTTTCTAAATTAGATTTTCTTAATGCTTCATCGATGCATTTAAACCAGTTTGGCATAGAAACTTCATTTAGTCTGTTTTTCATTTTCACAGGGTCAAGTAAACGAAGTGATTTCTTCGCTTCTTTTAAATTAGATTCGGTAATTGGATTACAAATACCTCCAATTTCAACCCCTGCAGTTCTAGATAATGACCCGTCCCCTATGACATGGCTACCTAGTAATAAATTCTTATTGTAATTCTTCTTTAAGATAATCGCTCCGCCACCTGCACCGAGATTAAACATCATTGACATATTCTTATCAGTATAATCAACAAAGTCCCCGTTACGATAGCCTCCTACTACCATAATAACATTAATTTCATCATCTGCAACCAACATATCTTTCGCCATTTTCATTGCAGATACAGTTGTACAACATCTGTTTTGTACATCAATACCCCAAGCATTTACTGCACCAATTCTATCTTGGATATATAGTGCAGAAGTTGTTAAAGGATATTCTTTATATTCTTCAGTAACTGAAATGATCACATCAATTTCTTTTGGATCTATTCCAGTATTTTTTAGTGCGTCTAATGCAGCAAGGGCACCCATTTCTTGGGTGCCATCTTGTGGCATTTCTAAAGGTATAACTTTTTCAACAATACCTAATTTTTCAATAACTGCTTCTTCACTCCACACGCCATTTGTTTTAGCTGCGATTTCTTTAGCAGTGATTCTTCCTTTTGGTAAGTAAATACCTGTTCCTACAATTCCTACGTTTGCCATGTGATTAACCTTATAATCTCATGCCGCCATTAACATTTAATGTTTGACCTGTAATATAGCTTGAATCATCAGATGCTAAGAATAATGCAACCTTAGCAATTTCTTCTGGTTGTCCTAAACGGTTTAACATTGTTAATGCAGCAAATTTTTGTAATAATTCCTCTGGAACAGTTTTTAAGATTTCAGTCATGATATATCCTGGTGCAATCGCATTTACTCTAACGTTAGCACCTTTCATAGCGAATTCTTTTGCCCAAGTCATTGTTAAGCCTAACACACCTGCTTTACTTGCAGCATAGTTTGCTTGCCCGATGTTACCAAAGACACCAACAACTGAAGAGATGTTAATGATAGACCCTGAGCCGTTAGCTTGCATGTGTGGACCAATTAATCTTGTTAAGTTAAATACACCTTTTAAGTTAACGTCTAATACCAAGTCCCATTGATCATCGGTCATTTTTCTTGTCATTGCGTCTTTGGTAATACCAGCATTATTCACTAAGATATCAATTTTGCCATATTTAGCTACAACTTCATCAAAGAATGTTTGTACACCTGCTACATCAGTTACATTTAATTTGTAACCTTCTACATTTTCATGTGTATAAGTTAAATCTCCCATATCAGCGGCAATTACTTTTGCCCCTTCATTTGCTAATTGAACAGAGATTGCTTCTCCTAATCCTTTAGCTCCACCTGTTACTACTGCTACTTTTCCATCTAATTTTCCCATTTTATTTATCTCCTTAAATTTTCTTTAATATAACTGCAGTTCCCATACCACCACCGATACATAAACTTGCTAGTCCAATTTTGTAATTTTCATTGTGTAATAAATCGTATACTAATGTTACTAAAATTCTGTTACCAGAAGCACCAAGTGGATGTCCTAATGCGATTGCTCCACCTTTAGGGTTAGTTTTTTCAAAAATTTCTTCTTCCTTTACACCAAACTCATGGCTTAATTCTCTAACAACACCCATTGATTGTGCAGCGAATGCTTCATTTAATTCTAAAACATCGATATCTTCAAATTTAATACCCGCAAATTTAACCGCATTTTTAATTGCTGGTGTAGGTCCTAATCCCATCACTTTAGGATGAACCCCACCTTGACCAATACCAATGATTTCAAATAGAGGTGTTAAGTTATGTTCTTTAACAGCTTCTTCTGATGCAATCACCATGAAGCTTGCTCCATCATTAATACCTGAAGATGATGCTGCAGTTACCGTACCATCACCTTTAAATGCTGGACGTAAAGTTGAAATCTTTTCTAATGATGTATTTCTGTTGATGTATTCATCTTTATCAAATACGATATCGCCTTTTTTATTTTTAATTACAACCGGAACGATTTCATCATTGAATAACCCTTCATCTTGAGCTTTCATTGATTTAATTTGAGAGTTATATGCAAACTTGTCTTGTTGTTCTCTACTAAATCCATATTTCTCAACAATGTTTTCTGCAGTAATACCCATATGGTATCCTTCAAAGGCATCTAATAATGCATCATGTAAGATATGGTCTTGCATTGTTTGATGTCCCATTTTAATACCTGTACGATATCCATTCACTAAGTATGGCGCTTGGCTCATTGATTCAATACCACCAGCTACTACCATTTGATGAATTCCTGCTTTAATTGATGTATAAGCATTCATTACTGATTTCATACCTGATCCACATACCATATTTAATGTGTAAGCTGGAACAGTAACTGGAACACCAGCATTCACAGAAATTTGTCTAGCTAAACCTTGTTTTTGTCCAGCTGATAAGACGTGACCAATAATGACTTCATCAATCCATTCACCTTGAATGTTGCCTGATGCTAAAGTTTGTTTTAAGACTTGAGCACCAAAGTCTGCAGGACTTACATTAGCTAACGCTCCAGAAAAAGATGCTAATGCACTACGTTTTGCAGCAACTACATAAACTTTACTCATATAAATCTCCTTTAATTTTTTACATTTTATTATTATTTTTTGTTTGTGTATTTTTTTAAATCTGAATATTTATTCATTCGTATTTTATCAAAGATAAATAATTTTAATCAACGTTTTAGAAACATTTTATGAATAAATATTCATATTTAAAAAGTGTTGAAGAATGCGAAGATGTTAAGTTCTGACTTAACACCCTCGCAGCGCTTATTTAGGATTATTTTTTATTAATAGTTTCTAAGTTTTCAACGTCTCTTACTTTAGCAAATGTAGCACCAGTTGTTGGATAAGTCATTTTATTTAATGATAATGAGTCTAAGCCGATTCTTTGACCATTTCTCCAGTCGATTGTACCAGCCATTGGTAATTTGATTGGAGCTTGTTCAGCAGCTTTAATAAATGATTCCCAAGTTACAGTATCTAAGTCAACTCTTTCTAAGATTTCTACGAAAGTCTTAGCAGCAATGTAACCAGCCATTGCATATGAGTTAGCCCATAATTCTTTAGCACCTTGAACTGTTGTTGAATTCATTGATTTAACAAATCCTTCCCAGTATTCATTAGAGAATCCAGCTAAGAATGATAAATCAAATGCCCAACCTGCTAATGTACCATCTCCACCGATCATATCAGCAGTTGGTCCTGGTTTGCTTGCATCAGTAATATCTACCCATGCATTAGCATATACGTCAAATGGAAGTGGAGTTTGAGCATCGACTTGAGCTGGTGTGAATGCTGTAACACCATTTACATATGATGTAAATACAGGAATAGTTGAGGCTTGTTCTCTTAATGCTTTAGCAGCTGCAGTTGTTGGCGCTTGGTTAGCAGAAAGGATAATTACTCCTGGTTTTTGAGCTAAAGCGCTTTGTACAACTGATGAAGCGTTAGATTCGTTGAACGGAACATAAGTAACTCTTGATTCAACTTTTTGTGATTTAGCTTCTACTTCGATACCAGCTTTAATTGATTGACCAGCGTCATCTTCAGAATATAATACATAGATCTTTTCAGATGCACCTAATTTAGCATCAGCGTTAGCACCAAATAATGATTCATGTAATACTCTAGCTAAGATAACTCTACCTTCAGTTTTATAAATTGGTTGAACAGTTAAGATGTTGTTACCAACTTCGTTTTCAAAGTATAAAGAGTTAACCCCTGTAACACCATATACCATTGGAACGCCTGAAGTTAATAAGTAGTCCATAGTTGATTGTACTGTGTTTGTACCGAAGTGACCAACTAATGCGAATACTTTATCTTCTTCAACTAATTTCTTAGTTAAAGCTAAACCTTTTTCACCATTAAACTCATCATCGTAATGTTTTAATACGATTTTTCTGCCAGTTGTTTTTGCATTGTATTCAGCAAATACAACTTCCATAGCAGTATTGAATGGTACACCTACACCAGCGAATGCGCCAGATGTAGCTGCAGTGTTACCAATAATGATTTCAGTATCCGTGATACCTTGTCTTGTACCTGTTTCAGCAGTATCTTGACAACCAACTAATACGATTGAAAGAACTAATGCTGATAAGATAGTTAATAATTTTTTCATTCTTATCTCCTTGTGTTTTTTTGTGCTTTGCACATTTTTAACCTAACTAATTTTTTTCTTAAATGGTTGGTTCAGTAAACTACCCACCTAAGTAAGCATTGACTAATTCGTCATTACTTAACAAGTCACTTGCTGTACCTGAAGTTTTTATTTTTCCAACTTCAAGCACATATGCATAATCTACAATCTTTAATGTTTGTCTAGCATTTTGTTCAACAATTAAGATTGTTTTTCCATCTTCTTTAATCTTTTTAATGATACTAAAGATATCTTTAATAACTAGTGGTGCCAATCCTAACGAAGGCTCATCTAGTAAAAGGATTTCCGGTTCTGCCATTAAAGCCCTACCAATAGCAAGCATTTGTTGTTCACCACCAGATAGTGTTGCTGCTTGTTGTTTCTTACGTTTTTCTAGAATTGGGAAGTAGTTATATACTTCTCTTAATGTCTTTTTGATTCTTTGATTTCTAGAAATTTTTTCACCATCTATAACACATGATTTAATTGAGTAAGCTCCAACAAGTAGATTTTCTTCAACGGTTAACCCTTGTAAAATCAATCTTCCTTCTGGTGATTGCATAATTCCTTTTTGCACAATTTTATAAGGAGGAAGGTTTGCAATATTTTCACCATTAAATAAAATTTCACCAGCTTTTACTTTTGTCATTCCTGAAATTGAACGAATGGTTGATGTCTTACCTGCGCCATTCGCTCCTAATAGTGCAACAATTGATCCTCTTGGTACTTCAATATTTATGCCTTTAACAGCTTTAACAATACCATAGTCAATTTCTAGATTTTTAATTTCTAAGATATTATTCATCGCTGTCATCTCCTAAATATGCTTTTCTTACTTCAGGATCATTTTTAATTTCTTCTGGTGTTCCTATCGCAAGCATCTTACCAAATGAAATTGCACAGATAGTATCACAAATACTCATAACTAATCCCATGTCGTGTTCTACTAAGAAGATAGTGATTCCCATCTCTTGATTAATCTTCTTTATCACTTGTGCTAAGTCTTTTGTTTCAGCATCATTTAAACCCGCTGCAGGTTCATCAAGAATAATCATTGATGGATCTGTCATTAAGGTTCTTGCCAATTCAATTTTCTTTAACACACCATAAGGAAGGCCATATGGTGAACGGAATGCATACTCTAAAATGCCTAAGTTTTCTAAAATCTTTATACCCTTTTGTCTCAGGATAAATTCTTCACGTTTCATTTTTTTAGTGTGAAGCATATGATCTATGAATTTAGTTACAAGTAATGAGTGTGCAGCAACCATTAAGTTATCAATCACTGTTAACTCCCAAATTAACTCAACGTTTTGGAAGCTTCTTGCAATCCCTTCTTTAATCACATCGTGTGTTCTTAAATGTGTTAAGGCAACAATATTTCCTTCTTTATTTTTGAAGTTAATATTTCCACCTGTAGGTTTATAAAATTGTGTGATACAGTTAAATACTGTTGTTTTGCCTGCACCATTCGGTCCAATCAAACCGAAGATTTCGCCTTTTTTAACATAGAATGATAAGTCATTGATGGCTTTAATACCGCCAAAATACATTTTTAAGTTTGTTACCGACAATTGGAAATCTTCATTTTCATTTAAGATTTTGATTGCGTTTAAGCGATTCATTTCATAGTTTATTTCTTGAAGTTTTTCACTTTCATTCGGTCTATCTACATATATTTCTAAATCTTTAGATAGAACTTGGAGTTTCCCTTCATTTAAACTAATGATTTTCTTTTCATTTCGATCAATTTCTTGATTTAAGATTTCAATTCTATCGTTAAGCTTTTCGATTTTCACTTTAAGTTTTTGAACTTTAAGTTTATTCTTTTCTTTTTCTTTATTCGCTTTTTCATTTACACTCTGAATTTTTAACGCATACTTTGATTCAATTGAATTAATTTTATCTACACATGCTTGATCGTTTGGATGTAATGAGATTGCGTATTTAGATTGAATAGATTGTCCAAAAGTTTCTACTCTTGTTTTAGCTTCTTTTATTAATTCATCAATCATTAAGTCTTTATTAATTTCTGAATTTTTCTTAGCTTCTTTTTCAATTCGTCTAATCTTTTGATTAATCTTTTTATTTTCTAAATCTCTATAATCTGATATATCTTTACTAATTAAGTACTCTCTATCAAAACTATTTTTAACTTTTGTTTTATCTTCTAATTTATATCTTTCAAATTGGTTAACTTTATTTGTTCTTTTAATTTCAGTTTGTAAATCTAATTCTTCAGTTAAGCCAATCAAGTAATTTCTTTGTAAGATGATTTTTCTTCTTTTATTAATATTTTTATAATGTCTTTTTTGTTCGATTGTCATCATACTCGCTTTTCCTCATTTGCCTTTTTTTTCTTTTCAATCGCGAGTTTTATCTTAATTTTTAAATCTGTAAAGATTTGGATTAATCCACCTGGATAGAACATCACTACAACAATAATTAAAACCCCATTAATAACTGGTGAATAACTACCTAGGTTTAATTTTTGTAGAACTGCTAAGTCTAAGCCAAAAATCACAAATGATCCTAACATGATTCCCCAGATTGATTTAGTTCCACCGATAACAACTGCAGCAAGAATATTTAATGCAAAAGCTAATCCGATTTGGCTAACGTTAGCACCACGTGTGAATAAAATACTTAATACACCGGCTAATGTTCCAAATACACCTGAAATAATGAATGCAGTTAAACGATATTTAATTAATCCAATACCCATTGTTTGTGCAGCGGTTTCACTATTTTTAATTGATAATAATGCTCTACCTGTTGCTGAGTGAATTAAATTGTGGATGATAATCATCCCCAAGACAATGAATACGGCTGAGAAAATTAATGCATCTTCTGCTTTTAACACATACCCGAATAATTCTAAAGGTCTTCGATTTGGATTAATTAAGAAACCAGCCGTTGTCCCTGAAGCATATTCGCTAAAGTTTTTAATAACTTCAACAACAATCTGACTTAATCCCATCGTAACAATCGCTAAATACATACCTGAGATTCTTAAACTTACAAATCCAAATAATAATGAAACAATAATTGAAATAATAATTGCTAGTACAATCGCAACTAATAGTTGTTGGTTCATATACTTATAGAAGTAATGTAATGCAAATGAACCAATACCTACGAATGCCCCTGTACCTAGTGATGCCAATCCACCATATCCTAGTAACAAGGCAAATCCTAAACCAGCTAAGAAATAATAACTTGTTTGAACGATTGCACTGAAGTTTGTAACTGACATTGAACTACTTAATGCGCGAACAACTAATAAGACAATCCCTACAAACACAAATTGCATTTGAGGTTTCTTAAGAATTGGTTTTACTCTGTCTTCGATAAATCTGTTCATTATACTTTCTTCACTTTCTTCTTACCAAATATTCCAACAGGCTTAATTAATACAGCCACCATAATAAGAATATAGATAACAGTATTACTCCATTGAGCTAGATTAAATTTAATTAAGAATGCAGGAATCGCGCTACGTCCTAAATTCATAATTAACAATCCACCTAATGGTCCAAAGAATGTATCAAACCCACCTAGGATTGATGCATAGAATGAATCTACTTGAACCTGAACCATCGAAACAGCATTTAAAGTACCAATACCTGCTGTATATGTAATTGCAGATAAAGCACCTAATGCACCAGCGATTGCCCAGCTTAATGCGTTAATTCTATTTGTATTAATACCCATTAAACTTGCAACTCTTTCATTTGAGGCAACACTTCTTACACCTAAGCCCCATTTAGTAAATCTAAGTAGTAAAAAGATTCCTACAATAACAACTGTTGAAATCAAGAGTGTTACTAATTGATGAACTGGTAATGCAATACCAGCAAACTGAATTGTCTTTGATGAAAACTGGAAACTATTTCTTCTTTGTGTTCCAAATATAATTGGAATTAACCCTGTGATTATAATCACAAGCCCCATTGTGATAATTTGTTTAGTTGCTGCGTTTGTAAATTTTGATTTCCTAAAGATAACCGCATCAATGAAAAAACCTACAACAAATGAAACAGCAATCCCTGCAATCATTGGTAAGACCAGTTGCCATGGACTTGTAATTACCACAGAAGGTAATCCAGTAAATTCTTGAATACCTTGTTTATCGATTAAATAACTTGTTGTAAATGCTCCTAAGACACCTAACATCCCTTGGGCAAAGTTTGTTGTAGAACTTGTCTTGTAAATTAAGACGATCCCAAACGTCGCTAAAGCTAAATAGCCAAATGAGATTAAGGCTGGCACTATAATATTTAATACATCCTGAACAATAGCCATTTTATTCCTCCTTTGGCCAATCAATTATTTACTCCCCATTTATAAATATGTTCAAATGTGAATATTTATTCATCTATATATTAACAATTAAAAAATGACTTGTCAACGGATTTTCGCAATTTTATGAAAACGCATACATTATTTTGTGCTAACGATTTATTTTTTTCTTATGTCTTGTTAAATTTTACCGTTTGATATAAACTATTTAAAAGGAGGTATAGAATGGAAAACAGTTCAATCACTTTACCAAAAACAAAAACAGGTTATAAATCATTCAACAAAATCATCGAAGTTTCGAAGAAACTGTTCGCAAGTAACGGTTATAGCAGTACTTCTATCAATGAAATCATTGCTCAAGCTGAAATTGCAACTGGAACATTCTATAATTACTTTGAAGACAAAAAAGCGGTTTACATCTACTTGCTTCAAGATTATGGACAAAAAATTAAACAACGTACACGTGAAGTTTTAGAAAATTCAAATACTAGATATGAAATCGAAAGAGCCGGTTTAAAAGCCTTTATCAAATTTACAATTGAAGATCCACTAAGTTATAAAATTATCTGGGAATCACTCTTTGTAGATGAACATTTATTCGAGAGTTATTATAAAGACTTCTCAATTTCCTATATGAAGCAATTAGCTAAGAGCCAAATTAAAAATGAAGTTGATCAAGACATCGACTTAGAAACTCTTTCTTATGTTTTAATGGGAATCGCAAACTTCATTGGTTTACAAGTTCAGTTTAAACATAATGCGACTGATCATGATATTGAACGTATCATTGATAATGTAATGTATATTCTTAAAAATGGTATGTTTGGAAAAAAATAATTGATAACTATAAAAAAATAAAACACCTTTCGGTGTTTTTTTTACATTTGTTGAATAAATGCGTCAAATACATCTTTTGTGATAATCGCGTCTGTTCTTGCGTTATGTACTTGAACTAACGAATCATCAGCATCATAATATTTTTTATATGCATCAAATAATTTAATGTCATTTTGTAAATTGAAATAGTCTTTGTGAAGTTTTAATAGATCAATAAAATCTTTTTCTTCAGTCACTGGTTGCATATCATTAATAACATATCCAAGATTAATTGCTTGAATATCATTTTTACCCCATACAACAATCTTTGGTTGATACTTTTCCATTAGTTTCTTTAAATCATGATAGAAAACATGATAAGGTTTAGCTTTACCAAAGAATTCAATTTCATCTAAATTTAAGAACTTAATTGTTCTTTTATTAATTGCTTCTTCATTATTTGGTAAAACATAATACCCCATATCTTCATAAACTTTACCATTTATGTCTGATAAAATAAATCCAACTTGAATGATTTCTGGTGTAAACTTGGTTTGTTTATAACCAGGCATACTCATTTCACAATCTAAGAATAAGAAATATTGATGTTGTGTTAAAACTTCCTTCATATCTTTTCTTAATTCTTTTAAGTTATAAATTTCTTTTTTCGGATTTAATGATGTAATGGTATTAAAGTAAATAACTGGATAAACAAAGTATGTTGTATCTCCATGTTTTTTAATTGTTTTATTTCCAACCTCAAAATCAACCAACATTCCTTTTTCTAGTACACCAAAGAATGTTTTGGCAAGACGATTAGAAAGGTAAAAAGCCTCTTTCTTACCATTAACAATACAGTAAAAGAGACGTTTTTTGACACTAATATTTGTAATAAATAGTTTCATGAAATACCTTCCTTAATTGCTTTAATTACTTTATCAGGTAAGCCAATTTCTCTTAACTCATCATTACTTGCCGCTTTAATTGCATCCAGTGATGAGAATTTAATTAACAATTTCTTTTTACGTTCTTTTCCTAATCCAGGAATGTTATCTAAAACTGATGAATAATCTTTTCTATTCTTCGTATCTTTATGGAATGAAATTGTAAATCTATGAACTTCTTCTGATAGTTTTCCTAAAAATTGATACAGGCCACCTTTTTTATCTAACATGGTTACTTCTTCATTTAAGACATAACCTTCTAATTGGTGGAATGTGTTTTTCTTTAATCCCAAGACTGGGATATCTAAGTTTAATTGTTTTAAAGTTTCAAGCGCTCTTGAAACTTGTCCTTTACCACCATCAACACAAATTAAATCAGGCATTGCCTGTTTTTCAATGAGTAGACGTTGATATCTTCTATAAATAACTTCTTCAATTGCTTGGTAGTCATCATTTGTTGTTGTTTGTAGATGGAATTTACGATACATCTTTCTTTCTAAGTGATTGTCTTTCCATACAATCATGCCTGAAATTGGTGCTGTACCAAATAAATGCGCATTATCAAACACTTCAATGTGTTCTACTTTTCTACCTACAATATTAGAAAGTTCAATTAATTGTTCGTTTAGTTTTTCTGATTTTGCACGATATAGTTTAAAGTAGTGATTTAAATCTTCAACTGCATTAATATGTGCTAAATCAATTAGACGTTTCTTATCACCTTTTTTAGGTTGAACAACTCTACCATCAAAATAATGATTTAATGTTTCTTCGTCAATTTGTTGGTCAAAAACTAATTCATCTGGTAATAAGAACTTATCATAAAAATTAACTAAGTATGATAAGAATGTTTCTTTAGGATCATCCATAAATGAAATAACATTTTGATGACTATCTAAGATTCTACCTTGACGCATCATCAAGATATGGATAGCAATATCATCTTCATTACAAGCAAATGAAACAAAGTCTCTGTCTTTAAAGTCATTGAGTGAAATGATTTGTTTTTGGGTTGTTTCCTCAACTGCACGAATCATATCACGATATTCCATTGCTTTTTCAAACTCTAAAGTTTCTGATGCTTCTTTCATTCTTGCCTTTAAAACACTTAAAACTTCTTTTGTATCTCCCTTTAAAAATTTAGTAATCTTTTCAATATTTTCAGAATAGTCCACATGTTCATGTGCACATGGTCCTAAACATAAACCTAAATGATAATACATACAAGGTTTCTTACTAATCGGATTACATCTTCTTAATGGATATAGTTTTTGTAAAAGTTTTAAAGTCTCTTTAGCTGAAATAACATTCGGATAGGGTCCAAATAAAATCTTATCTTTATCTACACTTGTATAACGAGATACGACTAGCATTGGATCTTTTTCATTGGTGATTTCTATATATGGATAACTCTTATCATCAATTAAACGAATATTATAAAGTGGTGCATATTTTTTGATTAAGTTAAACTCCAAGATTAAAGACTCTTGTTCAGAGTTGGTTACAATATAATTAAAATCTCTAATTTCTGAAACTAGTTTTTCAGTCTTCGCATTGTGTGCACCACTGAAATAAGATTTTACACGATTCTTTAAATTTTTAGCTTTCCCAACATAGATGACGTCACCTTTTTCATTAAGCATTAAGTAACATCCTGGACTTGTTGGCAGTAGTGCTAACTTTTCTTTCATTAAATCACCATTTATATTATAACTCAAAAGAAAAATATCACGTTCATTCTTCGAACGTGATATCAACCTTACCCTTAATAATTTCTTCTAATGCCTGACCAACTGTGGTTACTGATTTAGCATCAACATCTAAACGTTCACTTTGAATAATATGTGCAACTTTGCTAGCTGCATATACTAATTTATACTTAGAATCAATCTTATCTAATAAAGCATCGATTGATGGATATCTTAAACCTTCTTTATTTTGTTTCATGTTATTACTCCTCTAACATCTTCTTATAATTATTGATAGTTCTTTCAGTTCTTGCATGTTCTGCACGAATGATTGCCATGATTCTATCTGCAGCGTTGTTTACCTCATCGTTAACAACAATATAATCATATTTGTATGCTAAGTCAAATTCTTTTTCAGCTTTTGCGAAACGTTTGTCAATTAAAGCTTTATCTTCCGTTCCACGTTTACTTAAACGTTCATATAAAGCCTTCTTTGAAGGTGGTGCGATAAATATAAATACTGCATCTTTTGTCTTTTCACGAACTTGAAGTGCACCTTCAACTTCGATTTCTAAAACGACTTCCTTACCATTATCTAAAGCTTCTTCAACTTTATCTTTTGGTGTTCCGTAATAATTTCCGACGAATTCAGCATACTCTAAGAATTGATCATTTTCTATATTCTTTTGGAAAGTTTCTCTATCCACGAAATAGTAATCTTTTCCATCTACCTCGCCTGGTCTTGGTTGTCTTGTTGTCATTGAAACAGAATAAACTAAATTATGGTTTTTCATCTCGAATAATGCACGGCGAACTGTACCTTTGCCGACACCAGATGGTCCTGAAATTACAATGAGCAATCCTCTTTGATTTAACTTCATATAGATCTCCTAAGTCTTTGCTTAATTTATTATATAATATAATAACTTTTATGTAAATATTTTCATTAACTTTCATGATATTATTATGTATGAGGTGTTTTTTATGGCATTAGATGGTGTATATACTCATTTCCTAGTTAATGAGTTAAATGAGAAAATAAGTAAATCAAGACTTGAAAGTATTTGGTCAAATCAGACTTCGTTTATCTTTCAGTTCTATAGACAAAAAGAGCGTCAATATTTAAACATTAATTTGAATGCTAGTTTCGCTAGTTGTTATTTAACTAATAACCCCCATGCTAAGGGTGAAATTGCCAGTTTCACGAATCAGCTTAAAAAGCACTTAGAAGGCGGTATTCTAGAGGAAATTAAGCAATATAAGTCCGACCGCGTCATCATTTTTTACTTCACTTATTACGACTTTATTTTAGGCCCTATTAAGAAAGAAATAATCTTTGAAGCAATGGGTAGACACGCTAATTTATACCTAATAGAAAACAATAAAATCGTTGATGTTTATAAGAAAACATTCGTCATTGATGGTAGACATTTAGTACCAAATGCTGAGTTTGAATTCTTTAATACTGACAAACTTGATGCCAAAGAATATACATTTAATCCACTCTTAACCCCTAAAGAACTTACTGAAAAGTACTTAGGAATTTCTTTAAGATTGGCTAAATTTTTATGTGAAAATCCCATAAATCCGTATGACATAAAAGTTAACCCTACCTACTCTAAATTAGAGAATAAAAGTTACTACTTCAATCTCTTTGAGGGAGAGGTTACTAATTATCATACATTAAGTGAGGCATTGGATGCTAGAATAATACAACAATCAAATCCAAAGACCCCATATTTCACATTTATTAAAAATCATCAAAAGAAGTTAGATAAAAAGTATGAACAACTTATTAAACAAAGAGAAAATGCTTACTTACACTTACAAGATAAAGATAAAGGCGATTTAATTTATCAAAGTAATTATGATTTGAATTTGAACTATAAAAAGATTGATGGTATTGATTTAGATGATCGTTATAGTTTATCTAAGAACGCTCAAATTTTTTATAAGAACTATCAAAAAGCAAAGCGTTCTTTAACATTTATTAATACTGAAATTAATGGTGTTTTAGAACAAAAACAAATTTTTGATAATTATCAATTTGAATTAGAAAAATCTGATGAGCAAGAACTTCAAGACTTTAAAGAAATCTTAATTCCTTATGGATTTATGAAACAATCTTTAAAGAAACAGCATAAACAAAACAAACATAAAGTTAAACTTTTAACCATTAAAGATAGTGAAGCTACTTATACTATTGGTAAGAATAGTTTACAAAATGGTTACTTAATGAATGAGCTAGGAAAACCAAATGATTATTGGTTCCACGTTAAAGATGCTCCTGGTTCACATCTACTCGTTCGTTGTGAAGAATTAAGTGAACATGTCTTAAGAAAGGCATCAATGCTTGCTGCGCACTTCTCTTCATTAGCAGAATCAAGTAGTATCCCTGTTAATTACACTAGATTTAAATATGTATCAAAAATGAGTGGAAAACCCGCAAGTTTTGTGAAAATCAAGAATGAGAAAACAATCTATATTGATATTGATAAAGATTTAATTACAACCTACCTTTTCAAGGCTTAAGATTTGATAAAAAGCATCAAATAGAGTAAGATAAACTTGTAGAAAATATTAGGAGGAATTAAATATTATGGCATATGAATTAAAACCATTACCTTACGCATACGATGCGTTAGAACCATTTATTGATGCAAGAACAATGGAAATCCACCATTCAAAACATCATCAAGCATACATCACAAACTTAAATGCAGCATTAGCTAAATACCCAGAAATCAAAGCTGAAACAATGGATGATTTAGTAGCAATCTTAAAAGATTTATCTAAATTACCAGCAGATATCCAAGGTGCTGTTAGAAATAATGGTGGCGGACACTTCAACCACGATTTATTCTGGTCATTATTAAAGAAAAATGATGGTGCTAAACCTACTGGTAAATTAATGGATGCAATCGTTAAAGACTTCGGTTCATTCGAAACTTTCCAAGAACAATTCTCAAACGCTGCGAAAACTCGTTTCGGTTCAGGTTGGGCTTGGTTAATTAAGAAAGATGGTAAGTTAGTAGTAACTTCTACTCCTAACCAAGATACTCCATTAGCTGAAGGAACTCCTTTATTAGGTTTAGACGTTTGGGAACATGCTTATTACTTAAACTATCAAAACAGACGTCCTGATTATGTAGCTGCATTCTTTAATGTAGTTAACTGGGCTAAAGTTGAAGAACTTTTCAATAAGTAATTAATAAAACATCCTTCGGGATGTTTTTTTTATATCAAAAAAGAAAAGAAGGTATGATTGATTTCATACCTTCTTATTTTTAAACTAAACAACGCCTCTTACAACTGTTGATAATGTAATTGAATATGTATCATTTGTTGGAGTTATTACTGTGATTGTGTAAGTAACTACTGTATCTTCAGCTGGAACAGAAATAATTCTACCTTGATTATTTAAGATTGCAGGATTATTTGATGTTAATGATATAGTGTATCCACTATAATTCTTAAGCATGTTATATTCTGCTTCTACCATCATATAGAATTTTTCTAGGTTTCCAGATTCTAGCATTGTTCTTGGACAAGCTTTACCTGAGAAGTGATTATGGAAGACTAATCTATCAAGTCTTAAATCATTTTCTACTAATAACTTAGCAGCTAATTTCGCAGTTCTTTGCCATGTCAACCAAACGTCAGAACCTCTATTTACAGCCATCTCAATACCAATACCGTTTTGATTACCACCACGCATACCAATTTTTCTACCAAAGTTTGAGTTTTGATACATTCTTGGTAAATGATACGTTCCATCATCAGCAACAACCGCACGAATACCCATATCCGAAATATCTGCATTTGTTGCGCGTGAATTATCTGCCTTCATTGGAGCTAAGATAGTTGTTGCAACTCCATCAATTGTAAAGTAACCTTCTGCGTTAATTTCAACAAGTGGGAACATTCTAGTGGCAACAATTCCTGTTGGATCAAAAATTGTTTGAACAGATCCATCACCAGCGTGTAATCCTATTAAATTATTTTCAATTTGTTGGTAGAATCCATCATTACCAACCGTATAATGCCATGATGATGAAGTATTTGTTGGGTTTGTAGCCCAGTTAGAGTTGGCTTGACCGCCAGCTCCAGCAGATGTATTTGCTGTATCATGGATAACAATCCACTCTAATTTTTGAATTTCAGTTGAACGGTAATTTGCATTTGTTGTTGGAATCATATTACGAGTAATTGTCATACCACTGAATAAGTATGGACTTACTGACTCAGCAATTAAGTGATCATAATCTAACGAACCATCATCTGAACCAATATATTTAATGGTTTGGGCTTCAATAATACCTAAGTTATGATTAACGAAGTATTGAAGTAATTCGTGTAATTCTTCTGCATAAACTGTAACTTCAAGTTCAAATGCAGGATCATCACCTAATTTAACCGTTACAACTGCAATACCTTCAGATAAAGCAGTTATTAAACCATTTTCATCTATTGTTAAAATTTCTGGATTATTAGTTTCAAATGTTATTGCCTTATCTGTTCCATACTTAATAGCTGTTAATTGGAAAGTTTCGCCTATTAACACAGATGGAGTTCCTTCAAATGTAACTTCTACTCTTTCTCTTGCTAATACTTCAAGTTCCATTGTGTCTAAGACTTCTGGGTTAGCTTCTGATTTCACAGTAATTGTTACTAACCCTGCATTTTTAGCAAACACTTTACCTGTTGCATCCACTGTTGCAACTGTTTCATCTGAAGACGTATAAACTAACTTTTTATTTGTTGCGTTTTCAGGACCAAATGTAACTTGTAATTGATATTCTTCTAACTCAATTAATTCAGTTATTTTATTTGTAATTTGAACTTCTGCCATTGGAATAATTAACTTTTCATTATATTTAGGTAATGCTTCAAGCGATGTGTAATATCCTTCATACATATCAACATTTACTAATTTAGCTAATGTAGGCACAAAATCTACCTCTGATGCATAGAAATTATATCTTGCATCAAAGTTAGCATCAGATGGTGCACTAAAGTAATAACTGAATGGAATATTGATCAAATGGTTATAATTCGCAATAATTTGTGTACCTGGTTTTGCTTGTTCTACTCTTAAAGCTGAATAGATATAATCACCCGCAACGCTTGTTGTTTGTAAATCTGCTTTATTAAAATTAAATAAAATTGTTGATTTTGTTACTGCAGTATCTGCTTGGAATCTAATTCTTACTGCAGTTGTTCTGATATTTTGGAAATCATTATTAACAATTCTTGCATCTAAGTTACTATATTTTGTAATAAAGATTGCTGCTTGACCAGCATCTTTGAATGTGTTGCTGTAAACAAATAAATCTCCTGTTAAACCAACACCGGTTTCATTACTATAGTTTGTACCTGTAATTCTAATCACATCTGTAAATGAACCAAATGATGATTCAAAATAGTTATTAACAACATACACGTTTTCAATATTTGATGCCATTAATGCACGTGGCGCAGATGAACCCGTATATTTAAATTCACTGTTTAACACATAAACATTCTTACTTACGGTTGTATTTGTTAATCCCACTAACTTAATCACACCTTCTGGGTTTGAACCAGATATAAACGTTAATGAACTTAATACTTTATTATAGTTAAAGAATAAACCATCAATTTGTCCTGGCGTTGTTACTCTTGCACTACCACTTAAGGTAAAACCATTAAGTGTTGTGTTCTTCACGTTATTCTCAATTGTAATTTGACCAGTTAAAACAGTTTCTGTAGTTCTCGTTTCATTAAAGATATCCACATTATAGTTTGCCCCTAATAACATGATGTCATCTTTATTTACTGTGAAGTTTTCAGCAAATGTAAATGGTCCAACATAAATTGCAGTACCTGGTGTTGCATGATCAATTGCTTCTTGAATCGTTTTAAATGCAGTTATTCCATTTTGGAATGATTGACCAATTGCACCAACATGTTCACCAATATCATCATCTAAGTTTGGATCAACATAGAATGTTGGTGTTTTTACTTTTGGAACATGGATACCTAAGAATAAATCAATTGGCTTTTCAAATACTCGGTATGGTGCTAAAAGATTTAAAATCTTAGTTGATAAGATTTCTGGATCAGTAATTTCATTTCCGTTTTCATCAATGAATAAGTTATCATTGAAGTCTGAGTCATTCTTAACAGATCCTCCAGCAGCTTCATATAGGTAGTAACCTGCTACATTGTTAAATGTATTAAAGTTAAAGTGACCAATTAAGACTGCTGATGCAGCTGGACGGTTTCTATAGTGGATAGCGTTAGCTCCACCTTCAAATGTATTATATCTAATCCAAATTTCACTATGGCGGTCATTATATGTAGAGAATAAAATCGTTCCCGCACTACCATAATCATCTGAGATTGCACCACCAACGATACCCATATTGATGAATGTATTTTCTTCAATGTAGATAAATTGTTGTTGGCCTGTATCTGCTGAATATGCTCTAAATAAAATCGCATTCACATTTTCACCCGGAGTTTCATGGATGAATAAGTTATTTCTTATAATATATGTACCCGCGTTATAACCACCATCAACTCTAATTGCAGAGTTAGGGAAGTTTCTAAATTCGTTGTTTGTAATTGTGACGGTCTTATTATTGGTTGTTCTTGAGAAGGCAATAATATCCGATGTCATGTTTTCAAATGTATTTGAATCAATTGTTAATGTACCAATGATTTGAGCACCAGATGCAGTATAGAATCTGATGAAGGCATTCACATCAATTCTATTTGAAGGTGCGAATGCAGTCTTTGGTAATGTTGAATCATGCACATAGTTATTGATGAATGTAAAGTTATCCACTGAACCAGGTCCACTAATATATGCTCCTGCAGTAAATTCCAATCCATCAAATGTTACATTAACTGTACCTGTTGGTAGTGTAATGACACCCTTAAAGATTACAGTTGCACCAACTTGTGATTTTAATGTTACACCTGACTTCATCGTGAAGTTTTGTGTAATTTCTTGTGTTTCAAGTAAAATGACATCTCCACTTTGAGCAGCAGCTAATGCAGCTTCAAATGTTGGATATGTTGTTTGGCCAATAGTTGCTAAGACTTCAGGACCAGTAATTTCGATTTCATGTTCAACCGCAATTTCGCCATGACTTGCAGTGATGATTACTGTACCGGCTTTAACTAGCGTTACAACGCCATTATTTACAGTCGCAACTGTTTCGTCTGAAGATGACCAAGTAATTGTTTTATCAGTTGCATTTTCAGGTAGAACTGTTGCTGTTAAGGTAATTGTTTCTCCTGCAACTCCACTATGTGAACCTGATAATTCAATACTTTCTACAATGATAGTTTGTGGTTCTTCTACTGTAATACTAATTGTATCTTCTACTGAACCACTCTTGGCCGTAATTGTAACAACCCCAGCTTTTAGTAAGCTAACAACGCCACTATTTACAGTAGCAATTGTCGGATCTGAAGATGACCAAGTAATTGTTTTATCAGTTGCATTTTCAGGTAGAACTGTTGCTGTTAAGGTAATTGTGCCACCAATAACACCAACTTGTTCACCAGTGATTTCTACTGAAGTTACTAAAACAACTGGATCAGTAATCGTAATTATATGTGTTTTTGTAATATTTCCTTGTGATGCGGTAATGGTTACTGTACCTGCTTTAAGTAAAGTAACAACACCATCCGTAACTGTAGCGAGCATCACATCACTCGTTTTCCATGTAACTGTTTTATCACTTGCGTTTTCTGGTAGAACTGTTGCTGTTAAGGTAAGTGTTTGGCCAACAAGTCCCGTAGTTTGACCTGAAACCTCAATACTTGTTGTTGGAACTGTTGGTAGAGATACGGTAATTGTATGTGTTGCAGTAACTAATCCATTTTTAGCTGTAATTGTTACTGTTCCAGCACCCACTAATGTCACAACACCATTTGCTACAGTTGCAACAGATGCATTTGAAGTTGACCATGTTAGAGTCTTATCAGTTGCATTAGCTGGTAGGATTGTTGCTGTTAAAGTGATTGTGCCCCCTACAACTCCTGTTGTATTTCCTGCTAATGTAATTGATGTTACTGGCACGTTAGGATTTGGTGCTTCAGTAACAGTAACTGTCAATGTATCTTTAACATCAGTATTTTTAACTGTAACGGTAACCGTTGTTGAACCAACTTTAAGTGCAGTTACCTTACCATTCGCAAAACTAATAACCGTTGGATCTGCGATAGTATATTCTACTTCAAAACCTTCTGTTACCGTTACTTCTACGTCATATGTTTGACCAACTTGTAAGGTAACAGTCTTATCTTTAAAGCTAACGGTTGGATCAACTGGATCATTACATGCGACCAATGTTACAACGCCAAGCATTAAAGCAATCATGATGAAGAATTTTTTCATGCTTTCTTAAGTGAGTTATAAAACTCACCTTCCCCCTTTCTATTTTTCCCCTTGTGTTTCTAATTATCATTATATTATGAAAGCGCTTTTATTCAATTTTATTGCTCTTTTTTTGAAGTTCAAATCATTTTTTATAAATTCAATCTTTCAAACAAAAAAAGACCGTTAGTGAAATAGTAAGATGTTAGTAGACACAAAAAACTACTAGCATCTTTTTTTGTATAATTTAAGTAAAAGGAGGCATAACTATGGGAAGACCAAAAGGTGTTAAGAATAAGACTGAATCACGATACTGGAGTAAAGAAGCTAAGTATGAATATGTTAAGCTGGTTCTATCGGGCGAATGTAGTGCACTGGAATTAGGAAGAAAGAATAATATATCTAACGGAATGATTTCAACATGGGTCAGAAAATATAATGAAGGTGGCATAGATGCACTAGAGAATAAGAGAAAGCCAGGGAATCCACTTTCTAAATTTATGCTAAAGAAAAACCTAACAGAATTAGAACAACTCCAATATGAAAACATGAAATTAAGAATAGAGAATGAACGTTTAAAAAAAGGATACACAACCGAGGAGGTGATGGAAATAAAGTTAAGAAGAAAATCCAAAGCGAATACGAAATCATAGCTTTATTAAGTAAAGAAATGAATATTGAAAATTTATGTATATATATGGGTGTATCACGATCAGGATATTATAAATGGATAAAAAGAAAAGGTACCTTAAACAGGTACCAAATTAACAGATTATGGTTAATCGAAGAAATCAAAGAAAGTTATAAGAAGCATAAAGTATGGGGTTATAAACATAGAGCGGAGCATATTAGGAATAAAACAAAACGATACTTTTCAGACCTTTTATGCCATCAGTGCTGTAAATTATTAGGTATTCGTTCAAAAGCAAGAATGAAGCGCCACAAGTCCGGAAAAGAACACGAGATATATCCTAATTTACTACATGATTTTCATACAAGTCGTCCATTTGAGAAAGTATGTACAGATACAACAATACTAACGCATAAAAGTGGTAAATATGACTGGAATCTATATATTGATTTATTTGATCATACGATTATATCTTACGATATTAGACGCAGTAATTATGGTGCAAGTCCTTCAAATCACTATACAGCTGCAAAAAACTTTTTAAGACAAAAACAAAAAAGAGGATATATGAACCTTGACACGATTGTGCATTCTGATCAAGGAGCAATATATACCTCAAGAGGATTCAACTCTTTATTTAATCATACCATAAAAAGATCAATGTCGAGAATAGCAACCCCTACAGATAATCCAATTATTGAATCCCTAAATGGTTGGATCAAAGATGAACTTAAATATGACTATAATTTTTATCACAGTGATAATCCATTAGAGATTATAAAAAAGTATGTTGAGTATTTCAATAATGAAAGATTAGCATACTCATTAAGATATAAAACCCCAATACAGTATAGAACTGAATTGAGGTTTAAATAATTTTTTATGTCTACAAAGTATTGACTACTTCACGTTAGGTCTTTAAACTTCTGTATATCCTAAATAGTCTCTAAAGAATTTTCTAAAATCTTCTTTATTATTACTTCTAATTTTCGCATCTAAAAATTTAAATGTATGATTAAAGTTATCAATTTCTAAAAACTTAATATCATCATTTAGGTAGTATATTTCACGAAAAGTTCCACGGTAACGTGTCCAGTTATCTAAAGTAATCTTTTGATTTTCTTCAATATCTTGACTACACAGATGCCATATTCTTGAATTTCTAATACCATAGGTTAATCTTTGCATGAAATCCCTCCTTACTTTTCATTATTCTATCATATATCCGTTTGATACAGTTGTAATATTACCTGTTAATAATTAAAAAAAGGAGGTTAAATAAAAACCTCCTTTTAACTAAATCTATTATTTATTTTTCTCTGGAGCTGCATCAATCACTGCGTAATCTCCATCGTCTCTTCGATAAACAATTCTTGGGTCAAAAGTATTAATATCTAAGAAGATAAAGAAGTCGTGTCCACTTAATTCCATTGCAGTGATGGCATCATCAACTGTCATTGGTTTAATAGAAATTTTCTTACTTTTAACTAAATTGTTTGCTTTTACTTCTTTCTCTAATGCTTCTGTATCAAATTCTTGCGTAAAGATAGATTTTGCTCCACCTTTTTGCATTTCTTTTCTAACTTTAGTTTTATGTTTTCTTATTTGTTGACTTAATTTATCTACAGTCTTATCGATTGCAGCATACATATCCGGATCTTTAACTTCACTTCTCAAGATAATATATGGTGATGGAATTGTAACCTCAACTTTTGTAAAGTTCTTATATGCACTAAGTACTATCCTTGCATAATCAACGGCGTTATTATCAAAGAAATTTATGACTTTCACCATCTTTTTTTCAACATACGCTCTAATTGCGTCTGTTGGTTGGAATCCATTCTTACCAGTTATCTCGTATCTCATATTAATCCTCCTTATATTTATTTGTAAATATGATGAGATTTCCTACTTCAAATTTATCTAATAAGTTAATATATTGTTGATCCAAATAATCCATATAGATTGCATCGATTAATCTGTTTGTCTTTAGATAAGCCTTATAATATGGATAAAAATAATCAATAAATAAACTATAATCCTTAACATCTTCTGCTAATAGCTCAAATATATGAAGCATACCACTCTGAATAGGTATGACAAAGTAAGGAAATAGATTCATTTTGGCTTTAAAACAGTTAATACATGTATCTCTATAATCTTTATAGAAAAAGTTTTTTAACGTTACTTTTCTATTGATATATTGGTTACAAATTCTACAGTACATTTTAGGTATCCTCCTAAAATATAGTAGAACTTAATTTGTTATTTTACTTTTTATATTGTTCAATGATTTTTGGTTGTAGATGTTGTGGGACTTCATCATATCTAATGAACTCACGTTCAAATCTACCACTACCTTGTGTCATTGCTTTTAAGTCAATTGCATAACTTACAACTTCTGCTTCAGGTACTTCAGCTGTAATGATGGTAAATCCATCTAATTGATCCATACCTAAGATTCTGCCACGACGTTTATTTAAATCACCCATGACATCACCGACATAAGCTTCTTTCACACTAATTGAAAGTTTTAAAATAGGTTCTAATATGGTTGGTTGAACTTTATCTAAAGCATTCTTAAATGCTAAATCTGCTGCTAAAACGAATGAGATTTCATTACTATCCACATCATGATATGAACCATCAAATAATGTTGATTTAACTTTAATCACTGGGAAGCCTGCTAAAGGTCCTTTTTCAAAAGTTTTGATTAATCCTTTTTCTACAGCTGGGAAGTATGATTTAGGAACTGCCCCACCAAATACATTTTCATGGAATTCAAAATCCATTTCACTTGGTTCAAAGGTAATCTTAACGTGACCGTATTGACCAGCACCACCAGATTGTTTCTTATGTTTTCCTTCACCTTCACCTTTTTTCTTAATGGTTTCACGATAGACAATCTTTTGGTCTTCAAAGTCAACACCAACTTTGAATAATGATTTCATACGTTCTGCAATATATGAAATATGAGATAATCCATAACCACCAATTAATAATTGACCTGTTTCTTTATTTCTTACTAAATCAAATGATGGGTCTTCCACATTTAATCTAGATAAAGCCATTGAAATCTTATCTTCATCGTTTTTATCATGTGGATGAAGTGCTTTATAAATAACTGGTGTAGGTAATATAACTTTTTCAAATCTTAATTTTTGTTTAACAGTTGATAAAGTATCATCTGTTCTTAGATTATCCAGTTTAGTTGTAACTACAATATCCCCAGCAAATGCTTCTGTAATAGGGATTTGATCCTTACCGATTAATGTCATTAAGGTATTAATCTTCATTAAGCTTTGCGTTCTTTCATGGTACACTTCATCTCCTACTTTTAATGTACCTGAATTAATCTTAATGAAGGAAATGGTTCCAATAAATGGGTCAACCATTGTCTTAAAGACAAATCCACTAAATGGATTTGATGAAACTGTTTTAATGGTTTCATGTTGATTGGTTTCTACATTTAACGCTTCTAATGGTTTTAACTCATCTGGGCTTGGTGCGAAATCAATTAACATTTTAAGTAATGTTTGAACACCAATGTTTTTTGTAACAGAACCAACTAATACTGGTGTTAATTCACCATTAATGATATTGTCATGTAATGCTTTTTTAACTTCTTCGATACTTAGTTTTTCTCCACCTAAATATTTTTCTAATAACTCTTCAGAAGTTTCAGCAACTGATTCCATGATCATTTCATTTAATGCTGCAACTTTTGGCATTTTTTCTTCCCAAATTTCAGCATCAACACATTCAACGCCATTGTAAATTCTTGCTTTCATCTCAACGACATTAACGAAACCTTCAAAATCTTCTTTTCTACCAATTGGGTAAGTAAATGGAACAGCTTTTTTACCTAATTTTTCTCTAATATCTTCTAATAACTTTTCATAATTAATGTTTTCTTTATCCATTTTATTAATGAAAAGTACTGCTGGAATGTGGCGTTTTCTTATTTCTCTCCACACTGCTTCGGTTCCAACTTCAACACCTTTAGTGGCATCAATTAAAATGACTGCACCCTTAACCACCTCGAGTGCATGGTAGAGTTCACCGACTAATTCGTCGTTCCCAGGCACGTCAAGAAAATTAAGTTTGCAGTCATTCCATTCTACTGGTATTAAAGATGTTTGCATTGAAGTGCCACGTGTTTGTTCCTCAATTAAGAAGTCAGACTTCGTGTTCTTCTTTTCCACTTCTCCTTTTTTATTCACTACCCCTGAAACATAGAGTAAGCTCTCAGCAAGTGAAGTCTTTCCACTGCCTTGATGTCCGAGAAGTGCAATGTTTCTAAGGGCATCGGTTCTATAATCTTTCATACAGGCCTCCTTATGAATGTATGCGTTTTCATTACACTTTTATTATACCATTTATCAGTTTTTATACAATTGTTTTAAAGATGAAAATAGTTTCCATCCTGTTTTCATGAAATATGTGTTTTGTAATTTTTCATAGAAAAAATGTATAATAGGAATATGAAAAAGTTAGCAATCAAATCTATTAAGTGGTACCAAAGAACACTTAGCCCAATTAAAAAGCATAAATGTCGTCACACACCAACATGTTCAGCTTATGCGCTTGAAGCTTATCAAACGCATAACTTCTTTTATGCTTCTTTATTAACAAGCAAAAGATTGTTAACTTGCAATCCATTATTTAAACCTAAGTATGATCCAGTTCCGCCTAAAAAGGAGAAACATAAACATGATCACAGTAATGAAGTTCAAGAGTCAAATTCTTAATCAAGAACGTACCATTAGAATTTTTATACCTGATGAAGCAAGTGGACCTTACCAAGTATTATATATGTACGATGGACAAAACCTATTTGATAAAACACACGCTACTTTCAGTCAAATTTGGGATATGGAAACACAAGTCAATCGTATGCTTAAGGCTGGATTAATTCCACCGCTTATGATTGTAGGTATAGATTCAACACTTGAAAGATTAGATGAATATTCACCATTTAGTAACGATTTAATTTATAAGACGATGTCTGATGAATTTAGAGTTGAACCTTATGGTGATAAAACAAATCAATTCATTGTTGATGAACTTATGCCTTTTATTAATGATCAATATCATACCTTACATAGTTATAACCACATTGCAGGTTCTTCTTTAGGAGGGCTAATGGCATTACATGCTGGATTAACTTATCCAAAGAAATTTAGAGGTGTTGGTATCTTTAGTTTAGCTGCACATTTTAATAAACCCGCTTTAAAACAATTACTACAAAATAAACAACCCGAACGTAATCAAAGATATTACATTGTATTAGGAACAAATGAATCTAATTCTACATCAGAAAGTTTAAATAAAGAATACTTAGATGTATCTAACACAGTCAATGTTGCCATAAGAAAACGCGTTGATAAAGTATTTTACAGAGCATTCAAAGATGGTAAACATAATGAAAACTTCTGGGCATCACTTGTTCCATCATTCTTATATTTCTTGTTTGAAAAATAATAAAGCAATCCTTCATTGGGATTGCTTTTTTGTTATTAAATGAAATTTTCAGAGAACATTTTATACTTTTCTAAGTATTTTTCATCTCCATTTAGTTCATATTCTATGACATCAATGTAATTAGTTTTTAATAAATTTATTTTAGTTTTTTCTTCATTTTTATCCCCTGATTGCATTTATAATTACCTCTATTATAACAATCTAACTTTAAAAAGGGCGTATAAATAAAAACCACACAAATGAATGTGTGGTTATCTTTATCTATTAATAAGCTCTTGCAAATAGAATTGTCATCGTTGCAGGTTTACCTGTAACTGGACAGATTTCAGTAACTAATGGTTCATCTACACTCACACGAGCAGTTGCTCCTGTTTCTGCTTTAATTTGGATTTCAGCATCTTGACCAGATACTGACATCTTGATGTAACCACCATTTTTTAAATGTTGTTTAAATTCATCATAAGTTTTTGCTACATTTGTATGTGTTTGCACATGATTTAATGCATTTTGATACATATCTTCATGCATCTTCTTCATTGCTGGTTGAATAAAGTCTTTAACATCTTCAACAGCTAATAATGCTTTTTCTCTTGTATGACGGAATACAACTTGAACATTGCCATGTTCTAAGTCTCTTGGACCTACTTCAATACGGAAAGGTACACCTTTCATTTCGTATTCAGCAAACTTCCAACCTGGTGATTTCTTAGAATCATCTAACATAACTCTAATACCTTGAGATTCTAATTCTTCTTTTAACTTGTTAGCAGTTTCAGTTACTTGATCATTTGCTGCAATTGGAATAATTACAACTTGAGTTGGTGCTAAGTATGGAGGTAATACTAAACCTTCATCATCACCATGAACCATGATAACAGCACCAATTAATCTTGTTGATACTCCCCAAGATGTTTGGTAAGCATATTCTAATTCATTGTTGTTGTTTGTAAATTTAATACCAAATGCTTTTGCAAATTCTTGTCCAAAGTAGTGTGAAGTACCTGATTGTAAAGCTTGTCCATCATGCATTAACGCTTCAATTGAATAAGTTTCTAGTGCTCCAGCAAACTTTTCTTTTTCAGTCTTTCTACCTGTAACAAACGGGATTGCCAGTAATTCTCTACCTAATTTTTCATAGATATCTAACATTCTTAATGTTTCTTCTTTTGCTTCTTCAGCAGTAGCATGGACAGTGTGTCCTTCTTGCCATAAGAATTCTTTACCACGTAAGAATGGACGAGTTGTTTTTTCCCATCTAACAACTGAACACCATTGGTTGTATTTTTTAGGTAAATCCCTATGTGATCTAACAATTTTCGCATAGTGTGTACCAAATAATACTTCTGATGTTGGTCTAACTAATAAACGTTCTGCTAAGTCTTCAACGCCTGTAGTTGTTACCATAGCGACCTCAGGTGCGAATCCTTCAACGTGTTCTTTTTCAATTTTAAATAATGATTCTGGGATTAACATTGGCATGTATACATTTTGATGCCCTGTTTGTTTAAATTTCTTATCTAAGTAACTTTGAATATTTTCCCAGATAGCATATCCTAAAGGACGGTAAATAATAAATCCTTTTGCTTCTGAATAATCCATTAACTCTGCTTTTAAGCAAAGGTCAGTATACCACTGACTAAAATCTACATCACGAGATGTAATACTTTCAACTAATTTTTTATTATTGCTCATTTTATTTCACCAAATATGTCTTTCCGTCTCTAAACTCGACTTTTCTTTGTTTGTATAGTAATCCTAAAGCACGTTTAAATGCTTTTCTAGACAATCCAAATACTTGAGTAATTGTTTCACTGTCAGTATCAGCAGTATAAGGCATTTCGCCTGTTTTTTCTAAGAAGTCCATAATCATTTTAGAATCATCAACTCTAACAACTTCTTTAAATTGACCTAATGTTCCTTCATAGCCACTCTTTGTTTCAAAAGTTACTTTTACTTTAACAGCTTCTCCTAAACGGAAAGTTTGTCTTGTATTAGATTTTTTAACTAAAACAAGATTACCTTCTTCTGTATAGATGAAGTAACCAATTTTACCAATGACTTGAACGAACCCGTCATATTCTTTACCAATTTCTAAATTACCAGTGATCACTCTGATTTCATTATATGGAATTAATCTAGCAGTCATTTTTGTTTTAACTTTTAAATCCACATATAATTTTTCACCCACTTGGGGCCATAATGATTCATCATCACCTAAGTCATCCTTACTTAATAAAACATCTTTAGAGATGCCTAAATCTAAGAATACACCTAAGCCTGGTTTAACGCTCACCACTTCTAATAACCCAGGATTACCTAAAGTTATTTTAGGTTCATGAAGGGTTGCGGCTAAACGTCCTTTTGCATCATAATAAAGGAAAGCTTCTACAATTTGATTCGGAACTAATTTTTGATGGTCCGATTCATTAATGTGTAGAAAAACCTCTTCATTTTCCTTGTTCTTAAGTAAGTAAGCAATATCTGTTTTTCTTACTACTTGAAGTAAATTAATTTTTCCTACTTCTAAAGCCATAAATTCACCAACTTTTCCAATTAATTATATCATAATTAGATATTTAAAATGTTAATAGATAAAGAATATGTGTAAATATTAGAGAAAAAAAGTACATCTACTAAAAAATGTACTTTTTGTTATAAACGATAAATAAATGTAGGAATCCATGAATCATCTAACAAGTCAAAATATTTATCAGTTGATTGGAAGATAAAATCATTAAAATATGCATGATCAGAATATTTATCTAGCATTTTATAGATATTTCCTTTAGCATTTAAATCTGTTTGTGTATCTGTATTTGGAATTGTTGAAACTGTATAATACGCAGTAAAATCCCCAGTTTGTACATGCACATAATAGACTCTCATCACTAAGACAGCAACGCCTTCTTCAACTAAGTATCTATTTTGTGTGACTCTAAATCTTTTTACAGCCGTATCATACTCATAACTATATTTGGTTGTAATTCCGTCTACTAATTCTGATGTTTCGTATGTGTATTTACCATTTGAGAATTCATAATCGTTTTTCTTTAATGCATTTTCAAAAGCTACATTTCTAAATAACAACATGCCAGTCAGTGATATAGACACAACAAAGACAGATATTAAAATTATTAACGGAACGAGTATTTTACGTTTATTCATTTGTCCCTCCCAAGTTGCTATATATTATATATATATTTTCAAATGATTTCACGATAAACTTTAAACTTCATTCGACTTTTATTCATATTTATTACATTATATCTTATATTTAATATAAAGTGATGAAAAATAATAAGAACCGAATAAATCGGTTCTATTATAATGACTCTAAAGTTTCGATATACTGTTCATAAGAATTAACTAACAGTTGATATAAGTAATCTACAAAAGGTGAAAGATCTTTTTCCACTTTAAAGGTATCTATTGATTGTAGATAAATTTCTTTATCACTTAATGGGATTGATATTGGCATATAGCCATCAAACATTATAATATAATTTAAGACGAGTCTTGCTAATCGACCATTTCCTTCTAAGAAAGGATAAATTTTAAAGATTTGTGCATGCGCAAAAGCACCCTTTTGCACAGCAGTTCCTTTAAAATGTTCTAAATCGTAAAAGAACTTAGCCATACGATCATACACCTTTACATAGTCAGGTGGTTGATGCATACTGTTTTTAATTTGAATATTAACCTTACGATATTGTCCACCCACAAAAATACCTTCAACAAGTATTTCATGTAGGTCTTTTAAAATATCTTCATTTAATCTACGTCTTGATATAACTAACTTGAAAACATGAGCAAATGCTTTTTTATAATTAAGAGCTTCTTTTTGTTCACGTTCAGGTAATTGGGTTACAATCACTTCTTTTTCTAAGAGATTATAAACATCTTCTTGTGACAAAGCATTTTTACCTTCGATCGTAATTGATTCATAGGTGAACTTTTTAACAAACTCATTTAATAGTATAAAAAACTTTTCTTCCCCTACATGCTCACGCAATTCATTGAAGTGTAGTTTATCTACCTCTAAAATGTCTTGATGCATGGATATCTCTCCTTTTATAATATGATTATAGCAAAAATACTGAAAAAAGCGAAAAAAAAGAGGTTTATTGCTAAACCTCTTAATTACGACTATCTAATTAAATTTTTGAAACTGATGCAGCTTGCGCACCACGATCGCCTTCTTTAATTTCGAACTCTACTTGGTCGCCTTCAGCTAATGATTTGTAACCTTCAGCTTGGATAGCTGAGAAGTGAACAAATACATCTTTACCTTCTGATGATGTGATAAATCCGTAACCTTTACCAGCATCAAACCATTTAACAGTACCTTTCATTAAATGACATACTCCTTCTTTAAACATTTGGTTCAATAAAACCCTACAGTCATTATACACTTTAATTTACAAAATAACAATGAAAAACACTAATAAATATTTTTTTTATTTTTTTATGCCTTTTTTTCAATGAAATCGTTAACATTACAGATACTAAACGCTTACATTGATATAAAAATAAAAACATCAAATAACTTATTTTACTATTGGTTGGTATTCACTTTTCATAAAAGTCATGCTATAATATCACTCGCGTATGAAGTTACGCCCCCATAGGTTAGTGGCAAACCGCAGCCATGGTAAGGCTGAATTGCAAGTTCGATTCTCGCTGGGGGCACCATGATCACTAACAACAAAGATTCTTTATGAATCTTTTTTTATTTTTCTTCCGATTACTTAAGTAGTATTATACTCACTTAAAATTTATTTTTTATTATAAATCTTATCTTATATTTTTGTGATATTTGCTATAATTGATTTGAAATCAAACTTAGATAGGGATAAGACATGATTATAGACAATAAAATTAAGAAATCTGTTGCAAGATTATACCAAGTTGGTATGATTTTTTCACTTTTATATAGTGCTACTTTAATGTATCTACTATATATTCAAGATACAAACCTCAATATTTTATTTAAGCATCCAAATATTGCATACTTAATTATTTCAATTGTATCTTCACTAGTTTTATTATTCACATTAATTCCTTCACTAAATGATGGCATTACAACTTACAAAACTATATTATTAGGTATTGCAACCATCACTAACTTTATTATAGTATTTGCATTTGCAAATTACTCAACATCTTTTGATACTGAATTTACGCTCATCAATTATGTATTTATATATTTTGGTATCTTAGCTTTACTATTTTACTTTAAGGGCTATCCATTAAATGCTAACTACTTCAAGTCAGATACATATACACTTGATAATCCAATGATACCTATGAAATTAATAGGTATACTTTCTATAGTTGGATACTTAGTTATCTTTGCTATTGGAAATACCTTAAATGATAAAACAGTATTCACTTATGGTTATCCATTTCTCATCACATTCTTCATTACTTTAACTTTACGTGGAGAAATATCTTATTTTAGAGGATACCAAGGAATCATTCATTCAGGTATCTTAATTTCCGCATTTATTATTCTATTAAAGTACTTAAACGTAATATTTGATATTAGAACAATCAATTTTGATCCAAATGTGACTTCAATTGATAATTTCATACGAATTTTTTATTCACATTTTATATACATATTTTCTTATTTATTAGATATCATCTTAATAGTAATCGTCTCACAAGCTTTTAGAATTAAAAAGGCAAGTTTATTTATTTCATTATTTTTATTCATAATGATATCTTCTATTACATATATAAGTTATCCTATATTAATAACTAAAGATTTTGCAAATTATAATTCAAATCTATCTTTTTTCATAACAATCATGCCAGTCTATAAGTATTTCGCCTTAATTTTTATCTATATGTCTAAAAAAAGACATATCTTTGGAGGAAGGAAAGGACTTATTTCATTTGTTTATCCAGCAGCAATAATTGCCATCTATCTTATATATAGTTTTTATCCTGAAGTAGGTAAATATTTAGAATATGATACAGCTGTCATCATTTTAGATATTATATATATCCTTCAACTAATCTACTTCTACTATAGAGGCAGATACCTAACTAAATTCAATGATGGATATGCTTATTAAAATCTGATTTAGAAAGTGTCATTTTCATTTATATAGCCTCTATAAGAGGCTTTTTATAATTTAAACAGAAATCTAAAGTTACTAATGATATAATTGGGCTGTAATGATACAAAAATTATTTTAGGGGGTAATTTATGAATCTTAAAATTACAGGATTAAGACTAGGTATTCTCATCCTCTTCTTGTTGATGTTTTCGATAGAACTTATTCCAGGTAGTGCAACACTTAGGTCTGCTTACTTGGTAGGAGGAGAAACTGTATATGCTTATTATTACTATAATTTTATTTCTCTAGAAGCATTTGGCATGGGTTATATTACAGGTTTACCAATTGCCCTATTAACACTTCTTTCAACTATTCTCTATGTTCTATATCTACGTAATAATCATTTGAATACATTAAATCTGGTTAGACTATTAACATTTTTAATTTCTCTACTTTGTATTTTAAATTTAATGTTTTTTGTAAAAGATTTCTTCACAATTACACTTTGTGTCCTCCCAATTGTTATATACGGGTTAATTAGATTACTTTACTATATTAAGATGAAGGATATCAAAGATTTTTATGAATCACATCAAAAAACTATTTAAACAAAAACCATATAACAATAAAGGACAAGATCAATTATTTACAAAGGCAATGAAAGAAAATTGCCTTTTTCACTATCAAAGTTCAGAAACTTATAGAAGAATTTGTATAAGTCAAAACTTTCACCCAGACCAAATTAAAACAATTGATGATTTAGAAAAAATACCTATTATTCCAACCGCTTATCTTAAACAAAATGAAATGTTAAGTGTAGATAAAAAGAAACTAAAAATAAAAGTTACATCCAGTGGAACTAGTGGTAAAAAATCAGTGGTTGGTTTTGACTTAAAAAGTATTTTCATGGGTTTACGTATGCTACTTAGATTAGGCAAATATCATAAACTATTTTCACTTAAGCCATCACGTTTTATTGTGATGGGGTATGAATACACAAAAAAGACAAGTATTGCTATTTCCAAAAGTACTTATGTTTATACATTTTTCTCACCAGCATTATCTAAAGACTATGCACTTAAGTATATTAATGGTGAATACAAATTAGATTTAGAAAATATTAAACAAAAGTTAATAAAATACAGTAAAAAGAAAGCACCC
Source organism: Acholeplasma hippikon (assembly GCF_900660755.1). Lineage (NCBI taxonomy): Bacteria > Bacillati > Mycoplasmatota > Mollicutes > Acholeplasmatales > Acholeplasmataceae > Acholeplasma > Acholeplasma hippikon. The sequence continues at coordinate 780,986 of NZ_LR215050.1, forward strand.
GTTAGAATCAATGGTTTCCCAAGCTATACTTACTTTTTATTAAAACAAATGAAAGATGAAGGTTTCAAACTAAAACTACCAAAAGGTTCTATGTTATCTACTGGTGGTGGTTGGAAACAATTTCAAAATGAACAAATTGATAAAAACACATTTTATGATTTAGTAAATGATGTTGTAGGTATACCCCATGAAAAAATCTTTGAGTTCTTCTCTGCTGTTGAACACCCTGTTTTATATGTTGATTGTAAGTACCACCATTTTCATGTACCTGCCTATGCACGTGTTTTAATTCGTGATGTGCATGATTTAAAAGTTATTGGGGCTAATAAAATAGGCTTAGTTAATTTGTTAAGCCCAATTGCAAATTCCATTCCACTTACAAGTATCATGACAGATGATTTAGGTATCCTACACGATACGCCTTGTCCATGTGGACTAACGACTCCTTATTTAGAACTTATTTCTAGAGTAGGTGTAAAAGATGTTGTTACTTGTGCACAAGGAGCTAGTGAATACTTAGTAGGAGGTGCAAAATGATTTTATACCAAGGTAAAACTTATGAATCAACAAAAAAGGATGAACTACTTTCATCCCTTTATCTTGATATCTTAAAAACATTAAATGAAGAGTCTTTAGCTACAGAAACCGTCATTAACGCATGTGATACACTTTATAAAAAAATATTAAATCATGAATTTGATTCATATATTACACCTTTAACCCAAGAATCAAACATCTCAAATGAAGAATTACATGAGATGTTAAGTATTTTATCTAAAGAAGGATTAACTTATAAACTAGAAACTGAATTAGGTATTGATCATAAAAATTTAAAACCTTTAAATAACAGCACCAAAAGACGTTTTGAACCCATAGGAGTCTTACTTCATATTGCTGCAGGAAACATGGATTTTCTACCAATATACACTGTTATTGAAGGATTATTAGTAGGTAATATTAATTTAGTTAAATTATCTAGTCATGATAAAGGTTTATCTTTAAAATTAATTGATGAACTTTTAAAGATAGAACCTAAATTAACTAATTTTATTTATCTATTTGATATACCAAGTTCAGATATTTCATCACTCAAGAAATTAGCTGATATATCAAATGCTTTAGTTGTTTGGGGGAGCAATGAAGCAATCAAGTCAGTTAGATCATTAGCTAGTACAAACACAAAAATTATTGAGTGGGGACATAAACTAAGTTTTGCCTATGCAAATCATTCAACAACTGATACTGACTTAGTTAATTTAAGTCACCACATCTTAAAAACAAATCAAGTACTTTGTTCTTCTGTTCAAGGAATCTTCTATGATACAGATAATGAAGTTGAATTAACGACATTTGGTAAAAGATTTTTTGAAATCTTAAAAGAAACTTCTAAATCATATCCTAAAGATATTGGTATGATTGGTAGAAATACAATTCAAATTTATACCGAACAATTAAAAGAAAATAATAACTCCATCTACTTAAATGAAGATGGAGTGAGTGTTTGTATTAAGTTTGATCATGAATTAGCTTTATCATTTATGTTTAGAAATGTATGGGTAAAACCCTTAACAAAAGAAAACATTATTACAAAGTTTCACAAACATAAATATCATTTACAATCATGTGCGTTATTAGTGCATGATGAAACTAAAGATGAAGTGATAAGTAAACTTATACGTTCTGGTGTGCAAAGAATTACAGGACCAAATGCATCTAGATTTATCATCGGTGAAGCCCATGATGGAACTTACGCATTAAGAGAGTATGTTAATTTAATAGAAATAGACGAAAAATAGCACGTTATTGTGCTATTTTTTATTGAATATTTATTTGATTAATTGGGTTAGTTGCAGAAATAACTGAAATGCCTACAATCTGAGATACCAATCTAAAGACTGATTTCCCTTGATCTACTGTCATCTTAAAGAACTCTCTTTTATTTGCTTCAGTATTTTTCCTTAAATTTGGGTTGATTGTATCAATGATACTATGAATACTCTTTTCTAAAACTCTTGATTCTTCTAATGTTTTAGTAGTGATTAGTTCTTCTACTTTAAACGGTAATGGAATTGAAGTATTATAAAGTTCCTTTAGTCTTCTTTCAATATCATTCGAACTTCCAATTTTAACCCAACCTGGTATTGATTCATTAGATAATAAATAAACCACTTCACTTTTTGTTTCAATAGTTTCTTTTTTATTTATTTCCTTTTCGATCAGTTGATATTTACCACCACTTAAGAAATTAAGTAAACCTTTGTCTCTTAGGTTTTGAAGTATTTGTCTTAATTTATCTTTAATATGAAAGTTTTCTGGATAAACCGTTTTAAAATACGCTTCAAAGTCATAAATTTCTTGAAGTGTAAAAACTCTATGTTTAAAATTTCTACTTATTAATGTATATACGATATAATTCCAACCACTTAATTTAGGTGTCATATGTTAATCCCTCTATTCATGTATTGTTATTACTAATTTTATAACATGTTATATATAATTACTCTAGTTTATCAATCCCACAAAAATCTAAACTAAGTGCTCTCTTTAACACAATCATTGTCTTATAAGCATCATCAACACTCTTATGACTAGTTAAATCTATGCCTTCATCTTTAAGTAGTTCTTTAGGTATATTTGCTAATTTACCTGTATAACCACCATATTCTTTACTAATCTTTATGACATCATATGCTTTTACTTCAATTGGTTCTAACCCATATCTTTCATATGCTTGTTTAATAAACTTAATATCCCCACTAACGTTATAACCAAAAATAGCCTTATAATCATTTAAAAGGATATTTTCTATTTTTTTGTATTGTCCTAAGAAATTAGGATATTCTAAGTACTTTTCTTTTGGATAAGGTAATTTGATTCTTGAGTTCTTCTTAAAGAAGTACCAATCAAATTCATCGTCAGGATTAATAATTAAATCATCTTTTTCTAATACATTAAATGCTGTGTCTGTTACTACATATCCAAATGAGCACATCTTGCAGATTCCATCTTTAGTATTTGCACATTCAATGTCAAAAAATAAATATTTCAATGTGCTCACCTCTATTTCTAAGCTATTAAGTCATTTTTTATATATATTCTAATTAAAACTTATCTTTATATTTATTATATCAATAAAAATAAGAAAGACTTACGCTTTCTTATGTATTATCTCATCAATATGTTCATATATTTCTAATGGTTTATAAACAAAGTATGTAGAATTAGGATGAATGTTCTTTTTATTCTTTAAAAAATCTTCATTATTCGCTAAACCTAGTAAATGTTCAGTAAGTTTCTCATGATATAACTTCACCCTAGGATCTAATTTAAAATTCTTAGTCTTTAACATATTAAGAAGTTCATCAACCATTTCTTGATTATATCTCGAATGATAAAAGTGAATGAGTTGATTATATAGGATAAATCCTTCTTCAGTTAATGGTAAACTCTTATGAATGTTTTTCATCTTATCTTCTACTTTAGTACATCCGATTTGTCCATTAAATGTAACTTCACTTAAATACTCTGTAAAGATTGCTCCTTTATTACCACCATATAAACTACCGAATGTTTCTAACTGACTAACAACTTTTGGCCATAAGTATTTCTTAGAATCTAAATCTTCACCAAACATACTCGTTGCCTGAATTAGATAAGCTAATTTAAAGACTTCATCATCTTTAATTTTCTTATGTGCAACATAATCTCCGTACATACCTTGATGACTAATTTTACTTGATTTAACAACCAAAAATGTCATGATGGTTGTGACAACCATATAAGTAAATAAAAACCCATTTAATAAGTAAAATTCAAACATTAAGAAGAATGCCCAAATGATAAATGCGATAACCCCATAAACTAAGCTTGTGTTAGGTCCTGCAATTAATACGCGTTGCATGATTTCAACATATTTGTCTTCATCTTCTTTACTTCTAATGTTTACATGATCTGGTATAACAATACCACCTAACATTAAAGCAAACTTAGGAACAAATCTAATTCTCCAGCCACGCTCTAATCTTACAAAAGCTATTCCAAGTGCATAGATTGCTTTTATTTTAATACCTCGTCTAACAAATGCCATTAAATGGCCTAGTTCATGGATTAAGATACATAAAAATAAAGAAAAAATTACGTAAATAATGTGAACATAAAAAGGCACAGATTTTAATCCATTTAAGAAATGTTCCCAAAATTTCGCGTAAATTAAATGAGAATTTAACATTCCTAAAACAAAACCTATTGAAATTATCACTAAAATAGATATAATTTTCTTCTTCATTTTCTTACTTCCTTCATATGCCAATTATAACATAAATATTTTTTAATTTTTTTTAGAAAAAATGTTGACACTCTCAAGAATATTTGTTATCATATAAAGGCAGTCAGTCGTCGGCGTCGTATAATGGTTATTACACGTGCTTGCCAAGCATGAGACGGGGGTCCGATTCCCCTCGCCGGCTCCAGAATATAATACACAGCGAGTATTTCTACTACATGATAAGAATGTTAGAGAGATACTTATTTTTTTATTTCAAGGTAAAACATATGGGTTTTACAATAGTGATTATAAAACATATGAGTTTTAAAATCAAGCGAAATGATAAAAAAGGAGTAAATAATGAAATACAAAGTAAAGATTCAAGAATTAAGAAAAGAAAAGGGGCTATCTCAACAAGAATTAGCTGATAAATTAAATATTTCTCAAATGATGATTTCTAAATATGAAAATAAAAGCATAGATCCTTCTCTTGAAAGATTAGTTGAGATTGCTTCTATTTTAGATGTGAGTTTAGATGAATTGGTTGAATTCAATAAAATACATGATAAGTATTCAAAAGAAATAAAAAATAAATGATAACTAATGGGGGATAAAATATGTATATAAGTATTGCTGATAAAGAAAGCATATTAAATTTTAATTTAAATTATGAAATTGAAAGATTAGAAGAGTATTTTTATAAATTTTCATTAATAGAAAAAGATCTTTCATATTATTTTGAACGTTTTCCAAATAAGAAACATAGAAGTTCATTTAGAGATTATTATAATTACGTAGAAGAAATTTATGAAAATTCAGTATATGATGAAAGATATTTAATACTATCTGATTTTTTAATAAATATAGCTTTATTTGGAAAATTTATAAGAGATACAACTGGAATTGAAAAGCCAAGGATAAATCAAATTTTATTAGAATTTGAAAGAATTTATTATATCTTAAGTAAATTAAATTTCGAAGTCAAAATTGAAAATTCAGGAACTTATAATGTAACAGCTAGAATATTACATAAAGACCAATTAGCCGAATTTGTTGCCTCCAAAATAAATAATACTAAAGTTACAAAAAATATTCTTGAATTTTTAGAATATAATTTAAGCCTAGATAGGAAACAAGATATATTAGAAGAATTATATAAGTATTACGAAGGAATAAAAAATGGTGGTAATGCTGGACAAATACTTCAAACACTTTTTAATAATGGATTAAGACATGAAGCAGATAACAAAGTAAAATGTCAAGCTATCAAAGAATATATTAATGAAAATAGAGAATATGTTATTAATGAAAGTTTTAAACTAATGATTGAGGCCTTTTATAGTGAAATTAATTCTCCATTTAAAAAAATTATTCTTGATTTACAAAGATAAAAAGCCGTAATTAAAACGGCTTCTTTTTTTTAATATGGATAATATTCATTAAAGTCTTTATTAACCATAAAGTCATCTACTTCTAAATAGATCATTGTCATTTTAATATCTGAATGGCCAAGTAGCTTTTGAATAGTTGTTATTGGACATCCCATTCTCAATAATTTAGTTGCGAAAGTCTTTCTTAATCTATGTGGATGAACGTTACCTGAATCAAGATTTAGTGCTGAATTCAACCTGTCAAAAAAATGATATAAAGAGTGTTTAGTCATTCTAGAATCATTATAATAATTCCACATTAAATATTCATGATTAATATCATAATTAAGTTTCAGCAAATCTTCCGATAATGATCCAAACTTAACTACTCTTTTCTTACCTGATTTCGTTTCATCCAAGAAAATATACCTTGAAGAAAAATCAATGTTCTTATTTTTTATTTCAATTAATTCATTGATTCTAACCCCAGTATCTAACATTAAAAGTATAGCTAATATCCAGGATCTATTTGAAGTTTTGTATATATCTAATGAGTTTAAATAGTTCAAAATAACATTTAATTCATTATCAGGTATAGTTCTAAACGAATCAGTATCATCATTTAATTTTCTTCTTCTAACAATATTACAATTGATATTAAAATGCTTTATCACAGTATAAAATGCTGATATATAGTCATTACTTTTGCTATTCTTTTTTTTAGATACAAACTTCATATATCTAACAATCTGATCATGACTATCTTCATTTAATTCTTCAAAATAAGTAATTTTCATTTGGTCAAACACTTGATTAAAATATATAAATACTTTTTTATAATAATTTAAGGTTCCTTTTTTTCTATATAGTTGGCAATAATCTAAATATTTATCAAAATATACACTAATTTCTTTCATAAAAATCTCCCTATTATTTCTAAGTCCAGTAGCGAAACCCAAAAATAATTATCTAATAAAATTTGTCCTAAAACATCTTATTCTATAAAAGAAAAGGTAATCACAAAGTAATTACCTTTAGCTTTAAAATATATTGCCAATCAATCCTGATACTAAGAGTGCAAATACTGTTAATATTATGAAAACTATGAACCCTAAAGGGGTAATTGATTCCTTAAATGAATACTGAACATTTCTAACTGTTCTTGTAACTGGTGCTACTAAACTAAAGAAAAATATAAATATCCCAAATGGAAGTATCCAAGAAAGATTATTCCAAATCCATAGAACAATATCAAATAACCATTGGAAAGGCATATTTATTTACCTTTATACTTTTCAATAGATAACGCTACGTATCCATCATTTAATCCTTGTTCAAAATTTAGAACATGAGTAATGATATATTTAGTTACTGCTTGTTCAATTATTTCATAATCATTATTAATGATTGTAAATTGAATCAGATCACCCTCACGATATCCTCTATCATTCTTTCTGATCTCACACTTTTTCTTACCTAAGTGAACATCAATATAGAATCTTTTAAATATTTTTAAATCGTGAACAGTCTTTGGTTTTTCAATAAAATATTGTCCATTATTTTTAACTGGCACTGCGTTTTGTTCATTAGTATCAGGATTAGAAATAAATACAAAATCATTCATATTAACTAAACCATCCTTTACTTAGTGCTAATATCAATAATCCAATAATAAATAATATACTTAAAACAGCAATTAGTGGAGAAACTCCGGATTGATAATTTCCTCGACTTCTTCTAACATACACATTTCTTACTACTGGTCGTGCAGCTGATGGTCTACTAAATAATAGAATCAATACTAAAATGATAATAACGATTACTAAAATTAAAATTAAATTAAAATTTGATTCAGTTTCATTTTTAATACCATCAATTTTAGGTTGAACAACAATTTTCAAATTCATATCTTCTCCAACTGTTGTATAAAGCTTACCATCCGTTTCATAAACCATTTCAATTATCTTTAAGTTTCTTGGATCATCAGGATTGGCTTCATTATTATAAAATTCAGTTTGCACTTTTCCAATCCATCCCATATCAAGAGATTTACCCTCTTGTAACGCAAAAGCCCAAACTTTATATCTTGGATTATCCTTGATATTAATGAATTTAGAATCAACCGATGAATAAGCAAGTTCTAATTCACTCTTAGTAATATTGTAATAAGACTGCTGACTATAAAAATCTACTGATTCTATTCTAGGCATTGTTAATATTGTGTTTTTTCTAATATTAGCAAATATTAAGTTCCAGCCGGGAATCCAATATGACCAATGCGATGATAAATCTCTATATTCTAAGTATTTATCATTGGTATATGTCCAGCTGTAAGTAGTCCAATCAGTACGCTTATCGACTATACCAAACCAATTCTTAGTATGTTGTCTTGAAGTATAAGTTAAAGTAGTTGATAATACATTATCCATAATGAAACTATCAACATAATAATAAGCTACTAACACTCCCTCATTATTTTGTTTAATATATGCATAGGCATTATATTTATCAATACTCTTTAATTCGTTTGTATTCAGATCCCAAATAACGTGTGGAACAAATGCTGGTTCAAGTTCGGAATCAGCACTTAAAATATCTCTTAAATATAATCTATCCTTTGATTTATTAATGTAAATTTGAGGTTTATTTTCTTTATTTAAAAAGTAAGCTTCATGTGTATTAAACAAACTCATGTCGGTAGAATCAGTAAAATTAAAACTAATTAAATAAGGATTTCCTTGATACCAAATTGTAACATCGACCTTATAATCATCTACTTCAAAGAATACATTACCTAATAAATTATCATCAGTTGTTGGCAAATCACCAACAGTAGTTTCTTCAGGTGGATTTGTTGTTGAAGAATGTCTTAATGTAACAATAGATTCATAGCCTCTATCTTTAAGAAAACTAACATTATCAATCCAAGTTTGATTAAACGATAATCTAAATGAAGCTGTATATAATCGAAGTCTATTTGCGTATGTATTTTCTATTGTAGGATTACCATTAATAATTGTCTTAATCTTTTGATGAGTATCATATGATAATTGACCACCTTTTTTATACAGATCTAATCCACCTACGATTTGCATCCATTTACCTGAAGTTTCCATATTTCTTGGAGTATTTAGTTTATATGTTGATAATTCTCCTGAAGCTGTATTTGATAATGTTGCATATCCTGATGGAGTTGTTGATGACTTGGACTCATAAAAGTATAAATAGACCATATCAAATATATTCGTTTCAGTTGTACCATCATAATGAATAACATAGTTTGGAACTTCTACATATTGTAAAATTTCAGCATCAATAAATACTTTAGGAGAGTTAACATAAATAAATGAATCAAACACATCTGCTCCTGTTGTATAAGTCCATCCAGTATCAGTTAGATAATATGCTACTTCAGGGTTAGACCATCCAATATCTTGAATTGAAAATGCTGTATTAATATCGTAATCAGTTGTAAATTCATATGCATACACATTAGGAATGAACAAGATCATTGACATTAAAACTAATAGTGATATATATATTTTTTTAAATTTCATTATTTTTCCCTTTCCAAAAATTAAGGTGGTGATTTAACACCACCCTAATGATTAATATCTTCTTCTCTTAGGTAAAGCTGAAATACCAAATCCAATAATAATTACAATACCTAATCCAATTAGAGTAGTTTCAAATGGATTTTCTTTAATAAATGAACCTACTTTTTCAAAGAAGTTTTGTTCAGGTTCAATAACAATCGGTGTAGTATTTTCATTAGAAACAACTTCAATATCTAAATTCTTTATTCCCTCGTTACCTGATGAATCCGAATATCCAATTGTCACTGAATAGAATCCTGCAGTATCTTCATGACCAGTATATTCATCAATAATGAAATTAATTTGTGTTGTTGAATTAATATTTAACTGCCCAGTTGCAACTAATAAATCTAAGATTTGTTGTCTAGTTAATGTTGCTGGAGAAATTAATTTAATTGATACACCATTTTGAATATACCAAACTGGAGGAATATTATCGGCTACTGTAACAGTAACTGTATGAGTTGCTGTATTTCCTTTAGAGTCTTTTACTTCAAAGACAATTGTGTATGATCCAGTAATATTTCCTTTACCAGTATAGTTATCAGTCTTAACTGTGATTTGTGCTTTCTTATCGCCCTCTTTAACATCATTAGCTGAAAGTTGAGCCTTAATATCATTAACTGTTAAAATCGAATTATTAGGTTTAGTAATTGCTGTTGGACCACTAAATACTGGAGCAACATCATCAATTACTCTGACCTGTTTAGTAAATGTTGCTTTATTACCTGAACTATCAGTTACTGAATAGACAACAGTATATGTTCCTAAATTTGTTTTATTTGATGTATATCCATCACTTTCAACAACAATATTTGAAGCATTTAAATTATCTACGTTATCAGTTACAGTTAATGTAGATTTAAATGTATTAATATTCCATGTTTGAGTATATGAAATATCAGCAATTGATGTATTACCTGTAATAACTGGTTTTGTTACATCGACCACTTGAACATTAACCACTAAAGTTGACTCATTTTGAGCAGTATCTTTAACTGAGAATGTGATTTGATATGTACCTAATGTTGAACTATTAGCTGTATAGTTTTCAGATTTAACTGTAATTCTATTTGTAATGTTTCCATCAGTTTCATCATAAGCACTTAAGTATCCTTGGAAGAATGAAACTGGTTTTGGATCATCTACTGAAACAACAAATGTTTCCTGACCACTAATTGCTGGTCTTGTATTGTCCGGAATTATATATGAAGTAGTTGCTGTAATTGTAAAACTTTTAGCATCCGGAATCTCAGTAATCATACCTGACATAAATCTTGCAAATCCACCATCTGAAGCAGTTGCTGGATTATATGTTACGAATGTAATTGAATTGAAAACTCCATCGATCATTACTAAATCATCACCAAGTTCAATCATAAACCCACCATATGGTTGAGCATAAATCCCAACAGCATATGTTCTATATTGGATTCCGTTTGCTACGAATGAAATTTGTTGGCTGTAATCTAGCATTTCAATCCACATAGACTCTGAAGCATTATAATTCTGACCATTAATCGTAACCCTTAACGGATATGTTTCAGCTGCAAAAGTCTTTTGCGTAGTCATTGCTACACCTAATAAACTAAATAAAACTAAAATTAAATGAATCGTTTTTTTCATTTTTTATCTCCTATTTATTTTTTATGTTATAATGAGTGTGTAACGTATAGATACGTAGAATTAATTTTCTATAATACGTTACTTTTTTTATTTATAAGGTCTTTTTTTTACTTTTTCGATAATTCTACGGTTTTTACTACCTATAACCATTTTGGTTTTTTCATTAGTAAAAACCTTTTTTTTATCTTTTTTTGGATATGGCAGAATATAAGATTTCAATTTATCCTCTCTATTAAAATTTTCTTTTAATTCAATGTTTTTTACATTATGAGTTTTCTTTGAATGTGTAATACTTATATATCCATATTCTTTACCCAGATCATCATATACTAATGCTGGATGTTTAGATCGATGATTAAACATAAATTTACTGCGTTTTAATCTAGGCATTTAATCTCCTATTTTTACACCCAACTTAATGGTGGTAATTTTTCAATGTTATAACAAACCCAACAACACGCTTTATTAAATGCTGTGGTTTTTCCTAAAAATTTAATTCTATCTTTAAAGATAATTATTGAAATCTTATCTTTATATTTTTCATATAGATTAGCTCTATATTTTGTTTCTAAAGTTGATAAAGGCAGTAATAGTGCAAATGATTTAATCTGACCTTTATCAATTAAATCAAACGAACGTTTAATAATCTCATTCTGTTGTTCAAAAGGAGGATTACTTATCATCAAATCACAATTATCAGGTGGATTCGTGATAAAGAAATCATTCCCTAAATCATCAAAAATATGTGTAGCTTTATATTTAATATTTAATTCTTCAGCTTTATATTTAAATTCGCTATCATAATTATTAAATGGTAACCAAACACTTTTAAAGTCGCTAATTCCAATTAAGTTATATATTTGTTCAACGACTTTCCTAGGAGTTGCAACATGATTCTTATCAATCAAACAATTTTCTTCATATGTAATAGGAATTAATTGATTCATCATAATCCTCAAACTTTATATCTAATCTTTTGACTTCTTTTTTATCAACATCAAGTTCAATAAATGTTATGTTGTTATTCTTCAAAAGAGTTGTTATTTCTTGTATTAAATCATTTAATGTATCTAAAATTTTATATTTATCTTTAATCATCTTAGTTCCTCAAGTCTTTCATTAAAGAATAATAGAGCTAAATTATAATCTTTAAATGTTTCATATCCCCATGGAGTATAAACTATAAAATGGATTAAAAATGGAGATGTAAACTTTACTAAAATAATATTATCCGAGTTAAATATCACTTCTGTTTTAATTGCCATAATAAATTCCTCTTATCTATCTTTTTTTGTTGTTACTTTTTCGACTACAACTTCAGAGTCGTAAAACTATTAAATGTTAAATATTTGAATATATTCCAATACGCAGCTTACTGGTATTGCATATGCTGTAATGAATTGTCCTTGATCAGTTGATGATACTCCAAAATTAATACCTACTAATTTTCCATATCTATCAAATAATCCTCCACCACTAAAGCCTCTTTCTATTTCACAAGAATGGTCAATAATATCAAACTGTGAATTAGCAAATTTTCCTAAGCCATTAAAATATCCCATTTCAATCTTTTTCTCATCATTAACATAGCCTATTGATGTTACTAAATCCGAAATGTTTAAGGGGCTAACCCGAATTATCACTGGTGATAATTCAACTTCCGTTTTAGTAAATTTAATTAATGCTAAATCATAAAATTGAGATATCAATTTATGTGAAGTATTAATTACCATGATTTCACCATCATACTGATTTCCATAAAAGTCTGTTAATTTTAATTCAACAGCTGTGAAATCAGGATGATTAATCGCATGATAATTTGTTACTACGTAATAGAAATTATCATCGGATGAAATAATAACTGCTGAAGCATTAGCTTCTAGTTGTTCATTATTTCTGACCAATTTATAATTCAATTTCATAACTGATTGATTAGCAGTAGGTGAATTATCTTCAATACCTGGATCAGTTATTACTTCTTTTTCTTTTGGCTCAATTAAGAATATTCCTAGTCCAATAAAGACTACTGCAATTATTAAGATAATTTTCTTCATAATTACCTCTTTAGAGGGTTACCATAAATTGTTAAACCTTTTAAATGCATTTCTTTTTTATGATCCATCAATGCTTTAAAATCAGCTTCATAATAAGGTACTCTATCTTTAAGAGTTGGTATATTTTTATAATCCTTAACTTTTTTCTTTTGATTCAAAATTCTTTCTACGAAACCCTGTTTTTCTTTCATCGAAAGCTTAGAGGTTTTCATTCGCTCTAATGTTCTTTTTGTCATCACATAGCTATCTATAACATCACTATCAAAATGATTCATCAGATCACATCCTTATTTTTAGTTTTCAGTTCTAATGTTCTTCTATTTTCTCTTCCTAAATCCTCATAATACTTATCAAAATAATTATTTACATTAGAAAGAGATATTTTATTTTCATCGTTTATATCTTGAGTTAACATAACGTATGATAAGACTTCACAGACATCCGTTCTATTTTCATAAGGTATTTGAGGAAGTCCATCCGATACATACATTTCTTTTAAAATATTTTGTTCAAAACTAATATCAGCAAGTGTCTTTTCCGGTTTACCCATCTTTCTTAAATAAGCATTTAATCTATTAAGATGTTTTTGTTTAAACTTACTATCTCCCATTAGTTGGTACATTGCATTTCCAAAATCTCCATCATATGCATAGTACATTTCTAATAGCGTAGTAGCCATATCACTGTTAAACCACTTTATTTTTTTCTCAATCGTAGTATCAATCTTATTTTTACTTCTTAAATCTATTTTTTCTAAACTATCCGTAAATTCTTTCCATGCCGGTAAAGTATTCCATCTTCTCTTGTTGTCATCATTTGGATTGAATTCTTTTATATCTAAACAAGTCAGTAAAAGCTGTTTTGCATAAGACATAAATGTTTGTGAATCATCATGATCAACTGATACCGTATAAAGTTCCATTACCTGTAGTGCTTTTTCATCAGTAAATCTCATTTCATAACGATACCAAACCGGAGTATTTAAATCAGGTTGATCCATCTGATCACGTTCTAATCTTTTATCATATATTTGAAGTTGATTAGAGCCTCTAGCTCCAAACGTTAATGTAAAACCTTGAGATTCACTTGCTTCCCCTAATGTCCATCCCCTATGTAATGTAACTGTTCTAAATTGAGTTACAACATGGTTTTGTTCTACATAAGGAAGAATTTGATATGGTGTGATGATATTTCCATCATAATCATCAATGGCTAAGTCTAATCGACCAACCTTAATAAATGAATCGCCATGGAATCTAAAGAATTGAAATAGTTTGACCCAATTTCCACCCATGATTTCAAAAGCTCTACAACCCTGACCAGTTAATGTAAGTGTAATTGGATATTTTTCTCGCTTATTTTGATTTCCACCATAAAATAACCAAATAAATTCATCTACATAATAACCATGCAAGTAACCAAACTGACCTTTTGGCATTCTTTCTAAATTATTGATATTTGTATTTCTTTTTAACAAACCCAACAATTCATTAAGCAGTGGTGAATTCATATCCAACTCATAATAAAACTTATCGTTCTTTTTGACATCAATGAAATCAAACGTTACTTGAAACCAGTCAATCTTAACTTCTTTTCCATGAACGTAGTTATCTAAGAAAAAATCATGATTTGTACAGGTAAGGGGGCTGTTAGACCCCCCCCACGAAACTTTTAAATCATTTTTACTTTCCATTTTCATTAGATTCATTCGCTCCTGGATCAACATTATTGAGAGTTTCTTCTTTCATTTTTAAATGATTTTCTTGATATAACTCATTTCTATAACGTTGTTCACTTATAAAGCGAAGATAAGATCTAATGATGAAAAAGTAAACGAGGAGTAAGTGTATAATATTTGAAAAAATAATAATTATTATTGCCCTAGTTAAACTCAAAATTACCATCTCCATTCTCTTTATCATCACTATCCGTTTGATCAAAGAACTTATTATTGGTAAATGGATTAACTACTTCTGATCTAGTATTTGAATTTCTTAATAAATCTTGTTGCATTGAAGCGTATAGATGTGTATTGTAAGTACCCCAACAATATGTTGTAGGTATGCAAAGTTTAATATAATCACGCTCAGCTGTTGCTCTTTCGATATCTTCAGCTTTATCAATCATATATCCTGTATAAACATTCAGACCAATTGAATCAAAAAAATTCTTATGGTAATAAAGTTTATTTTCTTGTTTACGAATGATTCCAACTTTTGCGTGTCTAATATCATATATTTCATGAAAAGTAAGATAATCTTTTCTAAGTAATCTTCTAAAAAGATGACCAAAGGATATTGGATAAACAACCAATAATGTATAGATTTTAACTGGAAGAAAATAGATGAATTCAATCGTTTTATAAAGCAGTTTATAATTCCCAATTGTGTAAACACTCTGATCAAGAATAACGTGTGTATGTGTTAGATTTCTATACTTCTTAACCTCATCCATAACATCTTGTTTGGTTGTAATAATCCAGTTTCTTTCCTGATGGATTTGACCAAACTTTCTTCGATATTCTTTAGCTCCTGATTCATCTTTTAAATCTTCTAAATATTTCATTGCTCCGGCTTCATCAGTAACTTCATCTATAAGTAATACCATCCAATCTAAGATGGAATAATCCTTATCTCTATAAGCTTTTCTAATGGATAACCAATCCGTATTTAAATTCATATTGAACTGATGAGTAATATTAGAATAAATTGGAGTTTTAGATTGAACAAAGTTTCTTCTAATGTTCAAACAATAAAATCCAAATATATAATCAATAAATAACTTTCTGACCGTTACATTACCAATCATGTTGAAATGTAGGGTATCGCCATTCAATTCATATAAATCTAACATCTGATCAGCGATTAATTCAATGTCAGGGAAATCCTTTTCGATAAGTTTAGCTGCAATAATAGAATCAAATTGATTGAAATCTATTTTTACAAAAATTCGTTTTATCTTTAAAAGTAAATCTTCAATTTTTTGAATAATTAAAAGCTGACAAACTGATGATAATCCGGATTGGAAAGATGTTTTACCAACACGAATTTTTCCATTGATACCAATTATCCATCCAATAATACTTTGAATAATTCCAACTGTTCTATCAAACAGTCTTTTTAATCTAATACTTCTAACTTTTACTAAAAATAAAGGAAGTATTAGAACTAAATATATAACACCAAATTTGATTAAAACGGTATTTGTCATGTCTAAGACTTCCTTTATGTATTATTTATTTATCAAATTTAGAATGTAAATTCGGATTCATCCGATTCTACTTCTCCAATAGCTTCAGGTCTTTCAATCCAATTTACTTTATAAGGTTTCTTAGCACGATCTAATAATTTACCTTGTTCTGATAATGTTTCTAAAATCTTAACTTGTTGTGGATTTAAGAATTGAACGTGGTACTTATACTGTTTGAAAACAACTTCGATTGAATAGTATTCTTTATCACTATTTAAATATTTCCCTTTAACAAATCGAATTGCAACTGGATGTAACCATTCATTAACTTGTTTTCCTTGTTCATCTTTTTCTTTTAATCCTAATTCCAACATGATTGAAATGAATGTATCAGGTAAGAAATAAGATAATTGTCTTGATTTACCGTTTGCATTTCTCATTGATGAAAGTAAAGGAATATATAATGTTGTAGGTTCTAAAGGTAAGATGATTCCAGTATTCAGACCACTTGCATTAATTGATCTTCTAAATTTAGCATTAATAATTGGTAAATTTTTTACATCTTCATTTGTTAAGTTTTTTAATTCAACAAATTTTGGTTGTTCAACTACAACCTTAGTTTCTTTTTTTGTTTGTTTCTCTAAGTTTTCCATTTTAAATTTTCTCCTAATTTAATTTATATTTTGTTGTTACTTTTTCGACTACAACTTCCGAGTCGCTCTATATAAGAGAAATTGGCTGAACCCCTCGTTGCATTTAACCAAATATGGTACTTAACTAATCCCAACAATCCAACTAGTAGTTTTTGGCACCATGTGAATAGCATTTGCTAAATAACTTTTTATAAGTTTAATGTTCAATCAAACTACTTCTTGAGTTTTCTATCTTGTCTAGCAAGTTTTTCTCTAAACTTATTATCCTTAAGTACTTTTTCCTTAAAGATTGCTTTTTTCTCAGATCTAGTTAATCTTCGATTTTCATTACGCATTTTTATTGAACAAGTGTTATGGTAATTAGCTTTAATGTTATAAATTGGCTTTTGTTCTTCATAAATGAATTTCAAGCCATAATTCAAAGCTAATCTAGAATGAGCGTTTACGCTTCTATCAAAGGCTAATTTTTCTTGTTTAGTCATAAATCAACCTATAATATCGTATCTAGCTTTTTGACCTTTATGTTTTGTCTTTAAGATAGTAATTGAATCATTCTGACCATAACCTTTTTTTGGATTGATACCTTTCTTATAAACATCAATCACCATTGAATTTGGACCGGAGCCTTTACTTCTTACAACCAGTCCTTTGTTATCAAGAATATGTTTTTCTCGATAACCAATGCCAGATCTTTTAATTTCAGATATTTCATCTTTTCTTAATCTATAAAACGGCATTTAATATCACCCTTTTCTATAATATTTTTTACGTTTGTTATCTTTTTTAGATACAGCAAGTAATACAACTGTAACAACCAAGATACCAATTAAATACCAGTGCCAATATAAACTCATATGTTCAGGTAAAGTTTCAGTAAAGAATTCAACTAATTTGTTAGTTGTTTCAACTACTTCTTCAGCTGGAACTTCAGGCACTTCAGTTAAAATGATTGGTAACATAAACCCTCCTTTTTTAAGTCATTTGACTATTTATTAACTTTAATAATTGGTTGAGAGAAATCTCTCTTATAAACAACTTTACGGTCGCCAAATCTAGTAGTATAAGAAGTTATAGCTTCTTGACCAACTTTGTAATCAAAGTTTTTTCTAATAGTTGATTTCGCTCCTAACGATTTATCGAATTTACTATTAAACTTCCAATGATCAACATTTAGTTTCTGATCGTTAAGTCTTTCTTTCTTTATTAGTTTTGAACCCTGATATTCAAATTTATCCAGTGTTCCATAAAGATCAGGTTGATAACTAGATTTCCTTTTTGCCATTAAATTTCTCCTTTCGTTAATTTATAAAAATAAGTGAGATAAATACTCTAGTCTGAGAAGTATTTACCTCACTTATAATTCAGACTATTTTATTAAGTTTCCAAAGAACAAAAAAGAGAGATTTCTCTCTCTATCATTATTCTTATCAATAGTGCTGAATGTGTCCGATTCCCCTCGCCGGCTCCAGTTAGATATTAAACAAGGATTCCTAAATGGAATCCTTTTTTTATTGTTAATTTCTAAAAATGTTTTCTCTGTGCCATTTTAAAAACTTCTTATCTGGGTAGTCCCCACCATAAGTATTTATTTTTCTATCCTTATATTTATATAAATAATCAGATAATACTTTATCTTTAACTTCTTTAGAAATTAATAATTTATAATTATCATCAAATGATACATATCCAGCATCAAAAGCCTTATCAAATATAGGAGATAAGCAAATTCCGTTTTTCGGATTAATTCTATTTTCTTTATCAACTGCCCATGGAATTATATGAGAAGCAATTAAGAAGTCTCTGTGTGTAATGCCTGTGACGGCACAAGTGTTTTTATAATTCATCTTTACTTTTTTAGCAAATGCTTGTTGAGCAGCACCACGCACTTTTGTTACTACTTCTTTACTCTCATATGAAAAGACACCAGCTTCAATTTTATTTAAAACTTCAATTTCCTCATTTAATTCATCTGCACTTCTTTCATCAAATTCAAGTCGGTATGAATTTGTTTTTTGAAAATTAATCATATTAATAAAATCATCTTTTGAAATTTGTGTCATACCATACTGATTGAAAAAGTGTGCCCAACCTTCTTGTTTTCGTTCTTTAAATTTCCACTTAAATTCTAAAAGGTCCTTACCTAGTAGAAACTCTTCAAAAACATAAGGTTTGGAGATGATAGCTTTCATAGAGGTTCCATTTTTGATGATTTGTTCAACTTTACCAGCACCAAAAAAATAAAACATGTTATTTTTTGTAGCTCTATTTGGTTTTCTATATAAGAAGAGATCTCCTTCTTTAACTCGATTATATTTACTACTGTCCCACGAATACGTTCTAAAATCTTCATCTTCATGGGTGTTATGCCCTGTATCAAAAATAAAATAACTTGTATTTAAGTTTTTTAACTCTTCTTCAAAAATTTTATTCATTTATTAAATTACCATTGCCTTTCGTTACTTATTCCCTTAATAATTCAAGTTGATTATAATACAACATTTGTAAGATTCTATATTTTTCTACTTTCAATCTAAAAAACTCTCATATATTCCAATTGTCATCCCAAATGAGAATAATGAAATGATGAATAATTCAATACCTAATTGGAATAAATCCCTTCCTAACTTTAATATATCTAATTCAGCTTGTTGTGCTGGATTAGAGATTACAACTTCAGTTAATAGCGATCCATATACCATGAATCCTCCTGCTACAAATAACACAGTAAAGAAGATAGGCATTAAGATTCTATAGAATTTATGATTTCTAAATTTAACTAAAAAATAACATACAAAAGAAAGTATGCCTGCAATAATGAGTTGAGAGAGTCCAAACATCAAATAAAATATGATATTAATATCACCTAGACTTGATATTTTTAACGTGACAAACTCTAAACTAATGACCAATACCAAGTAGAGTAAAAATGCTGAAACCATAAAAATAAATGTTTTCTTTTTCATTTCATATCCCCCGATACGTATTCTATTACCTTTATTTTACCACGATTAATGGTCCTTTTATGTAATGGGTGAATTTTATTTATATCAAATGTCTTATCTTTTGATATAATATTTTTGCACATTAAATTACGATTAATTACAATTAATTAAATAAGGAGTATTATGCAGAAATTAAAATCAGCAAAATTTTGGGTTGCTAATCTTATTATTTCATTTGGTATCTCATTAGTGATGAGTATTGCTGCACCACTAATCCAAGGTTATTCATTAGTATTAAAAAATGTTTTATTATTCAGTTTATATAATGGTTTAGTCTCAGCAACAATTGGAGCCTTTATTCCATTAAGAGAATTTAGTATCTTAATTATTCGTATCTTTACAAAAGAAAAGAATGATTTTGTTATTGGACTTGTATTTAACTTTATATTAACTGCAATTTTAAGTTTTACAGCATCAGTTTATGCTAATAGCTTAACCTATGAACATTTCATTATTACCTTAAAAGTATTCCCATGGTTAGTATTTGTAGCATATACTGCTGAGTTCTTCTTTGTAAGACTTGCAACTAAAGTTATTAATCTTTGGTAAAGAAAAAGGATGCCACAGCTCTACTCTGTAACATCCTTTTTTTGTTTTTTTCTAAGTGCGATAATACACAATACTTCAAAAATCATTAAAATTACAATATCAGTATTTGTAACAATTACTATACGTAAAGCCAAATAAATACCTGATAGACTCTTCCAACTAAAATCTAGATTTGCTATTATCCCCGCTATTAATTCAAATACTGATCCAAATGGCATCAAATACATGATTAAAGTAAATATAAAAATAAGTGTTACAATTTTTCTTAATAAAAACCTCATTTTATCCCCTCTTTTAACTCTTGTTTTAGTTATATTTTATCACTACAATTATGACTTATTATTCTTTTATCTATAAGGTCTAAATTCGTCTTATTAAAAAAGCATGAGTTTTTTTACTCATGCTTTATTCTTTTACTTCTTCTTTAAAACTAACATAACTAGTAACTGAAAAATCATTAACATCATTAAGTCATTGGCTTGAATAATGATTGATCGAATTGAATCATATAAAGCTACAAGCCAATCTATACTAAAGGCAAACTCTCCAAACACTTCAACAATAGAATCAAAATTATTAACAAATTGTAAACCGTATAAAACAGCTGTTATGATGAATAATACAAAGAAAACCATTCTTAAGATTGCTTTCATATGAATCCTCCTAAAGATTAAATTTTTGCTTCATTATAATGCTAAATTTTAAAAAGTGCTACAGATTTATCTTATGATTCATGATTAATCTACTAAATAATAGACTTGAAGTTGAGTTGTTATCGGCTGGTTATGTGCATCATAAAATAAATTACCTATCCAAATAATTGATACATAATCATTTTGGTTATAATGCATTTCAGTAACCGGAGTTATATGGTTATATTTATTAATTTTTGCTGAGTCATATAAATTAGTAAAATGTTTCCCTTTTGGATCTGAAACAATGTCGCACTTCATGTTAATCATTAAACCATTTTCAGTATCTTTTGCCAAACGCATAATGAGGTTTATATCAAACTCATTAATACGCTCCATAAAAATACTAATTTCAGTATCATCAGGACTTGGTTTTACTTTTGTTGGTAAACTAACAAAGATAACTTTGAACTGATACCAAAAACCTGTACTTTGATACAATATAAGTGTATGCAGGAGGGATCACATGAAAGATAAAAAGAAAACAAATAGACTATGGAGCGGAGAATTCAAATTAAAGGTCGTTTTAGACATCATTGAAAATGAACTCTCATACAGTCAAGCAGCGTCTAAATATGATATGTATTTATCATCAGGGAGTCTAAACGATACATTGCCTGCAAGATAGGTATATCAGTATAGACTCTATGGGAAAGAGCGTTTCTTTCAAACTCCAAAAGATTGATATTTTACTATTTAATCTTATTGTATCATCTTTTTAAAAATAAAGAAAAAAGTCCTATAAAAAGGACCCTTACTTATTCTTTAAATATTTATCTTTATATAAAAGTTTATCTGCCGCTGTAATTGCTTCTTCTAATGAGTTATAATCACTAAATGAAATAACACTCATTGAAATATTTACTACAGGTAGATAATTTGCTGCATAATTTATAAATTGATTTTTAATGTTTTCTAAATGTGCTTCTAAACATGATTTATTACCATAATAGATAATTGCGAATTCATCTCCACCCCAACGTGCGAGAATATGTTGACTAGGGTTAATCGCCTGACGCATAAAGTTACTTAAGACACGTAATGCTTCATCACCTATTGAATGTCCATATGAGTCATTCAATTGTTTAAAGTTATCAATATCAATGAACCCTAATTGTGCATTCGTGATATTGTACTTAACAATATCTTGAATGGCTTTATTAAAACCTCTTCTGTTATAAAGTGTGGTTAAGACATCAATGTTTGCTTGATCGTCTAATCTTTGGTTTAATTTAGCATATTCATTTGCATACTGAATCAAAATATAAATCGCTGATAACATAATAAATGGAATTTGAATCAGTTGGTCTAAGAAATAGGATTCATCTGTAAATAAATCCGTTGGCATCTTAAAGTGATAATCTAAAAAGTGTAGAATCACAAATACTGTTAAAAGTGATGCTAAAAAGAATATTCTTTTCACACCTGAGAATAATAAACTAACTAAAATGACTGTAAGCATTAAATAACTAAAAGTTACATTTTTAGAACTTCCAGTTTCAATAAACCCAAGTGGAATAAAAATCCAAATGATAATGAAAAATAAAATAAACTTAGTTGTTTCTTTGGCTCTATTATTTTCAAATAATGCAAGTGAAACCGTACAAGTAATTAATAGAACTAACCACTTAATATTTTCTACAATCGGTAAACCACCCATGAAATTACCAGTAATCGCAATTACTGATAAAATCAATCCAATGAAAAGAGCTGTTTTATAAAGTTTTGTGTGTACGATTTGATCTGTCGTGCTGCTTCTTTTCAAGATAAACTCCTAAATACTTTTTACTTTATTAGCAATAAAATAAGGTCATAAATAAATGGAGCAGTTATTACAGTGATAATCCCTGTAATGATTAATGACAATGTCGCCATGCTCGCATCTAAATCTCCAAACTCTAATGCCTTCGATGTGCCTACAGCATGTGCTGCAGAACCTAGTGCTAACCCTCTTGCGATTGGTTCTTTAATGCCAAAGATCTTAAACATATTCGGCGCTAAAACTGCACCTAAAACACCCGTTAAAACAACGATTACAACCGTTAAACTCACATTACCACCTAAAGATAAACTAATATCTTTTGCAATTGCAGTTGTAACGGATTTAGGAATAAAGGTTGCAACCATTTCTGGTGTTGATTTTAAGATAAACGTAATTAAAATAATACATAAAGCATGTGCAAATACGCCAGATAAGATTGAAACGGTAACAACTTTCCAGTGTTTTTTTAACATACCTAATTTCTCGTAAAGTGGGATTGCTAATGAAACTGTTGCGGGTCCAATTAAATAGGTAATAACACTTGATCCAACTTCATAATCTTTATAGTCAATATTACCCATTAAAAGTACGATAATTATTGTAACACTAGTTAATAATAAAGGATTTAATAATGCAATTTTAGTTCGATTTTGTATATATAAAAATGTTATATATACGCCAATTGTGAGAGGTAACGCCCAAATTAATGTACTCATTTTCTAATACTCCTTTGTGCGATTAATCCTGTTGTAATTAAAGTTATTAAAGTTGATACAACTAAAACTAAAATAATTTCAATCCAATGTAATTTGATTAGTTCAAAATACCTCATCAAACCCACACAAAGTGGTACAAATAAAAAGGCCATATATTTTTGTAAGAAACTACTTACTTCTTTTAAATGACTTGGTTTAATTAAACCAAATAATAAAGAGATAAACAAGAGTAAAAGACCAATTAAACTTCCAGGGAAATTAAATGGTAAAACACTTGCGATAAGCTCTCCTAAAAAGGTAAAAAGCATCAGTATAAATATTTGAAATAATATTTTCATATAAAACTCACCTAACAATTTTGCTTTCCGATTTATTATATATGAAACGAAAATAGAATGCTTGTTTTTCTATAATATTTTCATACTTGGAAAAATTGTTTTTAAATTTTTCATATGGAAAGAAAAAAACCCTAGGTTGCCCTAAGGATTTTAACTATTTTCTCTTTGTAATTAAATTTAATACAGCAATGAATACGATCGCTCCTAAGATGGATGTGAAGAACCCTGTCCAAGAAAGCGTTGTTGTAGTAAAACTCTTAAATCCGGTACCAGCCCACCCTGCTAAGAATGAACCAATAATACCTACAACAATATCACCAATTAAACCTCTTTTATCTTTTAATACCCATCCAGCAATTGTACCTGCAGCAGCACCAAATAATAACCATAAAAGTATATTAACCATTTATAATCTCCTTTATTTAATCGTTAGTAGCAAGTAAAAATACTTGAGTTAATCCACCTAAAATTGTTGGTATTGCAGCAAAAATCACGCCATTTAACATTTTAGGTTCAAACGTTAATGAATCTCCAATATTCCATGCCATAAACTGTGGAATCATAAATAACATAATTGCACTCACTACAAATGCTGCTAAGCTTAAGATATTAAATAATCTGTTGCCTTTGCCCATGACATTGGATAGTAAAGCTAAAATACCACCTGCAAGCGGTAATAAGTATGCTAACATCACACCGAAGTTAGGATCTAAGTTATCATTACCAAATGCTGCATCAAATCCACTGACTTCAACAGTTGTGATTAAAACATTGTAACTAACAACCTTTAATCCTGCAAGTGCTAAAGGTAAAATACCTAAAACTAATGCGAAAACACTCATGATTTGTCTAATATTTAAACCACTGTTACTTCTTTTTTTCATTTCATCACCTTCCCTTTAATAATTTTATTGTACTATCTATGTCCTCATTTTACAAATAAAAATACCTACCCCTAAAGGTAAGTGTCGAGTTTAATTACTTCTTATGGTTAACTTATTTCGTTCTTTTCTTGTCATTTTATTCTTATACATTTCTACATCAACAAGTTCTTGTAAGCCATGTACAGTCTTGGTTGATTCAGCTTCAACTAAGGTATAACCAATTGAAGGGCTAAGTTTAAATGATTGACTATATGAGTTATGAAGCTCAAAGTTATATTCTATTTTTTGAATTAATTCATGAACTTTATCATCTGTATCTGATTCACTAATGATATAAAACTCAACACCACCAAATCTAGCAACAAAGTCAGTTTGAGGGATACTTGTACGTAATAAATATGCCGTCATTTTTAATGCTTCATCACCAATATGATGGCCCATTGTATCGTTAATCATTTTAAAGTCGTCTAAATCGACTAAAATGACCGAAAATCCTTCTTTTGTTTTCCTTGCTAACTTAAATGTCTTCAATGTAATAATCTAATTGACGTCGATTAAAGAGCCCTGTTAAATAATCATGGTTAATCTTCTTATTTTGTAGATTAACATATTTTACAATGAGAGCTAATACAACTGAATGTACTGCAACTGGATAACCTTCAAAGAATATTTGTAAAACTAATCCAATCATTGGGATTAAGATGACAATAAGATACGTTTTAATATGTTCATAAGTTAAACGTTTTTTGTACATTAAAATTAAGATCACAGTACCCAATAAAATCGTGAGGTTCAGTAATTCAGTTAACATGAAAACTGTTCCTCTTTCATATGCATAGTTTGAAGATAATGTATATAAAAATCCAAATTTTAGATTAATTAACACGATAATTAAGTTAAGTCCTACAACGAGTAGTCCATAGTACCAAACATTTTTAAGCAATTTGTCACTTGAGTGAATTTGGTAATGAATATACATAAACCATAAAGTTGCAAGTAACGGATTTAATGCATAAAGTAAGAAATTGCCCACTTGAGAAAAGATAAGCCCAAAATCAGTGTTTAATGTGTGCATTCTAGAAAAAATTTCAACTAAAACAAGTAATTGTGTTCCAAACACAAGGAAAAAAAGATTTTCTCCCCTGTATTTTTTAATTTATTTGCTCGCATTGAATATTTAATAGCAGCTAAAATTGTTAATGAGAATAAACCCATAATGAAAGACGTGACGATCATAATATACCTCTTGATCAATTAAAATAAATTAAATTATTTTACATTGATGTTCCTTATAAATAAGTCTCCCCACTTATTTAAAGTTAATTTTTCGTATTAGTATATTATCATAAGTTAATATTTCAGTCACGAAAAGTGATACTTTTAAATAAAAAAGAGCCATTTTTTTGGCTCTTTAGTCTAAGTTTACATTGCTTCCTGCAGTAAAACCTGTTGAAAATGCTGAAGTAATGTTAAATCCACCTGTAAATGCGTTAATATCTAAAACCTCTCCACAAAATGATACATATGGATTTAATTTAGAACGCATCGTCTTTGGATCTACTTCTTTTACTTCAACCCCACCGTTTGTAACAAACGCTGCAGGGAAACCTCTGGTTGTATAAGTAGTTGCTTCAAATGCTTTAAGCATTTTTAAGTACTCCTTACCTGATTTTTCCTTACAGAAATCAACTAAGCGTTTAGGAACATTATGTAATCTAAATAATTCATCTAAGTCTTTTGACTGTTCTAGTTCACCTAAAGATACTTTAGGGATAAAGTCAATTGTAAGTCTAACTGGTTTATTTTCTTTTTCCAATAGGTTTAAGACATAGAATGATGCACGTAGTGCAGCAGGACCTGAATATCCGAAGTGCGTAATTAAAAGGTCATGCGTAATGGTTTTCTTTATCTTTTTATCATCATAAACACTCACTGTTACATCTTTAAAAGATAATCCTTGAAGTGTTTTCTCATGAATAAATTCATCATTTGATACAAGTGGTACTTCGGCAGGTAACAGTTTAGTTATGGTATGACCATATTTTTTTGCTAACGTGTGCCCTGTACCATCACTACCTGTTTGTGGTAAAGTGATGCCCCCAGTTGCGATAATTAAGTGTTGATATTTTAATTTTTGATTTTCTATTAGAATTTCTTTTTTGTCTACATCTAAATCAGTTACATAACTATTTAATCGGACAGTGATACGTAACTCTTTTATTTTTTCTTTTAAGGTATCTACAATATCTTGTGCTTTATTTGATTGAGGAAACATTCTAAAGTGGTCCTCTTCTTTTAACTTACAGTTCATCTTTTCAAAAAAATCAATAATGTTTAACGGACCAAAGTTATTTAGCGTTGAATATAAAAATCTTCCGTTTTTAGGAATATATTCAACAACTTCATCAACTGGCATTCTTGCAGTTACATTACATCTGCCGCCACCCGTTAATTTCATCTTTGTTCCTAAGTCTTTATTGCGTTCTACTAAAATGACTTCATAGCTTTTATTGTGCATTTTGGCTGAGATTGCAGCCATCATGCCTGCAGGTCCACCACCGATAATTACGATTGGATTCATATTATTCCTCATTCATCTATAATCTAATTCATATTATACATGAATTACACGTTCTAAGAATTCTTTTGTACGTGGATTTTTTGCGTTGTTAAAAATTTCTTCTGGCGTATTTCTTTCAATAATCTTACCCTTATCCATCACAATTAAGTCATCTGCTACTCTTCTTGCAAAGTTCATTTCATGGGTAACAATAATCATGTTCATACCTTGGTTAGCTAAATCTTGCATTACATTTAATACTTCTAAAATCATTTCTGGATCTAAAGCTGATGTTGGTTCATCAAATAAAATCACATCTGGATTCATACATAATGATCTTGCGATTGCAATTCTTTGTTTTTGTCCACCTGATAACTGATTTGGATAAACATCCTTCTTATCAATTAACCCAACCTTTGTTAAGTAGTTAATTGAAATTTCAGTTGCTTCTGCTTCACTTCGCTTTAAGACATTCATTTGTGCTAAATTTAAGTTCTTTAAGACAGTTAAATGAGGAAATAAATGGAAGTTTTGGAAAACCATACCAACTTTTTGACGGTATAAATTTAATTTAAAACCTTTTTCAAAAATATTCGTTGTATCTTTATAGAAGACTTCACCACTAGATGGCGTTTCCATTGCATTAAGCATTCTTAAAATTGTTGATTTACCTGAACCAGAAGGTCCAATAATCACAGTTACCCCTTGATTAATTTCTACTGAAACATCATCTAAGGCAACTACACCATTTTTAAATTTCTTTGTTAAGTTATTAACAGTAAATAATTTATCTTTCATCATGCTTCCTCATTTTCTTTTCAACTAAGCCCATTAATCTTGCTGTGGTGAATGTTAATGTGAAGTAAAGGACTGCTGTAACAATATAAACTTCCATCATACGGTAAGTTCCATTTTTAACAATTTGTGCTGCATACATTAATTCTGCAATACCTAAGTACATAAAAATTGATGTTTCTTTAATTAATGCCGCAAACTCATTACCTAAACTTGGTAAGATGTTTTTTAATGCTTGTGGCATCACAACATAACGCATCGTTTGATGTTTTGTTAAACCTAAACTTAATGATGCTTCTGTTTGACCTTTATCAACAGATTGGATACCACCACGGATTAATTCAGCAATATAAGCACTCGCATTAATCGTTAAGGCAAGCATACCAGGTATGAAGCTTGAAAGGTCAACCCCTAGGACAATCGTAATTGGTAATTTAACTAGGCTGTAAATAATTAAAACTTGTACTAAAAGTGGGGTTCCTCTAATGATTTCAACATAAGCCTGTCCGATAAAGCTAATTGGTTTAATCTTGCTTAAACGCATAAATGCTGGGATAATCCCAAGAATTGAACCAATAAATACTGCGATTAACGCAAGTATCAATGTCATTAAAAGTCCATTTAATAATGTATATAGAAAATTTGTATCTAATAAAAAATCAAAGTTCATAATTAGCTATTTAAGATGATTGCATCGTTTACATATTGGTCCATCTTACCAGTTTCAATCAGTGATGCAATCACTTCGTTAATCTTTGAAACTAGTTCTTGATTTCCTTTTCTAACGGCTACCGCTGCTCCATCTTCTGAATTTCCGATTGTGAAGTTAGCGATCGCGTAGTCAGGTTGATTTGCAATGAACCCTTTCGCAACTGCAGATTCTAAGACTACTGCATTTACTTTACCTTGTTGTAAGTTGAATAATAAATCATTAACTGATTGTAAGAATAAGTTTTGTGCTGAACCAAAGTTTTCAGTTGTTAGGTCTTGTTGGATAGAACCTAATTGTGCACCAACTTTAACTGTTGCAACATTTAATGATTCGATTGATGTATATTTATCTAAATCAGTTTTCTTAACAACTACTGATTGTTGTGATTGGAAGTAGATATTTGAGAAATCAACTTGTTCAGCACGCTTAGCTGTTGGAGTTACTGCTGAGATAACGAAGTCAACTTTTCCTGCTTCTAAATCATCTAAAAGGAAGTCAAATCCTCTGTTTAAAACTCTTAAGTTCTTTCCTAATGCTTTAGCAATTTCTTTTGCTAATTCAATATCGAAACCAACTAATTGAGTTTTATTGTTTTCATCAATGATTAACCATTCATATGGTGCATAATCAGCTGATGTACCTAATACCATAAACTCTGTATATGATTCATCTAAGATGAAGTCAAATACTGTCGAACTTTCTGTTTGGCAACCTACTAAAGTCACTAAACCTAATACTACAAATAAACTTAATAATAATTTTTTCATTTTGTCTCTCCTCTTTATTTTATTATTATTTTGTTAACTATGGGAATAAAAAAATCCCTGGCATTTAATCATGCCAAGGACGAAAATACTTTTCCGCGGTACCACCTTGATTCTAACCTTTTAAAAAAGTTAGCTCTTAAAACCGTTAACGCCAGTTATACGTTTAAACCTGATAGATGAGTTGGTGTGTGGTATTTAAAGAAAAAGTCCCTAGACAAAATAAATTTGTCTAAGGACGAAAATAAACTTCCGTGGTACCACCTTAGTTCTAGGGAACCTAGCACTTTAAATCGTTAACGCCGACTTACGTTTAAACCTCATCATATTTCGATTTAAAAGCTCCAAAACACGTTCATAAACTTCCTTGACTGATTTGCACCAACCATCAGCTCTCTTTACAATTATCATTTATTACTACTTTTTTTCATCGCTTGGGTAATATTATATAACTTCTCAATCTTTTTTCAAGAAGTTAACTTTAATTGCGTAAAAGTTATTCGATTTATTGAAAATTTTGTAAATCTACACAAATTGTTTGTTGAAAATGTTTATTTTTAACTTATTTGCTTGTCTTCACGTCATTAAGCATGTTTAATAAACGGCTTAATACTTCGTTACTAAAGTTAGCATATGGCACACCATGGAAATCTCCAGTATCTGGATAATAATCTTGTTGTGCTCTTGCCCATGAAGTTAACCACTCATCATCGCCTTCATAATAAGCAATCGCATCATATGTTTGTTGTAGAGGTGTTGCATAACCAACAACTCCAGCATTTTCATATGCGTTATCTGGATTTAAGAAGAAATTGATGAATTCATGTGCTAAATCAACATGGCGTGCTTTTGTTGGAA
The DNA here is from genome assembly GCF_900660755.1 of Acholeplasma hippikon. Taxonomy (NCBI): domain Bacteria; kingdom Bacillati; phylum Mycoplasmatota; class Mollicutes; order Acholeplasmatales; family Acholeplasmataceae; genus Acholeplasma; species Acholeplasma hippikon. The sequence goes on from NZ_LR215050.1 coordinate 811,370, forward strand.
TAACAAACGCATCCATAAATGCCATTGTGTTTTCTGGAATATAGATGTCATATAATTTTTCATCGTAATTCATACCTTCATCTAAATCAACGTATAAAACATCTAAGAAGTCTCCAGTCCATACATACGCTAAATCTAAGTTGTTTGATTGAATATCTTTCTTTAATTGGTCATCTGCAAATACTGTGAATTTAGCGGCTTTTAATGTTTGACGTGCTAATTCAAGGTTTGTTAATGTTTGACCTTCTGAAACAGTTTCAGGTAATGATAATGGTGAAATATGATGATATAACATTGCAGTTGAATAAGCATATTGCGCAACATCATACATACCTACACGATTTGTAGGACGTTTTGATGGTTCAAAGTATGCTGCCCAACCATGTTCATGTAAAGCTTCTTCTAAACCAGCTACACGCTTGTTATACATTAATCCAAATGATCCCCAGAAGTAAGGAACAAAATAATCTCTATCTTCTACTTCCATGGTATTGATAATACCTTGAAGGCCTTGCATATATGGATTATTTTCTGGATCATAGTTTGATAATTTGTCAAATTGAATCGGTTGAATTAACTTTTCATCGACCATTTTTGCAATCATGTAATCTGAAGGTAAAACTAAATCATATGCAGTTGTACCTGATTTAACCTTTGAGTAGAATAATTCGTTACTATCTGCAATTGAAATTGAAACTTCAACGTTAAATTCTTCTTCAAATGCTAAGACTAAGTCTTCGTTAATATATTCTCCCCAGTTTAGGATTAATAATTTTTGAGTTGTATTACAACTTGTTAAGAATAAAATTGAAAGAAAAGTAAATGCTAATGTTAAAATCTTCTTCATTTTTTCTTATTTCCTTTCTTAACAATGATTTGGTAACTTACTAACACAACTAATGTGAATAATGTTAATAATGTTGAGAATGCATAAACTGATGGACTTAAGCTCTTTCTACCAATTGAACCATAAATCCAAATTGATAAGTTGTCAAATCCGTTACCTGTTGTATAGTATGAAATAACAAAGTCATCAATACTCATTGTTAATGCTAATAACATACCTGAGAAGATTCCGGCTTTAATTGCAGGAACAATTACTTTAACTAATGCTTTATAAGGTTTAACCCCTAAGTCAAGCGCAGCATCCATCATATTTGGATCCATTTCTTTTAGTTTAGGTAAAACACTTAAGACCACATAAGGTAATGTGAAGAATAAATGTGCTAAGACTAATGTCACTGGCCCGAAAATATAAGGGAAAATTGGTAATAATAAACTAAATACTAACATTAATGAGATACCTGATACGATATCCGCATTTAAAATTGGAATGTTGTTTAATAAAACGATTTGTTGACGACGTTTTTTAGTTAATGCATGCATACCTACTGCAATTAATGTACCAAGTACAGTTGCTAAAATCGTAGAGATAAAGCTTGTCATTAATGTATTTAAAATTGCACTTCTTAAACTTCTAAGTTCAAACATATTGAAGTACCATTTTAAAGTGAAACTTTGGAATGAGTTAATGTTTGGACTTGAGTTAACTGATTGGATTAATAACATTGTTGTAGGAATGTATAATGAGAAAACAATTAATACAACAGCAATTTTTCTAACCCATGCAAAGATATTTTTTAGTTTTGTTCTATCTTTATATCCGTACTCTTCAAGAGTAGCCTTTGGATAATTACTCATTATAGTAATGTTTCTCCTTCCTTATCAACTTTGTTAACAATGAATAACGCTAAGAAGATAATCAGTAAGATAACAACAGATAAAATAGAACCTACGTTATAATCCATGTATCTAAATGATTGTTCAATAATGTTACCCACTAAAAGGATGTTACCACTACCTAAGATTTCTGGAATCGCAAAACCAGACATTGATGGTAAGAATACCATGATAGAACCAGTTGCTACCCCTGTTAATGATAATGGAATGATCACTTTCCAGAATTTTTGCATATCTGTTAAGCCTAAGTCATGTGCTGCTTCTTCTAAAGCATATTCAATCTTTTCTAAGGCTGTGTAAATTGGCAGAATCATAAATGGTAAGTAAGTAATCACTAAACCAACGATAACTGCTAAAGGCGTACCTTTAAATGATGCAAACGTAATATTTGTATTAAAGATTTTGCTTAAGATATCAGCAATAATATTATTAGCATTCATTAGGTTACCTAATGCCTCTGTTCTAAGTAATAGATTAGACCACATTGGTAAGATAAAGATTGCTAAAATTAAGAATTTATTTTTAATTTTTGAACGGAATACAGTATATGCAACTGCATAACCTAGTACCATACAAATAATGGTTGTAATAACTGCGTATAATAATGAGTTACCAATCGCATTTAATGTCGCACGGTCTAATAACACTTCCATTGGATAGGTAGTGAATTCATGATTTGAAAAATTTAAACCTTCAGTGTATGAAAATGATAGGAAAATCATGACCAAGAATGGAATTACCGCAAGCACCATTAACCATACAACATAAGGAATGGATAATAATCTAAACGGCTTTTTCATCTTGACTAACCTTCATTAAATGAATTTCGTAAGCATCAATCGCTAAACCGATTTTATCTCCTACTTCATAGTTTTCATAAGTGTTAACCATTAATTTTTGGTCTCCTACCATAACGTCTAATTCGTTATGAACACCTTTGAAGATGCTTGATACTACTTCACCAACTAATTTAGCTTTTTCAACTGGAACAACATCCCAGTCTTCAGGACGAATCACAACATCCACTTTTTCACCGTTAGCGAATTTATATCCTGTACAATCAAAATCAACACCTAAGAAGTTAACAACATCCTTTTTAACATATGTTCCTTCTAAGATATCTGATTCACCAATGAAGTTAGCAACATAACGGTTAACTGGTTCATTGTAAATTGCTTTAGGTGTACCTAATTGTTGGATAACACCATCTTTCATTACAACGATTCTATCTGACATTGTCATTGCTTCTTCCTGATCGTGTGTAACGAAGATAAATGTAATACCTAATTTTCTTTGCATTTCTTTTAATTCATATTGCATGTTTTGTCTTAGTTTTAAGTCAAGTGCTGCAAGGGGTTCATCTAGTAATAAAATTTGTGGTTTATTTACTAAAGCACGTGCTAAGGCAACGCGTTGTTGTTGTCCACCTGACATTTGATTGATTTTTCTTGAACCAAAACCAGCAAGTTTAACTAATGCTAATGCATCAACTACTGCTTTATCAATGTTTTCTTTAATTAATTTGTTAATTTCTTTCTTTGGTAAGTTTGCATCAATACCGAAGAAATTAATTAAAAATTCATTACTTCTATTTTTTAATCCAAACGCAACGTTTTCAGCAACATTTAAATGTGGGAATAACGCATACTTTTGAAATACTGTGTTAATTGGTCTTGCATATGGAGGTAAGTCATTAAATACTTTTCCATTAATAATAATGTCACCACTATTAGGTTTTTCAAAACCACCAATCATGCGCAGTGTAGTTGTTTTACCACATCCGGAAGGTCCTAATAATGTGATAAATTCATTCTTATATATTTTTAAATTTAAATCTTTTACAATAAGTTCTCCATCGAACTCTTTTACAACGTGAGATAACTCAATTAACACGTCTTGGCTCACCAAAAAATCCTCCATAAATTTTTATTTTACGAATACTAATTATATATCATTTTTTAAATAAGTCTATCAAAAAACTTAATAAAAAAAATAAAAATTTTTTATGTTGTCTTTTTACACCGTTTTCAAAAAAGTATTTATTTATAAATAAATAAAAGGTTTATTTTCACATATTTTTCAAGCTTAATTTTCATCAAGATTTTTGTCGTTTTTTTTACGCTTTTGAAAGTTTTTTTACCTTCAGTTTTTAAAATGCCTTTTATTTTATGTGTAATAGATAGGCTAAACTAATAGTTTTTTTATCCTAAACCAAGAAAAAAGCCAAGTCATAACAAACTTGGCTAGATTTTTTTATTTAAAACTATCTACAATTTCAGGACTTTCTGCATATTTATGTGCAACACTTGATGCAGCAGCTGCAGCAATTGCTCCAACAATATCATCTAAGAATGTATTGCATGAATGATTAGGAGAATTTTTATCATCTAATCTTCCCATTAACCCTGGTTTTGTTTTATCAACATAACCGAAATTAGTTAAACCAATTGAACCATAGACATTTACAATCGATAAAGCTAAGATTTCATCGATACCATATAAACCATAATCACTGGTAAGAATGGTTTGTAGTGGTTCACTTAGCATATTTTTTTCTGCTAAGATATCAAGTTCTAATCCTGTAAGGATCGCATGTTGTACTTCACGCTTCATGACAACTCTTTCAACATGTGCTAAACATGTATCCAAAGTAATCTCTGGTAAGTACTTCTTTTGTAAGTCTAAAGTGATTTGGGCAATCTCCTTTAAAGATACACCACGTTCATTTAGTCTTTTTACGACTAAATCGTACTTCTTTGCATCATTTAATCTGTATTGTTGTTCTTCCATCATAATTTTGCCCTCCTATGCTGGTAAGTTTTGTAAATAAGCTAATACCTTATCTAAAGTCTCCATTGCGTAATTTCTACCTGTTTCTTCTTCAACGGTACCTAAATTAAATTGGTACTCATGCGCAAGTTCGGCATCATAGAAAACAGTTTCTACTGATACACCTAAGTTTTCTAATTTAGATGCTAATCTTTTACCATGTTCTTCAAATGATATATTTTTAGCATCCGTAATAAACGTAGGTGGGAAATCACTTGTTACATAATTTGTTAAGGTTAAAATATCCCATTTAGGATCTTGTGCCCAATTTTTTTCACCTAAGAAGGCGTATCCTATTTTTTGAGCAAAGAATCCTACAATCTTAGTTAACGCACTTCCTCCAGCACTTCTATTTAATCTTGTCACTGGATCACCTAATAAATTTAAAAGTAAACTAAAGTCATATGGACCACAATAGAGGATTGCACCTTTGATTTGGTCTTTTGTTAAAACTGGAGAAACCTTAGAAAGTTCTGAATATGCTGGATTTGTATTGTTAATAACAAACTGTGCCGCTAAGAATGCGCCAGCAGAATCCCCTCCAACAATCATATTGTCTAAATCAAGATACGGGTACTTAGCAATTTCATTTTTAACATGTGTATATGCTTCACCAATTTGAATTAATGGTGTTGGATATTGATACTCATAACCTAAGCCATAATTGATACTAATGACTGCATATCCTTCATTTGCTAAGACATACATATAACTTGCTACATCATCTTTATCTCCGGCAACAAATGCGCCAGCAGAATCCCCTCCAACAATCATATTGTCTAAATCAAGATACGGGTACTTAGCAATTTCATTTTTAACATGTGTATATGCTTCACCAATTTGAATTAATGGTGTTGAATATTGATACTCATAACCTAAGCCATAATTGATACTAATGACTGCATATCCTTCATTTGCTAAGACATACATATAACTTGCTACATCATCTTTATCTCCGGCAACAAATGCGCCGCCATGAATCCATAAAATGATTGGTACATTTACCTCATCCATTAAATCAGTCTTAATAAAGATATCTAATTCATTCATGCCGTTACTTGAAACATAGGTAATATCGCTTAGTAAAGTCACATTCTCTTTAATCTCTAAAATATTTTCATGTTCAGTATATGTTGTTAAACTAAATAATTTTCTAACTAACCAAACACTTGGTTTAGGTGAAACAAATAAGTAAGTTGTCATTGCACCTAGTAAAATGACAAGCGTACCTAAAATAAATAAAAATATCCTTAACCCTTTTCTTATAAATTCCCCTTATTTTTTAATATGTTGTAAAATCCAAAATCCCATCCGTTGTAATATAATCAACACCACAAGCAATCATACGTTTAGCATCTTCCCAAGTGTTTACTGTAAACACATTGACTGTTAAATCTTTTTCTTTTAACATCTCTACTAATTCTCTTGTGACGTTTTTGTGATACATATCTAAATTGATACGATTTTCTGTTAAATATTCATAATCAGCTAATGTAAATTCGCCTAATAAAAGTTCTAACTTAATCGTTTTATCAATTTTTCGCATCCACTTTAAATAATCTCTGTTAAATGAAATAAACGTAATTTTATCTAAATCCTGTAACTTTTTACATTCCTCGTAAATATACTTTACATTATCTTCTGTGAATTGCCCTTTTAACTCGATTACAGCCTGTTTTTCGCCCTTTTTACAAATATCTAGATATTCTTCCAATGTAGGGAAAGAAAAAGGAATTTCAAGCAATTCTTTGAATTCGGTTTCTTTAATTAATTTATCAACACCTGTTAGGCGTTTGACGTTACTATCATGATGGACTATTATTTTACCATCTTTTGTTAAATGTATGTCACATTCCATTCCAAAAAAAGGTAGCTTAGCGGCATTTTCAAAAGAATCGATTGTATTTTCAATCGATTTTGAGGATAAACCTCTATGTGCTACCCACTTAACATCTAATTTAAATAGATCATTCTGCATATTATCACTTCTTCTTTGTTTTTATTAATGTTGTTTTTTCTTGATAATTACTTAAAATTTTTGTAAATACTTCATGTTGTTTTAAAACTGATTTTCTATCAAAAGGTTCTTTCTTATCAATAATCATTTTCTTTAATTTCTCAATTGAATGATCAATGATTTTACGAACATCTTCAGGATAGTTCATTCTTTTACTATTCTCATCATATTCTTTTTGGTCAAGAATATATAACTTATGATTTGGATAAACCTTGATATCTAAATCATAATCAATGTACTTAATGGCTTCACCATCATATACATATGGACTTGAAATGTTACAGTAGTAATGAATGCCATCTTTTTTGAGCATAGCGATAATGTTAAACCATTCTCTCTCAAAAAAATAACAGATTGCTGGCTCTTTTGTATACCAACTTCTGCCATCAGATTCGATAACTTTTGTTCGCTGGTTCCCAGTTATTAAAAATGGATTTGTATCGTCAATAATAAACGAAGAAATCCAAACACGGTGAAGTGATCCATCATGCTTATAACTATGTATTTGTACTTTCTTTCCGGATTTTAATTTCATAAATATTTCACCTTTCTTAAATTATAACACAGGATTACAAGTCAATAAAGTTAAAAAGTCTTTGATTTTTCAAGTATGTTTGATACTTTATATAACAAAAAAGAACAAATACTTGTAAACTCAAAATTAAGGGGAGAGGTATTTGTTCTTAATTGTGCTATATTTTTAATTTAAATCAGAAAATTCAAAAAAGTGCTAGAAGGTTTTCGCGATTTTCTTCGCGTCAGCAATAATTTCATTCAAGATTTCTTGTGCATGCGCTGGATCTTGATCTAGTCCATCAACTGAAATCTTTGTGAAGTCTTTTACTCCAATGAATGAAAATGCTTGTTTAATAAATAATGATCCTAAATCTTGGTTTTGATAAACGCCACCAGCTGATTGGATATGAAGGACCTTCTTATCTCCTGCTAATCCAACTGGACCGTTTGCAGTATACTTAAATGTTTTACCTGCAACATTGATTGTGTCGATCCAAGCTTTTAATCTTGTTGGAATTGATAAATTCCATAGTGGGTTTGCAATAATAACTTTATCTGATGCTAAGAATTGTTCAGTTGAAGCGGCAAATGAAGAGACTAATGTTTGTTCTTCTTGGCTTAATTTGTCAAATGCTACACCACTTCTTAATTTACCCCAAGCACCTAATAAAGTTGCGTTAATTTCTGGGAAATTTTCGTCAAATACATTTACTGTTTTGATTTCATCTTCAGGATTTGTTTCTTTATATGTTTCTAAAAATGCATCTAAAGTTTTTAAAGTTCTTGATTCATTTTTTGTTAATGCATGTGCATTGACAACTAATACTTTCTTCATGTCGTTTTCTCCTCATCTTTTTTCATAACGTGATTAATTCTATATAAATATATTTATATTTCAAATTTCATGCTTAAAGTGTGAAAACTTTCATATAATTTTCACTTATATATCAAAACAATTCGGTTTTTTTAACACGATTACATTTTATAAATAAAAAAACCAGCGCGCGCTGGTTAAATTATTTTAACGAATTAACGTTTTCTAGTTAGAATCGCATGCTTTCTTTGATTCTTCTTTAAGTGCGTAGATTTACGCTTTTTACCCATGATCATAGTTAAATTCTCCTTAATCTATTCCTATTATACAATAAAATATTCGTTTTTCATTAAAAAAAGAGACTTTGTTGAAAAGCCTCTTTTTTAATCTATCTTTTCTTCTTTTAATAATCTTTACTTTTTATAGCTTAACAAGACTAGCTGCTGCAACTGATTGTCCAACTCGTCTTGCTTTTTCATCTGGTAATGAGATTTCAATCTTTTCACCTAAGTCTGCAAAGTTTTCTTTTAATGTCTTCTTCGCATAATCAACGATGATATTTCCACCTTCACCTGATGTCACACGTCCTAATAAAAGTACGTTTTCAATTTCATAGAACTCGCTATAGTAAGCAAGTGTGTAACCTAAATATGTTCCAATTGTTTGGAAGATATCTTGGTAAACTTCACTTTCAGGTCCTAATTTTTGAACAACTTTTAAGCGTTCTGCAAGTGGCATATCGTGTGGGAATGTGATTCCACAAGTTTCAGCTAAACGAATAACTGCATCTTGTGAGAAGTATTTTAATCCACAACCAAAATCGCCACTCCATTCATCAACTGGTCCATTTGCTTGGAAGTCAACTGGAACGAATGCTAATTCGTTAATCCAACCAGTAATGTTACCTTCATGGTTGATATAACCTGCTGCTTCACTTGTACCCATTGCAATACCTAAAAGGTTATTCTTTTCTAAACTCATTGCTCCAGCAAGTGCAGTAACGTCTCCGTCATTTGCAACTTCAATTGGAACATTTAATTCATTTGCAATGTCGATGTAAATGTTTTTAATGTGTTTGTCAAATGCTTCATCTGGAACTTGAATAAATAGTGATGCAACTTTTGCTTGGTTATTTACATAAACCCCAGCACTTGATACACCAATTGCATCTAAGCGTGGCATTTTTGATTTAGCAAGCATAATTGCTTCTCTAATATATTTCTTATGATATTCAGGATCACTATTTAATTTAGGGAACCATACGATTTCTTCTGAGAAGATTGGTTCACCATTTACAACTGCTGATACTTTCATATCTGATCCACCAGCATCAAAACCGATGCGGTAACCATCTAAGTTCTTACCAATTGATTGGTAATTTTGTTTAATTTCTGGTTTTGCTGTTGCATGTAACACTTCAAATGGTTGTTCATAAACACGAGTCATAAACTTAGCATCAAATGTACGTTCTTTATTTGCATAAATTTCTTTTAATGCTTCATAAATTTTTTTATTACCAACGATTGTTACTTTGTAACCACCATAAATCCATAATAATGATTTAACTAAACGTTCAACATAGAATAGATTTTCATCAAAGTGTTTTTCATCTTTAAAGATAATTGTATCGAAGCATTCGCTGTTTCCGTCATTTCTTTCAACAACTACTGATAAATTATCATATCCTTCTTTTAATGCGTTTGCTTTAAATTCTCTAAAGAATAAAACCGCTGGAGCATATTTTGGGTCTAACTTAAGTGGGCGTACTGGAATATTCATTTTAAACCCTCCGATTATAATTTGCTTGCTGCATCAGTATCTAGATAAACAGTTACTTTTGCATGGTTTTGTAAAACTGAAGCTGGTAATTCTTCATTGATTTGACCTTTAATCATACCAAAAACAGCGTCTGCTTTATTTTTACCAGTTGCAATCACAATCACTTCTTTAGCTTCCATAATATCGCTAATACCCATTGTAATTGCGTGCGTTGGAACTTCATCGATTGAATTGAATAATCTTGAGTTATCAATTCTTGTTTGTTCCTTTAATACCACTTTATGAGTTTTTGAATCAAATAAAGTTCCTGGTTCATTAAAACCAATGTGACCATTTGATCCAATACCTAATAATTGGATATCAATTTTAGCATTGTCTAACATATCTTGGTATGCTTTGATTGATGCTTCAATCATTGATGCGTCCCCGTTTGGAACGTGACAATTATTTAAATCAATATCAATATGATTGAATAATTGTGCTCTCATAAAGTTAAAATAAGTTTCTTTATGATCTTTTGGTAATCCGATGTATTCATCTAAGTTAAATGATTTAACATTTTTAAATGATACTTTACCATTTTTGTATGCTTCAATTAGATTTTGATATAAAGCAATTGGAGTCGTACCTGTTGCAAGACCTAAAGTCATATTTGGGTTTGCGTTAATTCTTTCTACATAATAGTTTGCAACACTTTCATAAAGTGCAGCTTTGCTATCAAAAACTTTAATTTCCATTTTAATATAATCCTCTCACAAATCTATCGTAAACATTACCTTCAAGATTAATTACGATTGCACCACATGTCTTTTGATAGAATGGAGCAACATTTTCATTTACTCCACCGATGATTCCGTATCCGTAACCATCGTGATACATACCTTCTAAGGCTGCGAATAGCAATGCTTTACCAATATTTTTTCCTCTTAATGTTTCATCAACACCAATTGGTCCAAAGTATCCTTTTGCTGTTGCATCATATGCTGAGAAGCCCACAATTTTCCCTTCGTAAAACGCAACAAAACATGTTGGGTTTGGTTTGTATAAAGCCGCTTTAACTTCAGATGCCCAACCTTTAGAGAAGTTTTTTTCAACAAACGCAATGATCGCATCACTGTTTGGAGATAACGCCCTAACTATTTTAACATCTTCACTTGCTTTTTTACCCTCGATATAATCTTTTCGATAAAGTCCAACTAATAAATCTGCCATATTTTTTATTCCTCTGCTTTTAATGTATATTTAATCGCTTCTCTTATATTACCATGATGCATATCTAAAATTCTATTAATTTCATCAATACTTTCAATTTTTGAGATAATTGCGAAAATTGATTGCTTAACTGAACCATATTTTTGAAGATTTGCTTGTGCAACATCATCCGTTACACCAGTTACCTCTTTAACAATAGAAACAGCACGAGACTCTAATTTCTTATTACTCATTTGTACATCAATCATTAAGTTCTCATATACTTTACCTAACTTAACCATTGCTGTTGTTGAAATCATGTTTAAGATTAATTTTTGAGCAGTACCTGATTTCATTCTTGTAGAACCAGTTAAAGGTTCAGGTCCTGTAACAGCTTCAATTGGATAATCTACATTTGCTGATAACTCAGTTTTATAACTTGTTGTTACACCGGCAGTCTTTGCACCGATTGAACGGGCATAACGACAACCTGAAACGACATAAGGTGTGCGTCCACTTGCTGCGATTCCCACAACAAAGTCTTTTGATGATAGGTTATATGCTTGTAAATCTTTGATTGCAGCTTCCATATCATCTTCAGCACCTTCAACAGGTAATCTTAATGCTTTATCTGTACCTGCAATGATTCCAATAACCATATCACTAGGCACACCAAATGTTGGCACACATTCACTTGCATCTAAGACACCTAATCTACCTGAAGTACCAGCTCCGATATAGAATAAACGACCACCATTTGCTAATGTTTCTGCAACTGCATCAACAAGTTCAGCAATTTCAGGTAATACAGCTTCAATCGCTAGAGGAACTTTTTTATCCTCGTTGTTGATCATTTTTAAGATTTCTAAAGTTGAACTGATATCCATGTTTTTAGTCAGATTATTACGTTGTTCTGTACTAATTTTTTTGATATCTACCATATTATGATTCCTTTCTATCGGATATTAAAGCCATCATATAACCGCCATATACGGCCTCTTTAACATCCACTTCGACGATAAAGTCCAAGTTCTTTTTCTTTAATATTTCAATAATTTGTTCTTTAACGCCATAAGCTTTTTCAATAAACCCACCACGTAAAGCTAACATGAATTTTGAATTGATTCCTGATTTTTTATATACAGTAAGTATATTTGAAGTAATTTTCTTTGCTTCATTTTTTAGAATTTTCTTAGCATAACTAGAACTGCTATGCATACTTAAAACTTGTGCCAGACTCGCAATTTCTTGTTTCTTTGATCGATAAATATAACCAATTAAACTTGTACGATCTGTTGCTCCAATTGTCTTAAGTATATGTTGTTGAAATTTATTTAGTGATTTATTTAAATCCATTGTTTCTAAAATGTCTTTAAATAATGACATCACAACGCTATATGCGGAGCCTTCATCACCAAATAAATGTCCATAACCTCCATAACGATTGATCTTGTCGTTATTTAAAGTATAGATGATGCTACCAGTACCACCTACCACATAAATAAGTGGTAGGTTTTCTTGGTAAACAGAATATAAACCTAAATGTGCATCTGGATGGATATTAACCTTTGAATGGAATTGATTTGATAATTCTTCTTCTAAAGCTTTTATATCCTTAATCATACTATATCCAGCAACACCAATATGCATTACGGGTGCATGTTCGACTTTAATCAGTTGGTAGATAACATCTTGAATGACTTTTTTTGCTTGGATTGCATCAACCGCAAAGTTTGAGCTCGGTGCAACCACTCTTTTTGTTTCTAAGCCATTTAGATTATATAAAACTCCTAAAGTTTTTGTTCCCCCGCCATCAATACTAATTACAAAATTACTCATACTTAATCGGCGCCTTTCCAGTTGGAATTAATTCACCTTTTAAGTACTTGATGACCGCATCGTTTGAATTTGGAGTGTATTCGTAGAATGCTACATAATTTTTAATTGCTTTTGTGTAATATAAATCATACGGATTACGTAGTGCAAGGATATGTAAATCTTTATTTAGTGTTGCTAATTTATCTACTAAATTAATTTGTGATTGATAAACATTACCGTTATAAGTTGTATAAATCACTTGGTCATATCCTTTAGCTTTTTCTATTACTTCTTCCATTTCAGCATCTGTAGGAGATACTGCAATTTCTAAAATATCTAAAAAAGGAATTTCTTTTTTAACTTTTCTTGTTAATGTTGACCCACCATCAGTGTCATCAGCAATTGTTGTTGCTTTAGGTAGTGTTGTAACTAATAAAGCATTGTTGCTTAATTTGATTGGCTCACCCTTAATTAAGGTAACAGCTTCTTCACAAATTTTTGCAGCTAGTGCTTTTGTTTCATCATTTTCAACTAATGCTTTCACATCTTCATACGTTACATTAAAGTCAATTGGTTTTAACATTTTTTTATAACGTAAGATTCTTTCAACTCTTTCATCAAGAGTTTCCATTGTTAATTCACCAGTCGCTAAGGCTTTTTCAATTCTATCTGCTGCGCCAGTTTGATATGGTAGATCATGACAGATACATAAGAGGTTTGCACCAGCATTTAATGTCATTAATGAAGCTTCAACTGCACCATAATGTGTATCGATTGCTTTCATTTCTAATGCATCGGTAACGATTAATCCATCAAAGCCCATTTCTCCTCTTAGAAGATCTGTTAAAACTTTTTTAGATAATGTCGCTGGAACCCCTTCAGTTAAATCTGTGAAATTGATATGTGCACTCATGATGGCTTGGACACCTTCATTAATTGCACTTCTGAATGGTTTGAACTCGAATTTTTCTAACTCAGAACGCGTTTTTGTAACAGTTGGTAACCCTAGGTGAGAATCCACTGTTGTATCGCCATGACCCGGGAAGTGTTTAGCAGTTGCTACAATACTGTTTTGTAATCCTTTAATAGTTGCATTCGCATATAAAGATACTAATTCAGGTGTATCTGCATAACTTCTAACCCCAATGACTGGATTTCTTGGATTATTGTTAATATCTAAGATGGGAGCAAGATCCATATTAACCCCAAGGTTAATTAATTCTTTACCCATTAAATCTCCAACTTGATACGCATATGCTAATTTGTTAGTTGCTGCAATTGTCATTGCCCCAGGGAAGAATGTTGCACCATCTTGAATTCGTGAAACCATTCCACCTTCTTGGTCAATTGAAATATATAAAGGAATTCCAATTTCTTCCATTGCAATCTTTTGCAGTTCTTTGTTTAATTCAAATAGTTGTTTAGGTGAAACAATATTTCTAGCAAATAGAATAATGTTACCTACTTTATAATCTCTAATTAACATGCGCACATCATCATTAACTTCTGTGCCATGGAAACCAGCCATAATAAGTTGGCCAATTTTTTCTTTTGTTGATAAATTCTTGAGTTCAAATTTATTCATATAAATGATACCTCTTCTTCAGTTCTCTAAAAGTATTTTCATCTTTTTCAAATTGTTTAAATATTTCATCAAGAGGTGTTCCATTTTTTACATCTTCGCCACCAGTTAAGAGGTTAATCATTGGATTAGCTCCTTCTTTAAATGGCTTTAAGAATTCGAAACCTTCGTAAGTTCTGATAATATTAAAAATTTGATAACCACTTCTTACTGGACTAAATTTAGTTTTGTCAGTTAAGAAGATTTCGATACCATGACAAGTTTGTCCTTGATGTTTAGAAAAACTTGGTGTGAAATGAATAGGTCTTACTTTAATACCGTCTAGGTTTAAAGCACGAACCTTTTCACATAGGTCATCCGCATCAATAAATGGCGCACCGATTAATTGGAATGGTCTTGTTGTACCGCGACCTTCAGATACGTTTGTTCCTTCATAGTAACAAGTAGCCGCATAGACAAAAGCACTGTCTATTGTCGGAAGATTTGGTGATGGACTTAACCATGGTAAGTTATATGTTTTATAATCTGCTTTTGGATCATAATTTTCCATAGGAATAACGACTAAATCACAATTGATTTCAAAAGCTTCGTTAAATAACATCGCTAACTCGCCAACAGTTAATCCATAACGTTGTGGGATACTATAATATCCAACAAATGAGCGGTAATTTAAATCAAGTAAGTTACCTTCAACATCACGTCCCAATGGATTAGGTCGATCAAAGACAACAAACTTAATGTTATTTTCTTTTGCTGCAATCATCGCATATGCCATGGTGTAGATGTAGGTATAAAATCTTAAACCTACATCTTGCATGTCATAACATAAAATATCTACACCTTCAAGTATTTCAGAAGATGGCTTTTTATTTTTACCATATAAAGAGTGCACAGTTAATTGTAATTTTTGATCAAAATAACTTTCAATATGTGCCCCTGCTTCTTGGTCTCCACGAATACCATGTTCAGGTGCGTATAAACTAACTAAATTAACTTTTTCTTTTAGGATTTCAGATGTTAATTTTAAATTGCTATCAACACCTGTTGGGTTAGTAATCAATCCAACATTTTTTCCTTTAAATAAATCTATGTATGAATCAATACGATCAATTCCTAATTTAAGCATTTTCTCTATCCAATTCCTCTATGAATTTAACAACTGGTTTAAATAATAACGCATAAAGTACAACTGGTGTTGATAAACCAACAAAGATGAATAATAACATTGTAATTGGAGTCAGCATAAGTGCAACTGGAATTAATGCGATTAAGACTGCTAAGACAGTTCTAAAGATGTATTTGCCACTTAAGAAGAAAGCAAACTTCATCATTAACCAAAGATTGGTCTTTGGATAAGTAATCATTAAAGGTAATGTATAAATTAACACAAACACAACTGTTGCAACCATGATAATCATCACATAAGTACCAATGGTATTAATTGGTGATGGGTCTAAAGCTGCAATGTCAGCATAAATTGTTAAGTTAAAGATTGCAACTCCAATTGCTAAGGCTAACATTAAGCCAAGTTGCATTTTAATTGAGAAATCTTCAATAAAGTATTTGAAAAAAGTTTTAATAATTGGTTTTTCGTTTTTATTTGCATAATCGTTAAATAATTTATAACCTGCAACGAATGCTGGATAAATTGTAAGAATTGGTAATGAACAAATCACCATTAAAATATTGATTAATGTGATTCTAATTACCCAGTCAGCAAATGTATTTAATTTTTGGTGTAATTTAGATTCAACGTTTTTCATTAGCCGACGATACCTGTTCTTTCAATAGATTCAACGAATTGTTTTTGTACGAATAAGTACATAATTAATAATGGTAACATCATTAATAATGCTGCAACGTTAGAAACTAACGCTAAGAACATTGGGTTTGACCAAATATCTTTACCGATTAAGTGTAACGCACCAGCATAAGATAATGCTGCATAAATATTTTCTGATGCATTTAATAAACGCATTGTTAGAATTGGGAATTGTGCTGTTGATACTTCAAAAATCTTAGCGAAGTAAACATCATTCCATTGCCATACAAATGCGAATAATGCAACTGTAATAATCGCACCACGAGCGTTTGGTAACATAACGTTCCAGAAGATTCTTGGTACGCCAGCACCATCGATTTGTGCAGATTCTTCTAATTCTTTAGGTAAACCTTTAAAGAATGATTGGAAAATATAAATGAAGATACCACTACGAATCCCCATACCAAGCACGCTCATTAAGTAAATTGATGTTTCTTTACCAATTAATTTAACTTCTCTGAAATATAGATATTGTGCAAGTGATAATGCTTGTGGAGGGATTACAATTGTTAAGATAACAAAGATAAATAAGACCTTTGTTAATGGTGATTTTAATCTTGCAAATGCATAACCAGCTAATGCTGTTGATATAACTTGTAAGACCATTGAGATACTTGATAATTTGATTGTATTTACTAATGCATCCCAGTAATCAAGTACCATGGCAGCGTATCTAAAGTTTTCCACAGACCAGTTTTTTGGAATCCAAATAACTGATGGGTCATTAATATCTGCCGCTGCTCTGAATGCTAATAAGATTTGCTGAATTGTTGGATATAAAATAACGAAACATAAACCAGCAAGGAATACAGTTCTAAAGAATGCAGTCAAGAATGCCTCAAACTTTCTTTTTCTTCTAACTTTATCGCCTCTTAATTTAATTTCATTTGTTTGAACCAACTTTTGTTCTTTTAAGTTTGCACTAATGTTAACGTTCATAATGGCTATCTCCAATCTTAAGTGCCTTGAATAATAAGACAATAATCATCAAGATACCTAAAATACAAATTACATAAATCCATGCCATTGCACTACTTAATCCCCAGTTTTGACTGTTTAATTCATCTGAAATAATTTCAGAAACCGGTGATGTTAAGAATGTATCAACTAATGCATAAATTGTAACGGTTAAAATGTGTGGTGTAACGTTAGGTAACGTAATTAACCAGAACATTTCATATGATGTTGCACCTTCAATCTTAGCCGCTTCATATAAGTGGCTTGGAATTGATTGAATACTTGCTAAGAATAATAGGATTGGAACCCCAGATAGTGCTAAAATGTCATAGATTCTGCTGATTAAACCAACAACTAGACCAACAGCAAATTGTGGGAACCCTGATTGAAGTAAATAGAACTCCAAGTCAAAGATTTTTCCAATACCTTGTTGAGCAAGAATTTCAGTAATTGCATCTCCTCCACCTAAAGCAGTAGCTACTGCAGCAGAGTTTAGGATAACTGGAATGAAGAAGATCGCACGAACGATCGCGCGTCCTCTAAATTTCATGTTAAGTAAAACTGCAATAAATAGTGAGAAGATTAATAATACAGGTAAGTTGATTGCAACGTCTGATAATGTATTAACTAACTCAACTTTGAATGATGTAGCACCACTTGTGTGGATGTTAAGTGCATAAATATAGTTTTCAATACCTACCCAAGTTTCTCTAATAAATCCGACTTCTGGTTTTAATTCAAAGAAACTATAACGTAGTGAGTTGAAAAACGGTAATATGAATAAAATTGCTAAACCGGCGATCCATGGTAATAAGAACACTAATGACCATATGAACTTTTGTTGTTCATATGTGAATTGTTTTTTATTTTTTGGAGTTGGGTTTACTTCTTTTTTAACTGTATCTTGCATTAGTTAGCCCCTCCTATAACAACATAGTTCATGCCAGTTACATGATGTGTACCAACAGTCACTGCATATTGGTTGTAGTTAATCATAATTTCTAAACCATTTGAGTAAGTCACCTTATACACATTATTTTGTAATCTTTCATGGTTTACTAATACGCCTTCATGAAGTTTTAAACTGTCTACAATTTCAATTTGATTTTCAATTTGATCTAACCAGTTTACATAGTGTGTTGACATGTATTGGTTATGTTTGGTATTTAGTAATTTTTGACTTGATTCATAAGATAAAGTGTACTTTAAGTTAGAACCAGTTTCTAATACTTTTAAGAATTGATATTGTGTACTTCTATTTGAAGTTAAGTTAATTGATTCTGAAGTGTAATCTACTAAGCCAGATAATACTAATTGTAATAATGGTATTTGATAATCAATTAAAGCATATAAAGTTGTTTCAGTTGGTAAATCATTAACGAATGATGCATAAGGTAATGCAAATCCAAGTGGATTAGATAATAAGATCTCTTCATTCATAATTTCTAATAAATTCTTTTGTAAGTTTAATGCATCTTGTTTATATAGTGTCTTGTTGTAGTCATAATGTGACGCAAGTGATGAACCAACAAAATCAAGTGCTAATCCACTAACATTTGATTGCTTAGTGAAGTTCTTATACATTGCTTCGTATAATAATGGATTTAATACATATTGGTCTAAAATATTTTCTTTATCAAATTCTGATGAAGGCAATTTAGATGGCACATGATATACAAAGTACATTGCAGAAGAGCCACGAACTCTCATTGAATTGTATCTAAATGAATCAACAAATCCACGATACTTAGTTGTTGTTACAAAGTTAGCATGTTGATATAAGTCAATATCTAAATCATTTAAATATGTATTTAAACTATCTAAACCAGATTTTCCACCTAATACATCAGCCACTTCGTTACGGTCAAACATTAAGTTACTTAAACCACCATTAGATACCCCTAAATAACTTACATTTAAGTGTGTCACGTTACGGTCTTGTAACTTTTCAATAATTTCTTTTGCTTGTTCAAAAGTTGTTAATGAATCTAATGTTGAATATGGAACACCTAAGAAGAATGATTGTTTATCGAATGCTCCGATAAATTCAGCTGTTAACACAGTTTTAGTTGTATTATCTTTTTGTTCCATACCTAAATTATTAATTAAGTAATTTCTATAAACATTTGCGATGCCAACATAACTATTTTCATTTCCTTTTAAGAATGTATAGTTTACTGCAAAGTCTGATTTCACAATGTCTTTTGTCCATAATGTCACACCATAACGGTTATAACCTGTACCTAAGACAACTGATTCAGTTTCTCTTAATTGGAATGAAGTATAAATTTTATTGTAAGCATCAATTCTTCCAGAGATATCGGCATTGATATATGCCATTGCATCCCCTTCTGTAATGATTGCTGCAAAGCCACCAACATTTTTCTTAACCATGCCATAAACTGGAATGTTAATTTTTTGTTGTTCTTCTGGCATTGAAAATGGCATTAATGAAAGGTCTGTTCCATATAGACGTTTACGATAAGCATTTTGTGAAGTCTTTGTATTATTAAATTCAATGACTGCACCAGCACCATCTGGAACAACTAAATATCCTTCAGTTGGTTTGTTTTCTTCATCGATTGCAATTGCCGTACCAAATAACGGATATAAAGAAACTTCTGCTAGGTGTGCGCCAACCTCAACGATTGACTCTCTTAAAATCTTAGCTTCAATACCGCTATCTAATAATTTGATTTGAACTGCCATTTGGAATTCAACGCGTTCTTCTTCATCAAAAATTTCATGTAATGCATTTTCTTCTGCGACACGGTCTAGTGTATAACCATACTTAGTGTAAAGAATTTCATAAAGATTTCTCTTTAATAGTAATGTCATTGATGAATCATATTTTTCAATAAAGTAGAACTTTTCATCATCAGTAAATTGGCCATCACCATTCATATCTTTTTCTTCATATTTTGTATAAGCTAAACTCTTTAATCTATTCGCATCACGTGATTCAAATTCAGCTAATTGCGCTTCAGATAGATATTTAGGGAAGTATAAGAATGAAATCTCTAAGTTCTTCATTGTGTAAAGAACTTGTACTGCATTTTCAGATTCAATATACTTAATAGCAAATGTTCTTTGACCTTCAGGTGTTGTAACACTTGCAGGGTGATAAATTGATAATGTGTAGTTGTTTACTGAAGTAATTGATCCAGCATCATTATAGTAAGAATACTCCAATGTTGCTTTTTGTTTATTTTTAGCAGCAATAATTGGTTCAGTTGGGTCTTCAATTGTAGGATTTGATTGCCATTTTGTACCAGAAACTTTGTCTACTAATGTAATGTATGAAGTTGTTTCATCAATAAATAATTGATATTTACCATTTTCGGCAACTAATTTTTCTGTGTTTGATAATTCCATTGATTCAACGAAACCATCTTTAGTAAAACTTTGAGTTGTTGCGTAAGTGTATTTTGTATTCTTTAGTGGAATTCCAATAACTAAGAATGCTACTAAGGCTACAGCTAACACTGAAATAATAATTTTCTTTAATAATGTGTTCATCTTCGTAACCCCAACTCTTCTATAATAGATGCAATGAATGAAATGAATTGTTGGATTAAATCAAAGAATAATAATCCGATAAACATCATAACTAACATCGCAAGTACAGTTAGTAAGAAACATGCGATCGTCTTAAATAATCCATATTCATGAATATTTAGAATACCCATGAATAACATCCAACCTGTCATTACATAACTTAATGCAATAGCAAGTGTATAGAATGAAATTTCGTCTAATGTTAAGAGGTTAGAAATGAAAACTGCTGGGAATCCTACAATAACGATAGGGAATAATGCATACCCAGTTACCATTAAGATTTCTTTAAATTTTCCTTTTCCTTCCATTAACGTAGTCACAGACCAGTTACCTTCGACAAATAAACCGATAATTAATACCACAGAGAAAATCTGTTCGATATTATTTAATTTCATTGGATTTCTTAAGTTAATAATAAATGCTTCATATTGGTAAGTAACAATATTAAGTAGAGCGAATAATGCAATCATTGTGATTGCAACCCACAACTTACCCTTCTTTTGTGTCTTAAATTCGTCGTATCCATCAAATGGATGCGCTAATATGTAAGCAGGAAAGGAGATTAAATCATTAAAGAATGAACCTATTTTTTCTTTCATGACACTTTACTTCCTTTTCTTTTTTTGATTTGCTTCCAAACATATAAACCAGTTGGAATAATGATAATTATCGCTAGGATATATCCGAAGTTTGCTTTGATAATGTTATTTCTGTATTGTTTGAATGCTTTTGAGTAATAATATTGGTCATGTCCATACTTAAAGTATTCCATAGCAGTTTTATAGTCACCATTTCTTAAGTAGTATTTACCAATACCTTTATATGCAACTTCATAGTTTGTGTTTAGTACTAATACTTCTTCCCAAACTTTAGCTGCTTGTTCAAATTCTCCCATGCCATGGAACATAATTGCTTCATTTACTTTTTTACCGAAGTTTGTATGTTCATATACAACTACTGTTCTTTGACGTCTGTCTAAAACTAATAAGTTATCATTGAAGTAAGTAATCGCAACCCCTTCAGCAAATTTATCAGATTGGTTTCCTGCTTCACCATTGATGTATAATAGGTTACCTTCTGAATCATAAGTGAATAGTCTTGAACGTTTTTGATCTAATACTGTATAAATTCCATCTTTATAAATCGCAATATCTGCTAAAGTTGATGGTCCATCAACAACGTAGTTATTCATGTTAATTACGTATTGTTGGTCCCCCTTTGGAATTGCATATCCTTCACGTTGTAAGACATCGACCCCTTTAGGGTTGATTAACTGAATCATCGCCTCATCGTTATTTTTTGATGGGAGTGATGTAGCATAAATGAAGTTTTCAGCAGTCATTGTAACGTTTGTATATTCTGTTGGTAAGAATTTAGGAAGTCTTGCAATTTGTTCTTCTGACATTAATGAACGTTTGAAAATATCAAATGGTGTTAATTTAATTGGGTTAACACCAGTGAAACGGTTGAATGAACCATTATTTTCTAACTCAATAATACCTTCGAACATATCTTGCGCAACCACATACATACGTCCTGTTGTATCTGTTGTAATTTTCTTAGGTTTAAATGCCTTACCTTCAAATGCGATATTATCTACTTCTGTGAAAATATCTACTACTTCAAAATCATGGTTTAATTTTAAAATTCTTAGGTTTTCAGTATCAGCAATGTAAATACCAGTATCCTTAACATCTAAACCTCTTGGTTTATTTAATGTATAGTATTCAGGAACTGATTCGCCTTGTTCAATTAAATAATCTTTATACGATTCTGAAGGCACGAAGTAAGTTACTGCTAACTTACCATCTTCTTTTAAAAACTTTTCAACTTCAATTTCTTTTGTTGGATTTGGATTATCCTCTGTTGGTTCTTTTGAATCATCAGGAACAGTTTCTGTAACTTTCTTAAAGACATAACGAGGACCCATTGCAACATCAAATCTTTCATCAACAACAACTAAGTTATTGCTGCCTGATGTTATAATGTATAATTTCCCATCATATACAACCATATCTTCAGGTGAATTGAATGGAACACCTAAAGTTTGTTCATTGAAATATGCTGAGAAGTTTAACCCTGGAGCCGAGTGAATGACTTCTCCATAGTAAGAATAGTTGTATCTAACAACTGCTAATTGGAAAGGTAGTAAAATTAATAATAAAATTTTAAAAGTTAATTTCATGGCTACCTCCTACTTCATACCAGAGTGACTGAATGTCTCAACAATACGAGATTGAGAGAAAATAAAGAATGTCACTGGAACGATCATCATGATGAATGAAACGGCTGCAATTGTACCTTGACGTTCAATTGAACCTTGTGCAATTTGTTTTAATGCGTAAGATAATGGTTTCCATTCTTCTGAGAAGATGTAAGTACCACCATCTGCAGTCCATAATCTTTGGAATAAAAGAATAATTAATGTTAACCACGCTGGTTTAACAAGTGGCATAACAATTTGGAAGAAAATTCTATATTCAGATGCGCCGTCGATTTTAGCTGATTCGATTAATTCAAATGGAATTTGTTCCATGAATTGCTTCATTAAGTAAAGACCTAATGAAGAAGCAATCGCTGGTAAAATGATTGCCCATGGTGTATCAATTAAACCTAACCATGAAATCATCATATAGTTAGGCGTTGCTGTTACTTGTGGAGCAAACATTAATGAGTAAACGACTAATCCGAAGACTAAATTTCTGCCTGGGAATTTATATTTAGCTAATGGGTAAGCTGCCATTGAGGCAATTAAAACGTGACCTACAGTACCAAGTAATGTAACAAAGATGGTATTAAAGAAATATCTTGAGAATGGAATCCATGAGTTTCCAATTAATTCTGATAAATCTCTAAAGTTATCAAATGTAGCATTTCTTGGGAATAGTGTTGGAGGGAATACGAATAATTCATCTAATGGTTTGAATGCATTTGACGCAGTCATTACTAATGGATATGCTGAGAATATGCCAAATAATGCTAATAAAATGAATAATGATATGTCCCCAGCAACTGAACGATTAATACGTTTTTTCTTGCTGTATTTACGTTTAAGAAGGTAATTTTTAATTACTTGCATCTTATTCACCTAACCTTCTTAAGAAATTTCTAACTAATACGTTCGCACCAATCATAATTAAGAATAAGACGGTTGCGATTGCTGATGCATAACCTAGGTCAAATCGTATTGAACCGTAGTCAATTAAGTGGGTAACAATCGTATGTCCTTCATATTGAACAGATGGGAACCCTACCAATTGCATCGATACTTCGGCAATAGCAAGTGATGTTGTAATTTGCATCACAGCACCGAATAATAATTGTGGTTTCATTGAAGGAATGGTAATGAACCATAGTTCTTGCCAACGGTTTTTAACACCATCGATTGCGCCAGCTTCATATAATGTTCTATCAACTGATTGTAAACCAGCAATGAATGATAAGAATGAAACACCTAAACTTAACCATAATTGAACGATGATAATTACAAGTAACATGTAATCCGGATCTTTTAACCATAGAATTGGGTTATCGATTAAACCCCAGTTCATTAAGAACGCATTGGCATAACCATGTACGTCACCTGAGAAGATTAATAACCAAATTAAGAATGCATTACCAGAAATGGATGGTGCATAGAAAATTAAAGTCATGAATGCTCTCATTCTAGGTTTTAATTCATTAATTAACCAAGCGAATACGAAGGCTAGTAAGTAACTTACTGGCCCTGTAACAACCGCTAGGATAATTGTGTTTCTAATTGCAATAATAAATATTTCATCATCTAAAAGTAATTTGATGTAGTTGTCTAATCCAATAAACTTAGGTGTTTCTAACATATTGAATTGAGTAAAACTGATACCTAAAGACATGAACACAGGAATTACAGTGAACAGAATGAACAGTAACACATAAGGCGCCATTAAAATATAATGGTGCTTATGAGCTTTCATTTCTTGCCACATATACTTGGATCTAGTTTTGAAATCCAATTTTGTTGCTGCTTGCATAAGATCCTTCTCCTACTCTAGTCCGAATTCACGACGTTTCTTCGCAAGTTCTTCATTAATCATTTGTACGTAATCATAGATTGTTTCACGTGGGTTTGTTGATTCATTGTAAACCATACGGAATGCATTATCTAAGTGACGTCCTGTCATATATCCACCTGGAACTTCGGGAATTCCACGAACCCAAGACCATTGTTCTTGAAGTTTTTCTAATTCGCCTAATGTCCATGGTAGTAAACTTAACGCTTCAACGTTTGCTGTTGGGTAACGAGCCGCAGCACCTAAGATTCCTTCCATTTCTCTACCAAATCTTACTTGAGTTTCTGTAGAAGTCCACCATTTAAGGAACTCCCAAGCTTCTTCTTTCTTGTCTGATTGGTTTAAGATAATTGAAGATGAACCACTTGCTACTGTTTCTCTTCTAATTTGTGTTTGACCAAATTCATCTACATATTCAGTTCCTGGAACTGGAATAAAGTTCCATTTACCTCTAATCTCAGGTGCAAACACTGCTAATGTATTGTATGTATTGTAGTTAACGATACCGATTGGCATTTGGCCTGAACGGAATCTGTTAACAAAGTTTGCTTCAACAGGGAATGAATAGTTTGTATAGAAGCTTGTCCATTGTTCAAATACTTCTGGTCCTTTACCTTCATTGAATCCTGATTGACGATCTCCATCAATATAGAACTGTCCATCATTTTGGAAGAACATTGTTGAGAAGATTGGGTTTGGTTCTAACGCAATGGCAGCACCTTGTGTTAAAGGAACTGGTAGGTAGAACTCTAAGTTGTATTTTTGAAGCGATGGAATCATTTCAGTTAACTCTTGCCATGTGTTTGGTGGAGTTAAGCCAAATTCTTCAAAAATATCAGTTCTATAGAATAACATTAAGAATGTTTGTTGTTCTGGTAAAGCATATGTACCACCATTGAATTGGTAAGGAACGAATGCTTCTGCCATAAATCTTGTCTTAATTTCATCAAAATCATCAAATTGTGATAAATCATAAGTTGCACTACGCATTGCATAGTTAACTGGTGTTGCATTACTTTGACCTAACGCAACGTCTGGTCCACGTCCTGATAATGTAGCAGGTAATAAAGATGAACCTGCAACTAATTTTAAGTCAACTTGAATACCAGTTCTTGGAGCGAATGTTTCATCAATTAATTTTCTTAAAATATTAGCTTGGTCTTGACCAGTTGATAACCATACTTCAATAGTTTCAACAACTTCACCAGTATCTTTTCTACCAACAGCTGCATAGTTTGTTGTGAATGTTGCGATAAACGCTCTTGTGCTATACCAAGTTGATTCGAAGAATCCTGCTTGTGTAGCTGGAAGTTTTGCTTTTGGTTGATGGAACATGAAGTAATCAATTTCAAGTGGCTGACTTGATAAAAGAATAATTAATGAACCTAGTGATGAAATATTTGATACGTATGTATTTAAATTCTTTTGAATTTCTCTTGGTTTCTTAATAAAATCTTGTAATTGTAAAATCGCAGTATCTAAAATACCAGTCTTTTCAGACTTAGAACCTGAAACATCAATTAAAGTTTGACGTAAAGATTTTAAAATATCTAATTCTTCTTGGAAACGATCAAGTAATCCAGGAATATTAATTTGTAATTCATAGTCTCTGTATTGGTCTGGAGACGGACCTGTGAAAATTAAAATTTCACGATAAATTTTGTTTAAGTTATTTACAACGTCTTGTAAATCAGAAATAACTGAACCATACACACCAAGTGATACTTCCATCTTAAGTTGGTGTTTACCTGGTTCAAAATAGAATAAGAAAGCTTCACCTTTTGTACCTAATGTTTGGATTCTCCAGTCATTAGATTGAACAAATGAATAGTTTTCTAATTCAGCAAAAGGAACTTCACCATCAATATAAATATTTCTAAATACTGACATACCAGTTGCTAAACGCTGTTTAACACGTAAACTAATTTCATATAAACCTGCTTCTTCAATATCAAATTCCCAAGTAATATAATCCCCCGCTGTACCCCAGTTTGTCCCACCAATTGTGTTTAACTTAATTAGTTTTGGATCTGAAGGCATAGTCTTTGGACTTGTTCTATCGTTTAATGGATAAATTGTTGGAGAAGTTGTACGTGTTGCGGTTTCTGCTTGTAAGAAATTAATTGGTTGGTTTGCAATTTGATAACCATTTTGTTCATATGTTGCTTTTACTTCAACATATGTTGGTAATGATTTAATTGATTCAACTGTAATTTTTTCAATTAACAACGGTTCTCTAATTGAATCAAGTTTAATCTTATTAACGCCTTCTTCAAAATAGAAATAGAATGGTTCGTCAATATAACCAATGCTGTCTTTTAAATATGCGTCAGTCCAAATTGGCTTTTCTTCTTGGCTTGGTCTGATATCATTTCCTAAGAAATCTTGTTCAACGATATCTTTTGCCCCATAAAAACGATGGAATACAACTTGCTCCACCGCTTCAAATGGTACTTCATCATTTAAGTAGAATTTACGTTCAATAGCTGAACCTTTACCTTCATATGCAAAGTATCTTAACTTAATATGATAAAATCCCGCTTCTTCAACGTCTACTTCAAATTCGAAAGAACCGGCTTCTTTAGTTAGAAGTGATTTATCAACACCTTGATAATTATTAAGGATTTCAAAATCTCCTGTAGCGCTAGAGAAATCAGTTCCGTAGACTACTATCTCTTTTCCTTGTGGGAATGTTTGATTTTTAGAAAGGACATAGTCTTGATAGTTTTTGACATAGGAGTCATCTGCATTGGCTCTTCCTGACTCTACTGAAACTGACTGATTGTACTTTAAAGTGTCTGTGTCAAAAGCTATAAGAAGCGCATCAGTTACGATATACGCAAAGAATACTAACACAATGCTTAAAATGATAATATGTATCTTTTTCATGTTCACCTCATGAAAATGGCATAACCTTCCTAGACCTTAAGGTAAGGTTTAGGAAGGTTACTACCAAGTTCTTTTTTTTATTTGCCTGATAAATAAGCTTCTAGTGCTGCTTCATAGATTGGTTTAATTTCATCCATTGCAGTTCTTGAAGATTTAGTTTTAATACCTGTATTAATTCTAGCCATCCAACCAGTTGCTGTATCATATTGTGAGATGCCTAAAGCATTTAATAAATCTAATTGAGTCTTATCATAGATAGCTAAGTAAGCTTCAACAGATTTTTCATCATTTAATCTTGAAATTAATGTTAATTCGAATTCATCTCTAAATTCTTCATCTGTTTGCCATAATTGTAATGCGTTCCAAACACGGAATGCTAATTCTTCTTTAGTTTCAGATAAACCAGCTGCAATATTAAAGACTGCTAATCCACTTACACGTGAAACGTAACCACCTTTATATGTATCGCTTGATGGATAAGGAACAAATCCTAAATTGAAGTTTAATCCCTTCCATCTGTTTTCTGCATTTAAGAACCAGAATGAACCTGGGTGAATTAACACGTTACCAGAAGTCCATGCTGCAGAACCTGAGTCATATGAACCATTTTGTTCGAATACACCTTTATCTACATATAGTTTTGATAAGAAATCATATGTATCTAATGCCGCTTGTTGATGGAACGCAACTCTGTTAGTTACTGTGTTGATTAATGATCCACCGTTTAATGGAACCATGTTTTGTGCCCAAACACCAACTACTCCACCTAATGCGCTATAACCATCGCCCTTAGAAGCTAATGCCGCTTGTGCTTGTTCAGCCCATGCTTCAAACTTAGACCAAGTCCAGTTTCCTTCTAAGTACATTTCTGTTGGATTTTTAATACCTAAGTCTTCAATTAAGTCCATATTGTAGTATAGACCTACATCGACTGTCGGTTTACCTGTCATCATTGCATAAACTTTACCGTTGTATGAACCGATTTGTTTAGCTTCTTCTGTAATATTTTCACCAAGTCCTTTTTCAAAATACTTATCAAGTGGAACAATGGCATTACCTTTAGCTAATTGTTGAGTCCAGTCTGATGTTGTCCAGTAAATATCCGCAAGTGGAGTTCCTGAAACTGATGCATTAACAATCGCACTCACGCGTGATGGACCCCATGCAGCATTTGAAGGATAAGGTTTGTAAACAACTTTAACGTTTAATTCTTGTTCAACTTTTCTTTGAAGATCTTGACGTTCTTTTTGTTGTTTACCTGTATAAGATGGGTCAAATGGGTCAATTTCATTTGGTGCCCCATGCATAATTACAATTTCAGTAGCTGTTGTTGAGCCACCCGCTTTAACTGTAACTTTTCTTGTTGCTGAAGTTGTTTTTCCATCTGAACCAACAACCTTATATGTTAATGTGTAAGTATTTGCAACGTTAGTGTTAACTGCACCTTCAATTGTAATATTCGCAGTTAAATCTTCGTTTGTTGCTTTATCCTTAGCAGTTACACCCGCCTTAGGATCAAATGTATCCCCAACATTGATAGTAACGTCAGAAACACCACTGAACACAGCTGTGTTGCCTCCACCACATGCAACTAGGACGAATAACATTGCAGCGAAAATTAATAAACCATAAATTTTTTTCATTTTCTATCCTCGTTTCCTTTTTTTTATTTTTTTGTAAAACGCTTACTTAAATTATACTATATATATAGTATGATTCATCCAAGCGCTTACATTTTTTTCTAATAAGTAAAATTTTTTTCAATCGTTATCGCTTTTAAAACATAAAAAGCCCATTTTTAGGTGGGCTTTTCATTTTTCAACTTATCTCTTTCTGAATAGTAAGAATGCTCCGCCGAATGATGCTAAAGCTGAACCTACTGAGATACCTACTGTTGCACCAACGCCAACTTTACCTGAGTTATCTGCAGGTGGGTTGAATGAAGCTAATCTTTCTTCGATTAAAGCTTTTACTTGGTCTTCAGTTAATAATTTATCAATTTCTTTTTGTAATGGATTTTCAACTACTTCGATTTCAAATGTAACACTTGACGCATTTCCATTTCCATCTTCAACACCTACTACAACTGTGTATTTACCAGTCTTAGTTAAGTTTAATCCGCCGTTTGATTCAACGAATAAAGCTAAATTAGTATCGTAGTTGTCAAATGCTACAACGTTTGCGAAGATTGCATCGTTAACGTTTGTAAATTGTCCGATTTGAACTTTGAAAGTTTTGTTTACAGCAACAATAGTTGGAGCTGTGTGGTCAGTAACTTTTAATGTATAAGATGTCTTAGTTACGATATCTGTATCAAAGTCTGGAGTACCTACTACTGTTGGAGTGTATGTTACTACATCATCAACTTTAAGTGCTCTAGCAGCTGTTTGATGTGTGCTCACACCGAAGATAACAACGAATCCACCATCTTCAAATGTTAATCCTTCTAACCATGCTTTAACTTTTGCACCTGAATCTAATTTTTCGCCACCAACAGTATCCCAGTTAGTTCTGTTAACAGATTTAACTAATTTACCATCTTTATCGAATTGCGCAATTGTAATACTTGCATAAGCATCTGTATACACGAATGGCGCTGTGTATAAAGTTGTGAATGTTGAGTATGTTGTGTAGTTTTGGTTAATTCTGATATTTGTAATTTCAGTACCATCTAAAACTAATTTAGCAGGAATATCTGGCACACCAGGGATATGAACATGATGAGTGAATTCTAAGTCAATCTTGTATTCACCTGGTTGTGGGTAATAAGGATTGAAGTTTTCAGGATATGAAATTACGATGTTTTTAGTCTTATCATTACCATAACCATCATCTGCAGTGATTAATCCTAATAAATCAATTGGTTGATCTTCTTTATGGAATCTGTTTGCAACATTCTTGAATTTAGGAGGCATAACCCCGATAACAACATCTACTTCAACTTCTTGTGCTTTTCCGTTAGGAATTTGAGCTTTGAATACTGCTTTATAACCAGCACCGAATACTGAAGAGTCAACTACTGTTACAGGACCTGAAGCAGTATATTTATCTGTTTCTGCATCGTATGCATAGTCAATTGTTTCTAATAAATCTTCGCCTTTGTAAATTTCAACTACGAAAGGTAATTTAGTTGTTTTGTTGATAATCTTTCCATCTTCATCGAACATCTTAACGTATGATGCTGATAAGTTGTTAGGTAATGTGAATGTACCATTGAATTCAACAACTTTGTTGATACCTGGTGTTACAGCGTCATCATCCATTGATGATACACCTGCAAATACTGGAGCTTGTGTATCATATTCAAGAACTAAACGTCCTTCGAATTTATCAACAATCTTAGATGGCATTGTTCTAATTAATTTTTCAGTTGCAACGTTTGCTCCGTCTCTATCTTTTGTACCGAATGACCAAACAGTCCATCCTGCAGGGATGTGAACATAGTTTGGATTATCGTTTAAAATAGTTGAAACTAAAGCATCTTCTGTACCAACGTGATCGAAGTTAACCCATTGTAAGTTAACGATTGGTTCAAGAACATATCCTTGATCATCTTCGTCATCTGCCTTCATACGGATAGAAGCTTCAACTTTAGTTACTTCTGGATCTGCAATTTCAGCTTCAGTTGCAAAACGGTAATCTGGTTCAGCAGTAGTTCCGTCATTAACAAGTTTGTACTTGTTTAATTGGTCTTCGAACATTACTAATTTACCAGTAGCATCAAAATATGCATAGTATCTGTGTACTACAGATGTGATATCTGTACGTGCATTTGTTGTGCTAAGAATAAAGTCTTCTTCTGTGTCATTAATAATTACTTGCGCGAACGCGTTCCAAGATAAACTGCCTGATGTAATTTCACTTACTTCGATATAACCATCGGCATTTTTGTCTTCGAAATCTTTAGCGTATCTTACGCCACCTCTTACCACGTGATATCTATGACCATCATAAATTACGTCCCAGTTAGAGTCCCCTACTAGCGTATTTCCTGGTTTTGCTGATGGACCATATAATGCACCTGGATCATCATATGGATATAAATCCACAAGTTCATCATCTGCTGCAAAAGTTGGAACAACTAATAATGCTGCAGACAATAACAACATAAATAATGCTGTAATTTTTTTCATTCTATACTACTCCCTCTTCTTTTTTTGTTTTGAGTTTACTCATTCATTTTAATGAATAATGAAAGCTCTGTCAATGACTTTTCATTTTAATACCATTAACAGCGCTTTTTTTTTACGTTTTGAACATTTTTTTCAAAATAAACGTTTATTTAGTTTGAATTTATCTAACTGTACCTGGGATTAATACTTGGAAAGTACGTGATGAAGTTACACCATTTTCAGTAACTGTAATTGTATAACTTACGTTTGTAGCTTTTTCTGGCATCTTCACGATACGACCTGTATGATCTAGTAAATCTGTATTATGAGATTCAAACATAATTTGTGCATTTGCATGTTCTGTAGCAATCTTATATTCAATATCTGCGAATAATTCGAAGTACTGAATTAATCCTGATGTAATTAATACATTTGGACAAATCTTTCCTGAGAAGTCTCTATGATATTTAAGATGTGTTCTTGGTAAATTCCAACGAACTAATGCTTCTGCAGCAAATTTAGCAGTTCTTTGCCATACTCTCCATAAGTCATCTGTTAAAGCAACTGATGTTTCAATACCAATACCATTACGGTTACCACCACCAGTGTATGAACCTTGACCTGGAAGGTTAGATCCATCACCAGCATGATAAGCTACTTCATCTTCTGGGATGTGTTGATAAATATCAATATCATCAATTGTATAGTGCCAAGAAGTATTTAATACAGTTCCGCTATTTGCGTGTTGTAGTAAATAGTTAGCATGTGATAATGCTGAACTCGATGAATCTGTATTTGCAGTATCATGGATAATTACCCAATAAACATGTTTATCGTTATATCTTGGTAATCCAGCAGGAATTGGATTTCTAGAAGATCCTGGGCGAATTCCATTTGAAACTGGAACCATTTTTGTATCATTCACAACTAATTCATCAAAGTAATATCTAGAAACACTTTCATATTGTGTAACAGTGTAAGTTAAACCAACACCGCTTGCTGTATATGTGAATGCTTCAGTAAATGCTACCTGGTTAACTGTTAAGAAATCTAATAAACTATTTTGTGAATCTAATGATGAATAGAATGTTGCATAGTACTCCGCGATCACATGATGGTCTGTTGCTAATTTAGCAGTGAATTTAACTTCACCCGCACTTAAACTAGTTACTTTACCTGTGTTATCAATCGTTGCAACACTTGGGTTATTTGATTCAAAAATAACTTCTTCATTTTTTAATATATATGGGAATGGATTAGCTGTTAAACTGAATGGTTCTCCAACTAGTAAGCCTTGTTCCTTCTTAGAAGGAGTTAAATCAATACCAGGATCTGTTGTTACACTAATTTCCATTGGTGTATTAATTGAAGTGTTTGCACTTAAACGTGCAGTAATTGTTGCAAGTCCACTCTTCTTACCTTCTAATGTACCGTTGTTAGATACCATTAAAACTTCTGCGTTTGATGTAATAAATCTAACAAGTGCAGTTGTTTCATATGGTAAGAATTCCCATGATAAACGATATGAATCATTTACTCTAATTTCATCGATGCCGTTTGTTACTAAGATTTTTAATGGTTGACCATCAATCACTTTATTTTCAGCAGTAATTGACGCTTTAGTTTCATAATTACCTGCTAAATATCTTTGAGAAATATTAACAAACTTGTTTAAGTCTAAGTCTATTGTTCCCCAATAGTTTAATGTGAAATCAAAGTCACTTCCTTGGTAAGCCTTTGCAGCAAACTCAGTATAATTTTCCACTGAGTTAAAACGTGCATAACCTAATTTTAATTTTTGTTTTGTTTGTACATCAAAACCAACTTTAACAGTTGATACATTATTACGTGTAATCATGACAATCGAATTAGTTTCAATATCGCCATCCATTTTCACTGCTGTTTCAACATTTGAAATTGTGTTTTTATGAATCGTTACATTGCCATCTTTTAAATCAACTAATTCAATTGCAGCTTTTGCTACTTGATTGAATGTGTTTGATTCAATTGTTACATTGCTAACTTTTTCTAATCTAATTGCTGCAACTTGTGCAGTAATATTTTCAAACTTATTGTTCTTTAATGTAATGTTAGAGATATCTTCATTTGCTTCAACTGAGCCGTTTTGAGCAAATGAAAGGTTAGAAATGGAAACATTTGAAGAACTTAGTGTTAAACGTGCTTTCATTGTTGCGCCAGTTTGACCGATAATTTCAACAAAATCATCTTTTACTGTTGCTTCACTTTCGTAGTTACCAGCAAATACGTGTACTTTTGTACCTTCTAATGTGTTTCTTAATGCTTCATCTAAAGTCGCGAATAATTTGTCACCAAAGACAAATTCTAATCCGTCTTGTGTTACTTTATCACCACTTACTTTAGTTGCATCAACAATGATTATATTCTTAACAACTACAGTCTTCTTAGCGGAAATTTCTTCATCGTTTGCTAACTTAACTGTAAATTCTACTAAACCCTCTTTTAAGAAACTAACCATTCCAGTTTCTGAAACTTTTGCGATAGTTTCATCTGATGATTCATAAATGAATAATCCTGATGCATTTTCAGGTGCATTAAGAATTCCTAATTGCTTAAGCGTACCTGCATTATGTACATCAGCAAAGTCAATTACTAATTCAGATAATGCTTCAATAACAGTGACGTTAATACTTGCTTTAACATTAGCATTTTTTGCAGATTGAATTGTAATTATTGCGGTCCCAACAGAAACAGCCGTTAATAAACCTGTGTTATTTACAGTGACTGCTGATGAACTTGAAGTAAATATTACATCATCATTTGCGGTGTAAATTAATTGATAAGTCGACCCCTCAAACAATGGACTTTCTACTTCTTTAATCGAAACTAAATATTCTTTAGTAACTGTAACTGCCACTTCTTTAAAGACTTTACTGTTTGATTTTGCTTCAACTTTGATTTTTGTTTCGCCTACTGCAACAGCTGTGATTAAACCTGATTCAGATACGGTTGCAATTGAAGCATTGTTGCTTGTTATAATATAACCTTCTTCATCAGTTGTTGTAATTGTGAGTTGTTCAGTTTGCCCAACTTGCAATGAAACTGATGATGTATTGACTGTGACTTCAACAGATGTTTTTTCACAGGCAATTAATACGATGAAACTAAGCATCACTGTAATGAACAATAATGTTCTTTTCATTTTTTCCCCTCCTATTAATTTATTATTTTTTCTTTTTAATTGAAACAATTAATGAAATTACAACAAGTACTAAGACTCCGGATACAGTTCCTGCAATAATAATCCCTAAAGTTGATTCTTCTCTTGGTTTCTCTGGATCAACTGGGTCTGTAGGATCGACTGGATCTACCGGATCAATAGGAGCTTCGACTTTTGTTTGCCATGGTAAATCAGGTCTTTCAGTCCAGAAGTAATTATTTAATCTACTGATTGCTTGTGTTACAAATGTATGTTGACTATTTAAAGTTTTGTATGAGAAGAATGAACTACCAACAATTTCTTCATATTGACTAATATATCTTAATTGTTCTAATAATTCATTTTGGTCTTTCCAGTTATTTGAAGTTTCTGCATAACGGTAGAAACCATGACCAATAATTAAATCAACATTTGTATCTTTAACAACATCTACCCACCAATCTACTAAATCAGCAAATCTTGCTGTTGAGTGGTTAAACTCCCAATATAGTTGAGGCATAATATAGTGAACCCAACCTTCTTTTACCCATTTATAAGTGTCAGCATATTGTGCTGAATAACTTGATAAACCTTGAGAATTTGAACCAAGTGGATCTTGTGATTTATTTCTCCAAATTCCAAATGGAGAAATACCAAATTTAATAAATGTATTTTTTTCAGCGTTATGTTCTTCAACCATTTCGAAGATTGTCTTCACTAATTCATTAACATTTTCTCTTCTCCAGTCATCACGAGATAATCCTTGCGGATTAAATCTTTGGAACTGTGTTTGGTCTTCAGCATTATTTGTGCCGTTATATGAATAGAAGTAATCATCAAAATGAATTCCATCAATGTCATATTTATTCATGAGTTCATCAACAATATTATATAAATATTGTCTTACAGATGGCTCACCAGGGTTTAAGATTAAGTAACCATTATTATCTTGCATTACATATTCTGGATTTAATTTCGCAAAGTTCTTAGATGATAAAGCATTTAATTGTGTTTGTTTATCACCAGCTGAACTTGATACACGATATGGATTCATCCATGCGTGGAATTCAATTCCATTTTTATGTGCTTGTTCAATGATATAAGCTAATACATCCCAACCAGGATTAATACCTTCTGCTCCGCCTAAATAGCGTGACCATGGAGCAAATTCTGATTCATAAAATGCATCATTCATTGGTCTGACTTGGAAGAACATTGCATTGAAGTTATTGTCTTTTAAAGTCTTAATAATCTTATCAATTTCTTCTTTATAAGCAACTTCTCCACGATGTTGAGGGATATCAATATTACTTACTGTAGATACCCAAACTGCTCTAAATTCTTCAGTTTTTTCTGTGTAAGTTGTAGGTAGTTCTACAGGGATGTTTGTGTTGTAATAGAAAACGTTTTGACCGTTTCTAATCACGTATGGATTATTCTCATTATATGGAATATCCACACGAACAATTTTAGATTCTTTTTCACTTTGTTCTAAAGCTAAGTTTTGGCTATAAAACTCAATTGAATATGTACCATTGTTCTTAATCATAAATGGTTCAGTGTATTCTGTATAATTTGACCAACTTGAACCATTATGGATACGATAGAATATTTTTTCTCCTTCTGCTGCACCTAGTGTAACTTTTACTTCAGATTTATAGTAGAAATCATCTAATGAACCTTCAAGTTCAATTGTTGGAACACTCACTGGTGAAACGATTGTAAATTGTTTTACTAAAATGTTGCCGTTTGTTCCTGCACGATATTCAAACTTATATGTACCTGGTGTTCTAAATTCTACTGGATCATTATATACAGTCCAAGCACCATTATTTATTCTATATTGTGTCGTTGATGTTTTCGGATCCAATGTAAGCTCAAGCCAAGTGTAATAAGGATCATTACCGTCACCAGCGACACCCAGTATAGGATCATTGGGAACATCAACTACTTTCACAAGCAAATCAATTTCATTAGATTCTGCTAAATTCTCATCGATTGTTTTTGCATAAATAACATAGTTACCATTGACTAATGTTGCATCATTTAACTTGAATGGTCCTGTATATAATGTCCATTCATTTATTGATTGTGAACCATGATTATATTTGTAGTAAATTTGAGCGCCATTTGAAGTAATTGTTACCTCTGCTCCAACTTGATAGTTATTTCCTACCTTTGTACCATTTACTTTAATTAAAGGTACATCATTGTTGACTTGATTAATAATAAACTGTCGTGAAACGATTTGCGAATCTTCACCATTTTCAGTTGCTTTAAATGCGATTATATGTGAACCATTCTTCTTCACTTGAATTGGCGCTGTATAAGCTTGCCATGGTTCTCCGTCTAAACTATATGTAATTGGGTTTGCACTTGTTAACGTAATGGTAACTGCTGAAGTATATTCAGCACCATTTAAGGTACCTTGAAGATTAATCGAAGGTGCTACTACATTTGAGTTATAAGTTAAACCTAAATGATTTGTTTGTGATAATGCTCTTACGCCATATTCGTAATTTGAACTATTATCACCTGTTTGATATGTCATTTGTGCAATATCTTTATGTCCCACCACACCAACGATTTGTTCATTACCATATGATAAACCTGAATTTGAGCGATAAATATAATAGAATTTAGCTCCAGGTATTGTATCAAATGTTAAGGTACCATTTGAATGACTAATATTTTCAACAGCCGGTAAAATAACTGGCTCAAAACTCTTTAATGGTGCTAAAGGAACTTTCGTATTTAGGTAATTATTTTTAGCATTATTCATGTTACCTGTAACCGCAGTACCTGCGCCATTATACGCACTTAACATCGTGTTATATGAATATATACTGTGTCCATCGACATTTTCTAATGATTTTATTAGGTTAAGTTGTGTAGAGAATTGTGTTGTTGTGTTATACCATGAGTAGGCTGAACTATTTTCTGCCATGTATAAACCAATACCTGAATAAAGGTTAACCGGTAAATATTTAACAACTTTATTCCACCAAGTCATTAACTTGTCATAAGAACCTGCTGGATGGTCTGTTGCCCAATAAGATTGAGGCAGAATATAATCTAACCAACCTTGTTTAATCCAATGTACAGTATCTGCAAATAAGTATGATGAATAGTGTGTTTGACCTGTTGTTTGTGAGCCGGTTGTAATTGGCATACCATTTTGGTCATAAGTAACTTCACCATTACCATTTTTCCAAATACCTGTTGGAGCAATACCAAATTGAACATAGCGACCATTTGCAGCATTATAAGCTTTAATCGAGTTACTTACCATTTCGATAAGTTTGTTAACTTGTTCTCTTCTCCAGTTAGCTTTATCAGTAGCACTGTTTGTATTATAACCTTGACCATATTGAATAAATGTTTGTTGGTCTGGTTCAGTTAAAATTGTTGTTGCACCTGATGTTGCACCATTTGCACCCATATTGATATAGAAGTAATCATCAAAGTGAATTGCATCCACATTATAGTTTTCTAATACTTCTTCAATTGTCGCTACAATATGCTCTCTAACTGCTGGAATCCCGGGGTTAAGAATTGCATTTGAGCCTGCGGTTAAAATATTTGCTGAATTGCTCTGTGGATTTGCTGCTGGGATTGACCCTGAAATTTGACCACCACTTGTACTTAGACGATATGGATTAAACCACGCGTGAAATTCAAATCCACGACGGTGTGATTCTTCGATTAACCATGCCATTGGATCAAATGTGTTAAAGTTAACATTTGCAAACCAACTCGCTTTAGGGTTAATTTCTGATTTATATAACGCATTATTGTGTGTTCTAAAGTGAATAATAATTGCGTTATAGTTGTAATATGATAAAACATCTAAAATCTTTGTTGCTTGTGATTTAAAAGTTGCTTCAGTTGTATAACTCGGAAGTGAAGAAATCCAATGTGATACCCACGCTGCTCTAAACTCCCCATTTTGTTCTGTTGTGATCGATGTTGGCAACAACGCTTCAGCTTCTTCAACAACTGTAGCGTTCGTTTTTGGAACGCCAATTGAGAATGCCAGGAGTGCCAAGGTGATTAAGATTGAAAATTTCTTTATCATGCCTATACCTTCTTCCCGTTTAATAATTGCTTAACTAAATCCATACCAGGTCTTGTTGGACCCTCTTCAATAAATGTTTTGTATGTAAAAAAACAATTTCCCTTCACTGTTTCATGTTGATTCGCAAACTTAAGTTGATTAACAACTTCATATTTATTTTCATATCCACCTTCACTACCTAATCGATATGCACCGTGACCAATGTATAAATCAACGTTTGTGTCTTTACATAATTCTACCCACCACTCAAGTAAATCACCATATGGTGCAATTGGATGAGCAAAGTCCCAATATAATTGTGGAATGATGTAATCAATATAGCCATTTTTTACCCATTCATAACTATCTGCATATTGATTATCATAGCTTTGTGAACACTTAATATCTGTGTTAGAACCTCTTGGATCATTTGGTTTATTCTTCCAAATACCAAATGGTGAAACACCAAATTTTTTCGTAGGATAATTTGTCTTAATTAAATCATGCATGTCTTTAATCACTTCCGTGATTTGGTTTCTTCTAAATTGATCTAAATCGATTGTTTTATCCGTTCTTGCTTCAAAATCAGCTAAGTCATTATCTGTATCTGATAAACCTGCATATGGATAGAAGTAATCATCAAAGTGAATACCAGCCACATCATAATTTTCTAAAATTTCAAGCATTGATTGTTTAATAAATTCTTTTACTTCTTTCTTCGCCGGATTTAGGATGATTAATCCGTTTTTATCTGTAACTGTAAATTCCGGATGAATTTTTGCGAAGTTTAAATCATCACATTCTGCTAGATATTCTGATTTAGTTAGTGGAGTTTTCATTGAAACACGATATGGATTACACCATGCATGTACTTCAATGTTATATTTCTTAGCTTCTTCTAAAACATATGCTAAGACATCAAATTCAGGAGCTACCCCTTCTTTTCCTGTTAAGAATCTTGAATATGGATTGAGCTTAGAACGGTAAAATGCATCGTTAGTCGTTCTTACTTGGAAAAAGATTGTATTGATGTTATACGCTTTTGCAGTTTCAAACATTTCTTTGATTTTGTTTTTATAGTTTGGGTCTGTTACTTTAGGTAAATCAATGTTCACAACATTTGATACCCAAAATGCACGCATTGGTTTTAATTTAAAATCTTCAGGTATTTCAATTTGAATATCTGTTTGATAGTAATTTAAAGGCAAGTTTGTTTTATAGTTAACTAATTTCATTTTTTATATTCTCCGTAATATCCTAGATGTGATTTATTTTTCTCATATAATGCATCAAACGCTTTTTTTGTTTGTTTAAATGATGTTGTATGTGGGTGATTTTGGAAAGCCATTAATGCTTTATTGATGTTCTTCTCATAAATTGCATCCACCAATAATTCTTCATAAGATTTCACATGTTGAATAACCCCTCTGATTTGTAGAGGTAATCGTCCAATATGTACGGGTAATGGCCCACGGTCGGTGATTCTACATGTAATCTCAATTGCACAATCTTCTGAAAGGTCTGTAATATGACCTCTATTTATGGTGTCTAAAACCATATATTCTTTTGAGTTATTATGAATACCTGAAATAATATCTAGACATTGTAATGAATAGTCTTTACCATTTCTTAACTTCATTAACTCAGGATCATAATCATTTGCTAAATTGCTGTAGTGATCAAATAAAGTCTTTTCAACTTTCATAACTTCGTTTGCTCTAATTTTTCCATTTTTAATATCGTTTAGATAATCAGCTAAAATTTCATCATAGTTGATATAATAATCAAAATCGATATGTGGATAAGTTTCTAGGTTCTTTAAATATGTTTTATCGTATTTAAATTTTTGAAGCATTTCATCATTCTTTAAAATCTTTGGTAACCAATCTTTGTGATTCCAGTAAAGATTTGTCACAAATGATAAGTGGTTAATCCCTGCAAAGTAAGGAATGATTTCTTCTTTTGGTGCACCAAGTGCTTCAGCTAAATCGTTTGTAATTTGTACTGGGTCTGAACATACACCGATGAAGCGGTCAAACTCTGAATATCTAAAGATTGCTTCACTAATAATCCCAGTAGGGTTAGTTACATTTAATACCCAAGCCTGAGGACAAACATCTTTCACATCTTCAATAATGTCAAAGATAACTGGAACTGTACGAAGTGCATTGAATAGTCCCCCAATACCAAATGTTTCATGTCCCAGTAATCCGTATTCTGCTGGAAGTGTTTCATCATATAATCTTGATTCCATTTTTCCAACTCTAATTTGAATCACAACATAATGTGAATCTACTAAAGCCACTTTACGGTTGGTACTGTATGTTAAATTAATTTTTAATTTTGCTTTATCTAGCATTTGTTTAGAAAAATCATAGATTGTTTTTAAATGTTTTTCATTATTTTCTAAATCAATCAACATCAGTTCTGTTACAGGTACATTTTTATAAAACTTGATAACGTTGTATACAAATTCCGGAGTATATGAACTTCCTGCACCGATGATTGAGATTTTTAATTTTTTGGGCATATATTTTCCCCCTTATTTATAAAACGATATGCTTCCTGTAATAACTGATTTTTTTGCACCTGTTGTACTTTTTAGTGTTGCCGGTTTATGCTTAATTGCTTGATTGCCTAAGATAATGAAGGCAAGTGCTTCTTTAAAGTCACTATCAAGTTTTAATTCTGTTGTTGTTAAAACTTCAATACCATCTAAGTTATTTCTTAGTTCATCCATAATAAAGTCATTATGAATTCCTCCACCAGCGACAATTAACTGATCAATTTGAAATCTGTTTAACACAAACCTTTTAATCGCATCAATCATTGTAAATGCACTGGCTTTAGTTAATGTATGAACAATATCTTCTTTCTTTTCTTCTTCGTATTTATCAAGAATTTTTTGAGTATAATCTACACCAAACTGTTCTCTACCACATGATTTAGGGGGCATTTTCCCTAAGTATGGGTGGGTAATTATTTCTTCAAATAATGCTTTGATTAACTTTCCAGATTTCGCAACCTTACCATGGTCATCATATGATTTTTGAAATAAAACTTCCATCGCATAATTAATCATCATGTTGCCTGGACCAGTGTCAAAGGCGTAAGTATCTTCTTCCTTCATACCGTTTGGTAAAACAGTTATATTGCTGATACCCCCAATATTTTGTAGAATTCTTGAAGTCTTCTTAGAACCATAGAGTAAGAAATCGACAAATGGAACTAAGGGGGCACCTTGACCACCTTGCGCCATGTCTGCTGCTCTAAAATCTGTAATCACTGTTGTTTGTAAAAGTTGTGCCATTACTGGACCTGAACCAAGTTGAAGTGTTGAAGGTAAAAAATTTTCATCCTTTGCACCTTGGTGATAAACTGTTTGTCCGTGAGATGCCACAAAGTATAAATTTTTTGTATCAATATTCACTTCTTTAGCTAGTTTTAATACACAGTCTGCATAGACTCTAGCAAGTGAGAAATTCAAGTCTGATACTTCACTGACATTCATTTGATTCAGAGTTGCCTTTTTAATCTTTACCAGTAAATCATCTGGATAAGGGAAAGTCTTTCCTGCAATTTGATTTATTTTTGTATGTTTACCGAATCCTTTAATTTCCGCAAAGGCAACATCAATACCATCTAAAGAAGTACCGCTCATAATGCCTGCTGCAATTTTTCTCTTTAACATAGTTAAACCTCGTAAATGTCCGTTTCCTCTCTATTATACTTTAAGTTGCTTACATATATATGTAAGCGCTATTATTTTTGGTATATTATTTCAAAAAAAGAAAAAAAGTGCGAAACTAATCGCACTTTTCACATTTTTTTATCGCTTATATTTCTTAATTGTTCGATATGTCTCTTCCAGCGCTTGGACTGAACGGTCAATATCTAAGTAAGCACACTTAGCAAATAACGCATCAATCACTGACATTTGAGAGATACGTGAAGTCATCGCAGCTGATCTAAAATCACTTTCCAGACTTGAAGTATATAATACAACATCTGAAAGGTCAGCTAAAATTGATGAACCCACTTTAACAACTGAGATAATTGGTGTTTTATTTTCTTTAGCAAGTAGTGCTGCAGAAATAATTTCCTTTGTTTTACCTGAGTTTGATACGAAGACAATTACATCTTTAGCATTTGTAAATGAAGCATCCACGATTTGGTCATGTGACTCACCTTGAGAAATCGCGAACTTATTAATTCTTCTTAACTTCATTTCTAAGTCTTTACATACTAAGTACGAAGAACCTTTACCAAAGATAAGAATTTTTCTTGCATTCATGATTAAAGATGCAGCTTTAGTGTAGTTCTTTTCATCATAAAGTTTGATTGTTTCTTCTAACGCTCTAATATTATTTTCAATTGCCTTTTTACCAGAGTTTTGATCTTTAATTAAGATAATATCTTTATACTCTGCTGTCTCTGGAATTTCAACTTTAGAATTAGATAAAATAAAATCAATTTTAAAATCTTTAAAACCTTTATAACCTAACTTTTTGCACATTCTCACAACGCTTGCTGGAGACGTATAAGCAGCCTCGGCAATTTTTTCCACACTAAAATCCTTGAGAGTTGCCTTGTTCTCAATTAAGTAATCAAGGACAACACGCTCAGCCATACTAAGTACTTCTTTATTTTTTAGCATATTTAACATTACACTCATATCATATGACCTCTTTAAATGCCTTCTTATTCTTTAAATTATTATAACATGAATGTAAACGTTTTAAATATGATTATTGAAAATAATTAAGTGAATTATACGATTTTTTTCGGATTTAAGATGTATTTTGGATCAAACACTTGTTTAATGCCGCGCATTAACATAAGTTGCTCATCTCCTAAGAGTTTATGCATGTAGGATTTCTTCGCAAGGCCAATTCCGTGTTCTCCAGAAACTAGTCCTCCTAATTCAAATGCTTTTGAATAAAGACGGTCAAATCCTTCTTTAACTCTTTCTTTCCACTCTTCATCTGATACATTATCTTTACATAAGTAGATGTGTAAGTTACCATCTCCAATATGTCCAAAATATGGGATTCTTACGTTCATTTCCTCACTTACCTTACGTACGTGAGCAAAGAATTCAGAGATGTTTGAACGTGGTAAGACAACATCACATTCATCAATGAAGTCACTTGATGCTTTGATTGCTTCTAAGAATCCACCACGAACGTTCCAAATATTACTACGTTTTGATTGTGCATCAACAACAAATGCCTCTAATGCACCATACTCTTTTAATACTAATTTTTCTACATAAGCTAAATCACGATTTAATGCTTCTTCATCATTTGCATCATAGCTTAATAATAAGTATGCATTAAAGTGATCATTTTCAATTGTTTTACCAAAGAATGCTTCACTATATCCTAGTGCTTGTTTTTCAAAGAATTCTACAGCTGTAGGTAAAACATAATCTTTAATTAATCTTGGAGATGCCTCAATGGCTTTTTCTCTATTTTCAAACGCTACTAATAAACTCTTAGAGAATCTAGGTTTTGGAATTAATTTAAGTGTTGCAGTTACAATAACAGCCAAAGTACCTTCACTACCAATAATCAAATCTTTTAG
Source organism: Acholeplasma hippikon (assembly GCF_900660755.1). Taxonomy (NCBI): domain Bacteria; kingdom Bacillati; phylum Mycoplasmatota; class Mollicutes; order Acholeplasmatales; family Acholeplasmataceae; genus Acholeplasma; species Acholeplasma hippikon. The sequence continues at coordinate 855,864 of NZ_LR215050.1, forward strand.
GCCATAACCTGTTGAGTTTTTTACAACCTTACTACCAAATGTTAATAATTCGCCTTTAGGAGTTACAACTTCTAATGCTCTAACCCACTCTCTTGTTGTTCCGTATTTGATTGCACGCATTCCACCTGCATTGGTAGATATATTACCACCAATTGATGCTAACTTTTGACCTGGGTCCGGTGCATAGAATAATCCCTCTGGTTCTACACACTCATAAATTTCATATAATTTAACACCTGGTTGTACAGTTAGTGTTAGGTTAGTTTTGTCTAACTCTAAAATTTTATTCATTGGTGTCATATCCAAAAGGATACCACCTAAAACAGGAACAGCACCACCAACTAAACCTGTACCTGCACCACGTACAGTGACTGGAATAGTTTCTTCATATGCATATTGCATCACTTTTTGAACAACAAATTTATCAGTTGCTAAAACAACAACCTCAGGATAACTAATTGCTGTACCTAGTTCATCATGTGAATATTTTTCATGAATATCATCTTTGAATTTGATATTTTCTTTACCAGCAATTTGGATAAGTTGATCCACATCTTGTTGATTTATCTTTTTATAGCTTGAATTCATTTTTCTCTCCTAAAAATATAGTCTTTATGCTAATTGTCTCATCAAGTCTAATATTTTTTGTACATCTTGCTTGTGAATATTGTATGTAAACACTTCTGAGTAATCTGAAGATGCAGTTGTACCATCACCTTTAACTTTAACTTGAATTTCATATGAACCAGCATTTAATAATAATGACATTGACTCCTTTGTTAAGTAAGTTTCACGACCATTAATCTTTAATACATAACTTGCATGTTCATTATTTCCTACAAAGTGTAATACGCCTTCATCATCTACATAAACACCTGTTGGAGCGTTAAATTTATCTCTTGTATCTGGATAAGGAATTGGAGTAAATACCGGTTCATAATCACCTTTAACAAATAATAAACCGTTTGAAATTGAACGCATGCGTCCATCTGATAATTGGTTTAGTGTTTTTAACTCTAATGTTTCTGCATCTCTTAATAACATTGTTGAAGATCCACCACCATCAAGGTTGTAAGCTTCTACTGCATTTAAGGCTTTCATTAAGTGTGCAAACTCATTTAGTTTTAATCCGACTCTACCGCTAGCACCATCTCTACCGTCTACAACAACGAAGAAAATCGTACCATCTGCTAACACACCCATACCAGTTCTTGGGTTACGTGTAGGTGCACTTGAGTGATTGAATGTTGTTTGAACAACGCCACCTTTAACTAATGCATCGCCCATACCAATAGCAAATCTTGTGTTTTCAAAACCATTACCTAATAATTCTTGAACAATGATTTGATCGGTTGAAGTAATTAAATTTTCATCTTGAAGTGCTTTACCTACTAAAACGAATTCTCTTTCTTTAACTGTATATGCTTCAGTTGTTCTTTGTAACATTGCACCTTTAGCATATTGTACAGTTGAACCTGCAACTTTAATATCTGAAGATTTAACAATTACTTTTGGTAATCCCGCAGGAATCTCAAGTTTATATGAATCATAGAATACTGCTAATTCAATATCACTTGCAGGTAATGCATTTGTTTTATTGATCTTAATTCTTTGTTTTAATTCTTTATCCGCATTTAAAATGTTTAAATGTTGTCCTAAGAATGTTGGTTTACCAAATACGACAGAACCATCATCTAAGAAACCTGCTGCAGTTTGATTTGTAGAACCTTTATTGATAACTTCAAAGTTAGTCACATGAATATTTGATGGTCTACCTGTGTTATTAATATCGTAGAAGTCCGCATTTACTCCACCAGCAACATGTAATTGTGAGTACTTATTCATTGTGTTTTCAACATGATAAGTTAGTGGTTGCATCGAATATGTATATGGACTATATCCATCTGATGCAATCACTTTATAAGGAGTTGTCTTTGTGTTTACACCAATATATGAAAATACTTGAGGTTGTTTATCACCATTAAGTGACATATTGGCAACCGCTTTAATTTGACGAATACCATCATAATATACGTTTTCTCTTGAAACGTATTCTAAAACAAACTCATCAGCTGCATGCACATATGGAGCAACTGAAATAATTGCGAAGAATGCTAAGAAGATTGCTATAAATAGTTTTTTCATCTTACTTTACCTCCGGTAATTGAACACTTGATTGTCCAACATTAGAAATTGTTAGTGTCACACTATATTTAGTTCCATCAACAGTAATTGAGAATGAAATCTTATCCAAACTGTTTGTGTTGAAATCTAATTGAACATTTTCAATCTTTGCATCACTACCAGCAATTAAACTGAAAGATTCTAATGCATCGTATTGATCGTATTTTAGTAAGTAACTTCCATTTGATTCAGTAAACATTTCATAAGTAAATTTGTAGTAGAAATCTCTTTCCTTCTTAGCGACTTCTTTTACTTCAAAGCCACCTAATATTTGTGTATATACTTTAGTCTTAGATCCACTGTGATCGTAGAATGCTACATAACTACCATCTTGATATTTTGTTTTATTGCCATCAAACACCATATTAACGATTGTTGAATCAAGCGTTTGATAGTCATAAATTGATACTTCCATAGCGTAATTATTAGCACCCGCTAAAAAACTCATTTTGTTTTCAAATGCTACTTTGTTCTCATCAACTGATTCTTTTGTCTTCTTACAAGCAACTAAACCAACGACAAGTACAAGCATTAAAACATACCATACTTTTTTCATTTTAAGTTCCTATCTCCTATTAATTAATTTTTTTATGTCCTTATATGTTTATTTTAATAAACAGTTATTGAAAGTTTTTTTTAATATGTGGTAAAAGTATGTAATCGCTATCATTTCATCACTTTTTTTTGATAAAAACAAAAAAGGACATTCAAAATGTCCTTTTACCAACAGTTATCATCCTTATGTTTATCATAATTTGTAGCAAGACCGCCTAAAGAGGTTTCCTTGTAGGAAGTATGCATATCAAGTCCTGTTTCATACATTGTTTTAACAACCATGTCAAAACTAATTTTTCTTGAATCACTTAAGAAGTAACTTAAGCCACATGCATCGATTGCACGAAGTGCTGCAACTGCATTTCTTTCAATACACGGAATTTGAACATATCCATTAATTGGATCACAAGTTAAACCTAGGTGATGTTCCATGGCAATCTCTGCTGCATATTCAACTTGGTCAATTGAAAGGTTAAATAATGTTGCGTGAGCGGCTGCAGCCATGCTACAAGCCGAACCAACTTCTGCTTGACATCCAGCTACTGCACCAGAAATTGATGCATTATACTTAATCAAGTTACCAAATAAACCAGCTACAGCTAAGCCCTGTAAAACTCTTTCTTCACTAATAAATTTATGTTTTTTATGCATGTAATAAAGTAGTGCAGGTAATACACCACAAGCACCACATGTAGGAGCTGTTACAATCACACCACCTGCTGCATTTTCTTCACTCACTGCAAACGCATATGCACTAACTAATCGATTTTCTAATACCTCTGCTGGTTCATTCTTCATTTTCTTTTCATAAAGTGTTTTTGCTTTACGAGTTACTTTTAATGGTCCGGGTAATGTACCTTCAGTTTGAATACCGCGTTCTACTGCGGCTTTTATCGCATCCCAAATTTCACGAAGAAAATCCAAGATACCTTCGCCTTCAACTTCTAAAACATACTCATATAAACTTATATTTTTTTCTAAACAATATTTTTTTATTTCTCTAAACGTATGATGTGGATAAATCTCTTTTTCAACATCTTCTTCACCCACAAATAAAATCCTGCCTCCACCAACACTTTTTACTTCTTTTTCAACAACTAACTGATCATAAATATATCCTTTAAAGATTAAAGTGTTTGCATGCTTTTCTAAATCAATTTTATTTTGAAATGTTACTGTTGCAGGTTTAAGTGTATCTTCAATAGCAATCTCAGTTAAATGTCCTTTACCAGTCAATGCCAAAGAGTTAAAAAGCGTAATTTCATAACGCGTAACATCTGGGTACTCTAATTTAATTCTTTTTGCAGCTTTAGCAGGTCCCATGGTATGAGAACTGGATGGTCCATGTCCAATTTGATATAATGATCTTAAACTAAGCATCTAAACACTCCTTAAAATAAAACATCAATCATATTATATCTTTTATTCTAGGTTTTTTTATAATTATGAAAGAAAAAAGAAGGTTAAGTCCTTCTTTATAAAATGTTTGTTAGCTTATTTGTTAAATCAATGAGTGATTCAAAGGTCACATAAAGCATTTGACGAGTCATTTGATAACTAGAAAATACAGACCATAAATTATTTTTATCACGATGAAACACTAATTTATTTCCCTGCTTTTCATATAGTGTAAATCGATCACTATCTATCTCAAAATGAAAATCATTCACATCAAAAACATCATCAAAGATAAGTGTCTGATTGCATAAAATTTTTATTTTTTTATCGTTTTTTTCTATAGTAAACATTTATTACCTAAATCCATTTCGTACTGATATTCAATAGTTTCAACATCAGCATGAAAATTCTTTCGCTTTCCTGAATCACTTACTCGTTTCATTCCTATTTTTTCCATAACCTTATATGAAGCAATATTTTCAGAATCGCAATTAGCAGTTAATTTTTTTAACCCTAAAGATTTAGCAAATTCAACCATTTTAAAAGCTGCTTCAGAAATTATACCTCGATTCCAATATTTTTTATTTAAAATCCAGCCAATCTCAGCTCTATCATCTTCTATATATAAACTAATCGCCCCTACATGCTTGTTTTCAAAAAGAATAGCAAACTCATAATATGTGATTGGAAATTGATTCCATGCTAAATCAACACCAATTAAAAATGCAGCTGTTGTTTCAATATTTTCATTGTGAAAAAACATATATTTGGTAACATCTTTATCTGATGAATATTCATGGGTTGATTCTAAATATTTAATACCTAATGGTACTAAAGTTAAACGTTCAGTATGTAATTTCATTATAAGCCTCAATTCATAGGGTTTCTCATCAATCCTATCACTTCTATTAAACTACTTTTTATAAACTTTAGTTATTTATATATAAAAAAGAATGGCTTATTATAAGCCACTCTATCAAATTTATCTTGCACGATTGGATATTAAATTAACATATGCTTTAGGTAACTTTTCATAATCTTCTTTTACTAATTTAATAAAAAGATATTTTCTATATCGAACAGGTTCTTTTAACTTAATGTTTAGTGCCTTTTTAACCAATACATAACTATATGTTTCTAGAGTATCTTCCATTTGAGTTGGATCATATTTAATATCTTTAATATTTTTTATATCGATAAAAATTTCCTTTTTACCCTTAATAATTATGATGCCATTTTCTTCAAATTTAGCTTCATAACTTATAAATGAAAAAAATTGTTTGTAGATTAATAAAATAGAAATAAGTAAACCCATTCCAAAGCAAATATCTTCTAGAAAATAATAAGTTTCCCCCATTAATTTTTCTATAAATAAACTAAAAAATGTAAATGGAATAGTAATTAATAAGTAGAGCCAAAACAATGTTTTTTTATATTTAACATGCATAGCTATGCACCTTTCTAGGCGTAATTAAACCTATTTAATTCCTAAGATGCGTTTTTTCAATTCTTGATATTCTGATTCTGAGATTAATTTTTGTTCGAATAAACTTTTAGCATTAATTAGCTGAGATTCAACATCTTCTTGTCTAAGTTCAATAATTGTTTCTTTTACTGCTGGCTTAATACCTTCAGCAACAACAGTTGAAGTTGCTGAAATAGACTCTTCAAGTTCGTCTTTAGCATATTGAACAGATTCAGATTGTACTTTCGCACTCATACTTGTAAGTTCAGGAGCAAACCCTGCAAAAATAATAATAATTGATATAAACACTAATAAAATACCGGGAACAATCACTTCCGGTCTAACATGTTTACCAAAAATATCTTCTTCAGCAAAAACAGTATTTGCAGATACAATGAGCATCATACCTAGAATCAATTGTATAAAACCCCATATTTTTAATTTAGTTGTTGTTTTCATGTTTATCCCCTCTTAAACATTTTTTCACCTTTATTATACGTTACTTTAATGCTAAAGACGTGAAATTAAATAATACACAAGAGAAAAGTATTAAATAATTCAAAGAATTATAAGAATCCCCCCCCCATACGTCCACCTTAAATCTAACTTAATTCGAGTTTACCAAAGTAAAAAAGCTTGACACTTATGTGTCAAGCCTAGAAGGTTCTTAGATGTCTTGCTGTAAATGAAATGCTACAAACTTTCAACTTGTTGTGTTTATTTTGCAACATTCTTTATGTTTGGTGTGTTTATTTTGCAATAAACCCAATAGTTCATGTGTTAATAATGCAACATATTTTTAAAGGTTTGTATTGAGTTTGTTGCATAATCTCTTATTCTTATATTGTTATTAAAAAATTCTTCAAGTTGAATAAATAATAATCTTAGCTAAATATAAATATTATGACTAATCCATCCAGTATTTAAGCAGTAGTTTTTATGTTTGAGGACTTAGATCAGCTAACATAACCTGACATGACTCACAATAAAAAACTTTGTTGATAACTGCATGTTTAAAAGGATTAAATGTATTAACTTTTTTTCGGTCCCATCATCAAAAATAATTTTGGGTGTTCTATATATATATATCGATAACCTAATTTTCCCGTTTTTAAAATTCCATTACAAAAGGGACAATTAATAATTTTCATATAATTCCTTGTATACTCAGTAGTGTACTTATTTTAGTATACAAAAAAATGTAGGTAAATAGGCGTTTTCATTCCGCCTTTTATCTACATTTTACAACCGCCCTTTACAAACATCATAGCAAATAGTACAATAAAATCAAAAGGACCAAAAATATGATAAATGCACTTAATGGTATGATTAAGCTTGCACAACGTATCGCAAACTATGATGATTGTCTGTGCTTACTTGGTTTAGGTAGTATGAGCGAAACTTTCCGTATGGATGAATTTTCAGACATGGACTTTTTCTTGATTGTCAAAAACGGAACAAAACCATACTTTATGAAAAATCTCGAATGGCTGGCTTTTGATGAAATTGTCTTCAGTTTTCAAAACTCTAATGATGGCTATAAAGCATTATTTAAAGATGGAAATTTCGCCGAATTTGCTATTTTTACTGAAGATGAAATACTTGAAGCAACATTTACATTAGGAAAAGTTTATTATGCAAGACCTGGTTTTAATTTAGATAAAATTCGTCCACGTAAAATACATGAACGAAAACTAAACATAGAATACAATGTATGTGAAGCTTTAGCAAATATTTACATTGGATTAAATCGCTTAAAGCGTGGTGAAATTGCTTCAGCTACAACCTTTATACAAAGTTACGCATTTAATTTGATTATTGATTTGTTCGGTGTTGTCTTTACACCAACGAATCAAAATACAGATTATTTTGTCGCAGAAAGACGAATTGAAGAACGCTACAAGGAACATAAAAACTTTATTTCGAACATGCGAAAAGGCTATGAGTTCAATAAAGAATCTGCAGAAACAATGTTAAACTTTTTAATCCAATATTTTGAGCCAAACATCTACATGGTGAATAAAATCAAAAGATTATTACAAGCGTAGAAAAAATGCGACTTAACTAAAAATTGTTAAGTCGCATTTTTTCTATTTAATGTCTAAATATTTTGTGGATGTTGTATTTGTCGAATATTTTGGGACTTCAATTTCGAGAATTCCGTTGTCGCATTTACCTTTTAATTCATCAAGGCTTACATCACCGACATAATAACTATGAGTCATTGAACCATAACTTCTTTCACGACGAATATAATTGTCTTTTTTATCCTCAATTTCGCTATTTGAAATTGCTGATACGACTAAATAGCCACGTTCAATGCTTACCTTTATATCTTCTTTTTTAAAACCTGGTAAATCAATTAGGAAGGTATACGCATTGTCCGTTTCTTTAATATCGGTTTTCATTACTTTGGATTTTGGACGGTCAAACTCTTTGAAGAAATCCTCGAACAAGTCTCTATCTCTTCTAAAAACATCTACTCTGCACAAATTGATAAATTATTAGATGAAGGTGCAAATGCATTACTTAAGTCCAAATTCATCAAAGATGAGATAAATGATTTATTAGAAAAGACAATAAAAGCATCTGGTGTAGATGACAACATTAATGAATTAACCTTAAAAGTTGAATCATTAAGTAATGAGTTATCTAATCTAAATTTTCTAAAGATAGATACTTCTGCTAGAAATCAAATCAAAGAAAAACTCAAGGTTGATCTGAGTGAAGTAAATGCGCAGTTTCTAACTTTAAGATATAAAAAATTAATGAACTATACATATGAAAAAAACATCCCCTTATTGATGAGAAAGCTTAAGGATCTCAAGAACAAAAGGGATGTTGATTTAAATGAAATATTTAGTTATGTAATAGCAGTGGATAGAGATAATCTTATTTTATGTATTCATTTATCAAATAGAAACATAAATGAAATTGACTTAAATGATAAAATAGATAATATACCCTTAAAATCAGGAAACTATAATTTCATTCAAACAAGGCTTCAAATAGACGTTAACTGGAAAATTATCATCATATAACTCGAATAGCCTTTATACCTGTTATCAAAAAAGACACAAAATCTCGAATAGCCTTTAATCAACCCTAGTATTTTAGGATTAAAATCAATAGTGAAAACATCATTTTATTCAAAAATATTAATTTATATAGAAAAACACCATATCACTTCAACAATACTTAACAGATATAAAAAAATGCTACCCATTACGGTAGCATTAATAAATATCAAAATGGTGCTCGGGAAGGGATTTGAACCCTCATGAGATTTCTCTCACAACCACCTCAAGGTTGCGTGTATACCATTTCACCACCCGAGCATGCGATAAAATGATAACATTTTTTTATCACATTTGCAATTTGTTTTAAACAAAAAAGGCACCCTAAGGTGCCTTATGTTAATTATTCAACTGCAATAATGTATGAGTATACGTCTTGTTGACCAAAAATTGTTTCAACTTCGCAATCTTCATTTAATGTTGATACGAATTCTCTTACTTCTTCGATTTCTTCTTCAGTAACATCTTTACCATAGAAAATTGTTACAATTTCAGAATCTTCATCAATTAATGATTTTAATAATTCCTTGATCGCTTCAGATTTATTAGGTAATGATACGATAATCTTAGATTTAGAAATACCAATATAATCGCCATTTCTTACTTGAACGCCATGCATTTCTGTATCACGAACAGCGTAAGTTAATTCAGCAGATTTCATATTGCTGATAACTTCTTGCATTGTTTCAGCATTTTCTTCTAATGATGCTGTAGGATCGAACGCAATTAAAGATGAGTAACCTTGCGCTACAGTTTTAGATTTAATAACTGAAATATTTTGACCTTCTGATAATTTAGCTGCTTGTTCAGCAGTTAAAATGATGTTTGAGTTGTTAGGTAAAATAATAATGTTATCCGCATTGACTGCTTCAATTGCTTTAACAAATTCTTCAGTCGCTGGGTTCATTGTTTGACCACCATCAACGATGTAATCAACACCTAATTCTTCAAATACTGCTTTAATACCTTCGCCTTGAGCTACAGCAATAATACCATATTCAGTACGTGGTTTTTTAGCAACTTCTTTAATTTCTTCATGCGCATGATTATGTGTATCCTGTGAATGATCTTGACCAGTGATATTAGAATGTTGAGATCTCATATTTTCAATCTTACAAGTCTTTAATTCACCGAATTTTTGAGCTAATGTAATCGCAACACCAGGTTGGTTTGTATGTACGTGTACCTTAAGTAGGTCTTCATCTGTAACAACAACTAATGAATCACCCATTTGTTCTAATGGTTCACGAACTGTTTTCACGTCAAAGTTTTTCCAGTCGAATAACTCAACGATGAACTCAGTACAATAACCGAACTTAATGTCGATTTCGCCTAAGTTATGTGCACCAACATATTCAGCATTTGCTGTTTTAGGTGCTGCATTCACTTCAGCTTCAGATAGTAATTGACCTTCAAGTGCCATTACCATACCTTCAATGATTTTTACAAATCCTGCTCCGCCTGAATCTACAACGCCGGCTTCTTTAAGTACTGGTAATAATTCTGGAGTTCTTTGTAATGATTCTTTAGCTTGTTTTAGATATACTTTTAATACATCTTCAATTGAGTTAAAGTTCTTTTGTTCTTTTAAAACTTTTTCAGCTGATTCTCTAACTACAGTTAAAATAGTTCCTTCAACTGGATCCATTACAGCACGATATGCCATTTCGTATCCACCAACTAAAGCTTGAATAAACTCTTTAATTGTTACAGAACCATTGTTGATTTTAGAGATTTCAGAGTATACACCACGGAAAAATTGAGAAAGGATAACACCTGAGTTACCTCTTGCTCCCATGAGTAAGCCTCTTGATAAAATTTTAGAAACATCAACGATTGAACTCGAATTTACAGCAGTAACTTCTTTGATACCTGCCATCATAGTCATTTGCATATTTGTTCCCGTGTCACCATCTGGTACCGGAAACACATTTAAGTGGTCCACTTCTTTATGATTATTCTTCAAGTGGATCGCACCGTTGGTAACCATTTGTTTAAATAGTTCACCACTAATCTTTTTATTGGACATATTTTTCCTCCGATTCACCCTGAAGAAAAGGTGAATTTTTGTCATTATCATTAAGTTTTATTTGTCATCTTTTATAGGTCAAAAAAAGGGTATACCTTCCATTAACGCACATTAGTATATCACTTTTGTCTATCAATTGCAATACGTAATATAACTATATCATACAGCGATTATATCACAATTTTACAAAATCCTAATAATTTGACTATAACCTTATACCTTTGGTATATATTTTTTTGTCTTTATTTATTTTATGTATTGCAATTTAGAATATTCTATGTTAAGATTAATAAGGCATAAAAGGAGTTGAATATTATGGCTAGATGCTATGTAACAGGTAAAACTACATCATTTGGTAATAAACGAAGCCACGCATTAAATGCGACTCGTCGTACTTGGAAAGCTAATCTTCAAACAGTTCGTATTAAAGATGAAGATGGAAAAGTGATTAAAGTTAAAATTTCTGCAAAAGCTTTAAAGAAATTAACTTTAGAGCGTGCTTAATTACTATTAATGAAATAAACTAAGGCTTTTCGCCTTTTTTTATTTTATTTATCCTTTTTAGTCTCAATCACTAAAACTTCTCCCGCATGAACAATCAGTTTTGCTGGTTTTTCTTTTACTTCATTTGAAATACCAATTGTTGAAAGTTGATCTAATTTATAGCAATCTAATTCATATAAAAAATCTTTTAAACTGATTACTGAATCTGTGTTTGCAAATACTGAAAAGTATCCATTTGAATTAAATTCATATGTACCAATACCATAAGAACTAATCACCGATTCATCCGTGATTAGTTTTATTTTTTTATAGCGCTTAACATAGTTAAGATTTGCATATGTGTGTTCAATCCTAGCCCCACCAATGCCTCCGATTAAGTAAATTTCATCCGGTTTTAGTTTTAAAGCCTCTAAAATCGCGTATTCTGTGTCCGTTTCGTCTTTCATGACATTTAATTCAATTGTATTTAAAGTCTTTAAAATCCCTTTATCTTTAAGCGTATCAAAATCTCCCACTGCTAAATCAATGGGAATGTTTTCCCCATAAACAAAACTCACAGCGGAGTCAACCGCTATGAGGTAGTTTGGTTTATATTCATTTATAAGTTCTTTTAAGTTTTTAACAAACGGATAAGTAACTATAAATATTTTCATTATTTTAATGTATTAATTCTTTCTTCACGATTTTCAAAGTTAAAGATATATGTACCGGCAACGACAATTGTAGCTCCAGCTTCAGCACATTGTTTAGCAGTTGTAGCGTTAATACCACCATCAACTTCAATTTCATATGTATAGCCGTGTTCTTTCTTTAAATCAGCTAACATTTTAATTTTATCTAATTGAGATTGGATGAACATTTGTCCACCATAACCAGGCTCAACACCCATAACTAAAACTAAATCTAATTGATTTAAGTACGGCATAATAATGTCTACTGGTGTAGATGGTTTAATACATAAACCTGCTTTTTTGCCTAAATATTTGATACGTTTAATACTTTCTGCGTATCTATTACTTTCAGCATGCACAGTAATAAATTCAGTTGTCTTAAAGTTTACTTTATCAATCCATAATAATGGGTAGTCTACCATTAAATGAATATCCAGTAAAACATCTGTAACCTCACTGATTTGACCAGCAATTGCAGGTCCAAAAGAGATATTAGGTACAAAATGTCCATCCATGATATCAACATGGATATAATCTGATCCCTTTTCTACTGATTTTATTTCTTGTGCTAAATTTGTAAAATTAGCTGTTAAGATTGATGGTGCAACTTTCATCTTTTGCCTCCAAAATTAATATTTTTCTTTTCTTGTTTTTAACTCCTCTACGAAGCTTAAATAACTGTCGTAGCGAGATTTTAAAATTATATTTTCTTTAACTAATCGTTTGACTTCACAATTTGGTTCGCTTAAATGTAAACATTTAGAGCCAAATTTGCATTCATGTTCTACTTCTTTAAAATCTAAGAAGTAATCTTTAAGTAATGTATAATCATGAAACTCAAATTCAATCTTACTGAATCCTGGCGTATCGGCAATATATCCTCCACCAAATTCATAAATTTCTGAGTGTCTCGTTGTATGTTTACCTCTACCTAAAGCATCTGAAATTTCTTGTGTTTTTAATCCTAAATGAGGAAGCAAAGCATTCATTAATGTACTTTTCCCAACACCCGTTTGACCGGCTAATACAGTGATTTTATCTTTAAAAATCGTCTGTAAGACATCAAAGCCAATGCGTTGTTTACTATTTACATAATAGATATCGAAGTACTTTTCATAATGTTTTAGATTCTCTTTTAGTTTCATTAATTCTGATTCTTCAATTAAATCAATTTTGGATACAACTAAAACAGGTCTTAAATCGTGATGTGCTAGGATAACTAAAAATTTATCTAATAAATTAAAACTAAATTCCGGTCTGATTGATGAGAAGACTAATAAAACTTGGTCTACATTCGCAACATCTGGACGGATAAGTTCATTTTTTCTTTCTAAAACATCAGTGATCATATATTGATCTGATGTAAATTCATAATGAACAATATCGCCAACCTTAGGACTTAAGACAATGTCTTTAACGTCTTTTTTTGTTTTTTTAGTTAAATTTTTGTTAAAACTAGAGTCTTTTTCTACCCTAATTTTTCTAAATTTACCTTTGGCGTAACCTTCATATGTCCTATTTGTATCTAAGTCTTTAAACGTGTAAAGACCACCAATTAATTTTGTAATTAAAGCTTTTCCCAAGAAAAATCTCCTATAAGTTTTGACTTCTTAATTGACCACAAGCCGCATTAATATCATGACCTTGTTCACGACGTAATGTTGCAGTGATTCTATTATCTTTTAATATTTGATAGAACTTTTCTCTTCTTTCAAGTGAAGAACGTTCGTATGGTGCTTCTTTAACCTTGTTATAAGGGATTAAGTTCACATAAACATTCATACCCTTTAATAACTTAGCTAATTCCTTAGCAGTTTCTTCACTATCATTTAACTCTTGAATCATAATGTATTCAATCGTTACACGGCGATTAGTCACATTGATATAGTACTTAATTGCTTCCATCACTTGTTCAATATTAAAACGTTCATTAATCTTCATTAATTTAGAACGAATTTCATTGTTTGGTGCATGTAATGAAATTGCTAAGTTCACTTGCATACCTAAATGTGCAAATTCTTTAATTTTAGGAACTAAACCAGATGTTGAAACTGTAATATGTCTAGCGCCAATCGCTAATCCTTTAGGATGGTTAACAATTTGTAAGAACTTCACCAAGTTCTTATAGTTATCAAACGGTTCACCAATACCCATCACAACGATTGATGAGATTCTTACACCTGAGTCTTTTTCTGTTTTAATAATTTGGGCAACAATTTCACCCGCTGATAAGTCTCTATGTTTCTTTAAGATACCAGATGCACAGAAAGAACATCCAATGTTACATCCTACTTGTGTTGTTACACAGGCAGACATACCATAGTTATGTTTCATTAAAACTGTTTCAATTAAATTTGCATCATGTAAATCGTATAAAAACTTGATTGTACCGTCAGCAGACACGTTTTTAATAACTAATTCCATTGAATTGAACTTAAAGTTTTCACTTAAAAGTTTCACTAAATCTTCTGGAACGTTATTCATTTCTTCAAAGCTATCAATTTTCTGACGATAAACCCATCCCCAAATTTGATCAGCTCTGTATTTTGGATAACCATTTTCTACGAGGAATTCTTCTAGGTCCTCGTAAGTTAAATCATAAATTAACATAATATCACTTACCTTCATTTCTCATTATACTTTAAATCTTAAGATTTACCAAAAGAAAAGAGCGTAATGCTCTTATTCTCTTAGTCTCTTACTACTGCTTTGAATGTAAAGCCTAATCTATTCTTAATAGATTTCATTGCTTTTTCTACGTCTTCTTTTTCAAGTGTCTTTTCTTTGTTGTTGAAAGTAATAGAAACAGCTAAAGATTGGAAACCTGCTTCAACCTTATCGCCTTGATAAACGTCAAATAACTCAATCTTTGTGATTAATTTTCTTGCTGTTTGATAGATTAACGCTAATACGTCACTAATCGCATGTTCTTTAGAAATGATGAATGATAAGTCTCTTGTAATTGATGGGAACTTAGAAATAGATTCAAACACAACCGGTTGGTAAGTTTTATCTAAAATAGATAAGTCTAATTCTAAAACAAAAATATCTTTAACATCATTTTTTTGTTCATATGTTGGATGTAATTTACCAATATAACCAACAGCTTGATTTCCTACATAGATTTCGCCTTGAATACCAGGATGTAAAGCATTGATGTCACTAGTTTTTTTCACATCAAACTTAAATCCTAAGTTATTTCCGATTAAATCTAATAAACCTTTTAATACATAGTAGTTAGCTACTAAATCATTATTTAAATACGTTGAATCAACTAATTTACCATCTAATGCGATTGCTAAGTGTTCATATTCAACACCTTTAGCAAACACTTTACCAATTTCAAAGAATGATACATCATTCATTTGACGTGCATGATGATAACTAATATTTCTTACTAAGCCAGGAATTAGTGATTGACGTAAAACTACACGATCTTCACTCATTGGCATTAATAATTCAACTTTGTCACCAATTGATTTGAATTCATCTAATTCATCTCTATCAACTAATGAATAATTGATTGCTTCATGTAAACCATTATGCGCAAGTAAATGTCTTAGTTTTCTAACCATTTTTTGTTTATAAGTTAAACCACCTAAATTAGCTAAACTTAAGCGTTGGTTAATAATATTGTCATATCCGTAAATACGCGCTAATTCTTCAACTAAGTCTGCCTCAATTAAAATATCTTTACGATATTCTGGCGCTTTGAATGCTAATTTTGAACCATCTTTGACTTCATAGTTTAAACGTTTAAAGTATTCAATGACCTCAGATTTAGATAGTGCTAAACCTAACTTTTTATTTAATGTTTCAACTGATGTTTCAATAAATGGATTTAATGGTTTTAAGTGTTCAACACTTGAAATGCCTTCATAAACTTTCGCATCTGCTAATTCAACCAGTAAATCGATTGCTGCTTCCATACCAATTCTTACGCGGTCTTGTTCAATACCACGCTCAAATCTTAATGAACTATCTGATTTTAAGCCTAAACGTTTAGATGTTTTTTGAATACGTTTTGGATCAAATAATGCAGCTTCTAAAATCATCTTAGTTGTGTTTTCATCAATAACTGTATTTTCTAACCCCATTACACCAGCTACTGCGATTGCTTCTTTACCGTTTGTAATCACAACATCTTCAGATGTTAATGTTCTTTCGATTTCATCTAACGTAATAACTTTTTCACCATCTTTAGCATTTCTTACAACAATTTCTTTTGCGTTCACTTTGCTGTAGTCAAATGCATGTAGTGGTGTACCATAAGTAATTAAAATGTAGTTTGTAATATCCACAACGTTATTGATTGGACGAATGTCACTCTCAATTAACGCATTTTTTAACCACCATGGTGAATCTTTTACTGTAACTTCTAAAACTGCAGCATCATATTTATATGCGCCATCTGTTTCAATTGCTACTTTAATATCATTTTTTTGATTAATTGTTGTGTATTTAGGTTTTGGAATAGTTACTTTTTTATTTGTTAATGAAGCTAAATCATAAGCAAATCCTAAGTGACTCAATAAGTCTCCACGGTTAGTTGTCATTCCTAAAACAAGTTTGTTACCTTCTAAGCCTAATACTTCTAAAGCGTTAGTTCCTGGTTTGATTTCATAATCAAAGTGATAAATACCTTTCGCAAATTTTTCAGGAATGTATTTATCATCAAATCCTAATTCATGTAATGAACAAATCATACCGTTTGATTCAACGCCACGCACAGTTGCTTTTTTAATTTCAAAGTTGCCTGGTAAAACCGCACCAGTTAACGCAACAATCACATATTGACCCGCTGCAACATTAGCTGCTCCACAAACGATTTGTAAAACTTCAGTTCCAACATCTACAGTTGTAATATGTAAATGGTCTGAGTTTGGGTGATCGATGCATGTTAAAACATGTCCAATCACTAAGTTATTTGTTGAATTTACTTTACCAAATTCATCAACTTCAATAATTTGTTTATTTGTAATTTCATCTAAGTTTGAAGGTACTTCGATAAATTTCTTTAAAATACTGTCTAAAATATTCATGCTTATTCTCCCTTGAATTGACTTAAGAATCTTAGGTCATTTGTATAGAAGTTTCTAATATCATCAATATTGTACTTAAGCATTGCAATACGCTCAACACCAATACCAAAGGCAAATCCTGATACTTCTTTTGCATCATATCCACCCATTCTTAATACTTCTGGATGAACCATACCAGCACCTAAAACTTCAATCCAACGTTTTGAACCATCTTTTTTAGTAAACATAACATCGACTTCAACTGATGGTTCAGTAAATGGGAAGTATGAAGGACGTAATCTAATTTCACGGTCTGGTCCAAATAAATGGCGAGCCATTTGTAATAATGTTTCTTTTAGATGAGCAAAGTTAATATCTTTACCAATAACTAAACCTTCACATTGCATAAATTGATGTGAGTGTGTTGCATCATCTGGGTCACGACGATAAGTCTTACCTGGAGAAATGATTGCGATTGGTTTTCCTTCACTCTTTAACATATAACGTGCTTGAACAGGTGATGTATGAGTACGCATTAATTCAGTTTCTGTAATGTAGAAAGAATCATGCATTTCGCGTGCAGGATGCCCTACACCTAAGTTCATCATTTCAAAGTTATAAAGATCTTGTTCTAATTCTGGACCTTCAGCCACATTGAATCCTTGTCCAATGAAATAATCTTCTAAGTCTTCAACAATTAAAGATAATGGATGAAGTGTTCCAGTTTTAAATTCATATCCTGGTGCAGATACATCGATAGATTCTTTACTTAATTGAAGTTCTAATTCTTTCTTTAATAATTCATTCTTTTCAGTTTGGATTAAACTTTCCATTTCAACTTTAGCATCATTAATCCATTTACCAAATGAAGGCTTTTCATCAGCTGGTAAAGTTTTAATCAAAGGCATTAATTGTGTAAGTTTTCCACTTTTACCTAAAAATTCAACTCTTAATTGTTCAAGTAATTCTAAAGTTAAATTACCTTCTTGAATTTTAGCTTTTAATTCACTAACAATTAACTCTATTTTTTCTTTCATATTTTTCTCTCCTATCCGTAAAAAAAGTCCCTAGAGTATTCTCACTCTAAGGACGAATTTAATATCCGCGGTACCACCTTAGTTCCATAACAAAAGTTATGACACTTTAACATCTTTTAACGTAGATGAAACGGGAAAGTTTTTAATTTTCCACTCCATGGTCGAATTCAAAAGTCAATTTCATCAGTGGCTTTCACCATTTCCACTTATCGCTATAATGTTTTAAACTTTTTACTACTACCATATCATCGATTTATTTATATTTTACTACTTTCTATCGTTCATCACAACAATAAGTAATCTTAATAAATTAATATAGATCCAAATTAATGTGATCATGATACCCATTGAAGCTAACCATTCTTCATTCTTACCTAAACCCATTTCAACAACAGATTCAGCACGATCGAAGTCTGTGATTAACATAAATCCACCAAACACGATTAATCCTAAATAAATTGCGATTAACAATGATGTATTTGCATAGAATGCATTCGCAAATGCTGGGTTAATTAATGATGTGATTGATAATAATAGTGAACCAACTACGATTGAAATTAAACCACCTAACACAAATTTCTTTAAGAAACTTGATGCTCTAAGTAAACCAGTACTATAAAGTGTAAACATCACTAAGAATACTGATAATGTACCAACAATGGCAATTAATCCAATACCTGGAAATGCAAGTTCTAAGATATGCGTTAAAATACCATAAATTAAACCTTCACCAACTGAATAAATAATTGCCGCTGGAGCTGCAAATCTTCTGCTTATAATTGCAATAAATGATGCAACAAACGTTAGTATTGAAACTGGAATTAATATGCCCACTAAAATATCAGCTGGAATATAAATTGATAGAAAACCAGATAAAAGTGCTAAACCAATTAATAGTGCTGTTTTTGTCACAACGCCAGTTCTTGATTGCGCTCCTGTATAAACTGAATTTTCTCTTTCTAATCTTTCAAAAATAGGATTTGTACTTCTCATTAGAGATACCCCCTTCTAGATGTTTATTCATTTTCATTATACTATGTATAAAAAACATTTCATATTTCGGTCTTCATTTATGGGTAAAATGCGTTTTTTTAATATAATTCAGCGAATAAACCGGAGCTAATTTCACCATTTGATTCTTTAAGATTTCCTAATGCGTTAATTTGTTCTAGTTTTTCAAATACTGTTTTATTAATTTTTGTTCGTTTTTGAACATCTTCTTTTGATGTAAACGCTTTGTTATTTCTAGCCTCTACAATACCATATGCAACTTGTTCACCAAGGCCATCAATACTTACAAATGGTAAACGTAGGCCATCTTTCTCCATTTTGAATTCTGTTGCTTCAGATTTTTCAATATCAACTGGTAAGAACTTAAATCCACGTTTAGTCATTTCATAGGCAACAAATAATGTGACGATTAATTCTTCTTCTTTACTCTTTAAATCTTGTGAATTAAGCAGTGTATTTAATTTATTTCTAATTGCGTTGAATCCTGCTGCCATCGTATCATGATCAAATTGTACAGCACGTTTTGAGAAGAAACCACTATAGAATAAAAGCGGCTTATAAACTTTAAACCATGCAATACGCATCGCCATAATAACATAGGCAGTGGCGTGTGCTTTAGGGAACATGTACTTAATTTGAGATGCACTCCAAATATACCATTCAGGGATATTATTTGATCTCATTTCAGCTTCATACTCTGCCCATTTAGCTTTATTTGAAGATGGCTTTCCTTTTCTTACGAACTCCATAATTTCAAAAGCTTTAAATGGATTTAATCCACGGTCTGATAATTCCACCATGATATCATCACGACAACCAATGACATCATCAAATGAAATCTTTCCATATTGTGTTTTACCTAAAACTAAATCTTGTGAGTTTTTTAACCATACGTCTGTACCATGTGATAGACCTGAAATCTTCACTAATCCGGCAAACGTATCCGGTTTTGTATCTATTAACATCTGACGTGTAAATGGCGTACCAAACTCAGGGATTGCATAACTTGCAACTTCACCATATAACTCATCATTTTTAAACCCAAGTATATCTGTACCTTGGAATAATTTATAAACATTTGGATCATCTACTGGAATATCTTGAGCTCTTGTAAACTCAAACTCATCCGGATGTTGATTAACATAATCCATTAAGAACTTAATCATTGTTGGGTCATCATGACCAAGAATATCAAGTTTTAATAAATTTTCCTCAAATGAGTGATAATCAAAGTGTGTTGTTTTCCAAGTCGATGTTGTATCATCTGCTGGATATTGTACTGGTGTTACATCATAAATACTCTTATGTTTAGGAACAACAACGATTCCACCAGGGTGTTGACCTGTTGAACGCTTAACTCCTTCTATACCGCTTGCAAGTTTTGTAATATATGCACTTCTTGCATTTGCAACGCGATCTTCCAAGTATCCTTTTACATAACCAAAGGCATTCTTTTCTGCTACTGTTTGAATTGTTCCTGCTCTAAATGAGAAGTCTTCTCCAATTAATTCTCTCACATAAGCATGCGCTTTAGCTTGATAGTCTCCTGAGAAGTTTAAGTCAATATCAGGAACTTTATCACCATCAAAACCTAGGAAGGTTTCAAATGGAATATCATGTCCATCTTTCTTAAGTGGCGCACCACAAACTGGACAAACTTTATTTGGTAAGTCATAACCTGACTTCACGTGTTTTAATGCTTCAATATATTCGGCATGTTCTGGATTAACCCCTGCTTCATATATTTCTTCATCTGTCATCTTAAAGATTGAGAAATCTCCATTTGGACAACGATAATGTGGTCTTAAAGGATTTACTTCTGTAATTTCCATTAAGGTTGCAATAAATGATGAACCTACTGATCCACGCGAACCTACTAAATATCCATCGTCTAATGATTTTTTCACTAACAAATGTGAAATAAAATAAATTGGAGCAAATTGGTTATCAATAATACTCTTTAATTCTTTTTCCATTCGTGAACTAACTACTGGATGAAGTTCTTTACCATAAAGTTCATGGGCTTTTTGATAAACCATTTCTTTTAAGCGTTCAGCAATTGATGGAACACCTAAAATATCTTTAAATGCATCGTCTGTAATTGAGTAAAGTTCTTTAGGGAATGCTTGAACTTTCTCAATTTGATCAGCAAGTTTTCTTGTATTAGTAACTACAATATCATAGGCTGTCACTGGGTCTAAGAATCCAAATGCACTAACCATTTCATCAGTTGTTAATAGGTGTTGATCTGGAGATTCTTCATATTGTGATAATGGATGCATGCCACCACCAACTGATTTGGTGTGAATATAAATTTCACGGTAGCGTTTATCTTCAGGATTTAAGTAGTGTGCATTTGAAGTAGCAATCACTAATTTATCCATTTCTTTACATGTATCTACAATCTTTTTAATAACTGCTTGAATAACTTCTTTACTGTTTGTGCCAATCCCTTTTTCTAAATGCTTATATGCTTTAGGTGGGTGCACTGCAATAAAGTCATAATAACTAATTGCTTTTCTTAACTCATCTTCATTTTTATTTAATGCTGCTTCAAAAACTTCACCAAAGTCAGAGCCACTTCCAATTAAAACCCCATCCTTTAATTCATTTACTACTGACTTTAATAATCTTGGTCCGCCATCAAAGTGAGTTGTTAATGCATCTGACACAATCTTAAATAAGTTTTTATACCCGGCCTGATTTTGAGCAAGTAAGATTGCGTAACTTGGAATTGGATGACGCCATGCTTCTTCAGGTTTGATACTTGCAATAATTTCAAAGTAAGTTGTGATTTCATCTTTGTAGAAATTTTGTAGCATTTGAATAAACACTTCTGCAGTTGCATAAGCATCAGAAATCGCTCTATGGTGCGCATCTAAGTTCACTTTGAAGAACTTAGTCATTGCTTTTAAGTTAAAACGTTTTAAATCTGTAATATTTCCGGAATCTGTTTTATAGAACCTAGCGTGGTTTGTCTCTTTATTTTTCGAATTATAGAAATATCTTAATAGATTTAAGGTATCAATAATTGGGAATTTCTCATGGTTAATACCTAAATCTTTGGCTTTTTCAAAAATAAATCCTGTATCAAATGATGCATTATGGGCAACTAATACAGAGCCTTTGATAAACTCAAAAAACTTTGGTAAGACAGTTTCAATCTTTTCTTTTCCCTCTAACATTGCAGGGGTAATATTTGTTAAGTTAATTGTTAATTCACTTAACTCCATTTCAGGGTCAATTAAATATTCAAACTTATCACCAATCATACCATTAGTAATTTTATAACCAGCAATTTCAATAATTTTATCTCTTGTAGCTGATAAGCCTGTTGTTTCAATATCGAATACAACATAAGTGGCTTCTTTTAAATTAAAGTCGTAATCATAATCGTAAGCAACTTTAAAATCATTATCATCTACGAATTCTAATTCAACTCCGTATATAGGTTTAATATTTTTACCTTTAACTGCTTTTGCTAAATCTGGATATGCATATAAACCATTACGATCGGTAATAGCAAATGCTTCATGTCCCCATTTTTCTAAAGTCGCAACATAATCTTGAATAGATGTTACTGCATCCATTGGCGATGCTTTGGTGTGAATATGGAATTCAACACGCTTTTCTTTCGCTTTATCTATTCTTTCTTTTTTCTCAGGACGTTCTATTTGATAGAATGCTCTAGCCATAATAACAACTTCTTTTTGGAAGGTATCATATTGGGCTTCACCCGATACTTGAATAATGTCACCAACTTTAATTGATTTAACTAACTCAATATCTTTTGGTTGCTTAACAAATCGTTTAATCGTGATTGCATCATTATCATCAAAAATTGATATTGTTGCAAGATTTGTTGTTTTAAATTCTTTATATTCAATTTTGAAGACTTCACCTTCAATTAAGAAGTTAGCATCTCCTTTTTCGTTCTTATACTTATCAAGTTCATACTGTGAAATTGGAATGTTTTTAATTTCAACCGCTTCAGGTGAACTCTTGTGGGTAAACGTTGTTTTCTTATCTAAAATAATGGTATCAGCTGGTTTTGCCATTTTCTCCATATTTTCAATAGTTTCTTCAATATTTCTTTGAACGATTTCTTCAATTGAAGGTAGTTTTTCATTAATCTTAAATTCAAAATCTACTTTGAAACCATGTTTTAAGAAAAACTCTTTTAATTTAGGGAAATACTTTTTAAAACTTATGCTATCTTTTTCAGCGTTTAGCATATATTTATTTTCCATAAATTCAATGCTATAGTTCTTAAAGATTTGTAGTGGTTGGAATGCTTCGCCTGCTCTATGAACAATCATTTCATAGTAACCTTGATAAACATCTTTTAAGTTATAATTCGTAAATCTAATTTTATAATCAATAGATTCAACTAAGTTAGGCTTAGCAAAAAAAGTTTGAAGTTGATTAATAAACAAACTCATTTGTGGAGCTGTCATAATATCTTCAAACGTAACATCAAATGTTAGGCTTCTTTTGCTTAAACTAACAACTACTTCATTTAGTTTTGCTGTTGAAAGCGGATAGGTATTCAGTTGTGCTTGGTTTAAAAAAACCTCAAATTTGTTTGACATAATCTACCTCATGATGATTGTTGAAAAGGCTCTTCTAATATATGCAACCAGTGCAATCATTCCAATAAATACTAAGATTTCTAAATTGAAAAGATTTGCAAACAAGACAAAGACTGCATAAATTGTTGCGCAATAGACAGATATTTTAAATTTAACTTTGAATGGAAATCTTAATGGTCCAAAGTAAGCAGCAATCGCAACCATAACTAATAGATCAAATAATGTTGAAATTAATGCAAATACTAAATAGATTATTTTGACTGGAATATTATTATCAATCACCATTTTATTTAATGCATTGCTTAATTTTTGTCTATTGGTTATTGAATAGTCATTAAAGTCAAAGTTATTTAACCCTAATTCCTCGTAACTCTTAAAGGCAATCTGAAAACCTAATGTTTTTAACTCAATTCCCGTTTCTTTAAATTTTAAAGTAACCATGCTTTGATAAAGTGTTTCACCTTGATAAAAATCAACATCGTAAAAACCAATAACTAATTGTTTTGAATCTTTTAAATTCACATCATAAACTAATTTTCCATCAATTACTTTTGAATCTGAAACAAAATAAGTTCGATAGTTTTCTTCAATCGTATTCAATTCACCAGTGCTTAAACCACTGTAAGTTGATTCAATGGCGATAAGTGGTAAAAACAAGATGGCAGCCAATAAAAAAAAGTAACTCCATGTTTTACCCCATGAATCTGCTAAGTATAATCCTAGTTCTCTAGGTTTTAGTAATCCTCTTTTAAATTTTTGATACATAAATTACACTTCCTCGTATGGTTATTATAACATTTTAACTTGTGAATCGTAAGCCTAATTGCCAATTATAAATATATTTTATAATGTTTGAAAACATTATGTTTTTCCATCAATTTCTTTAGATTACATTATATATTATTTTACTTATGCTAATGAAATATTCATTTCATTATATATTTATAAGTTTTTACATATTTTAAAGCCTTTTTATCCAAAAATATACGAAATATCTATTAAAATATGCATATAGATTGATATAAAATTAGAAAACGAAATATTTAGTAATCTATGGTAAAATATTACGTGGTGAAAATATGGACTTAATTACAGCTGAAAAACATTATAATACATTAAATAATTACTATCGAAAAAAATATAATAAGAAAGTTTTTAAAATTGCGTTAAATGCAGGTTTTACTTGCCCAAACATTGATGGAACGGTTGCATCTGGTGGATGTACTTTTTGTTCTTGGATGGGTTCAGGGGATTTTGCAGGAGATAAACACGACCCTTTAAAAGTTCAATTTGAAAAAATTAAGGAAGTTATGCACCATAAATGGAGCGATGGCGCTTATATTGCTTATTTCCAAGCTAATACCAACACACATGCTCCACTACCAAAATTAAAAGAAATTTACGAAGAGGCCATTAATTTAGATCCAAATATCGTATTAGTATCGATAGCGACACGTCCCGATAGTTTACCTCAAGATGTTGTGGATTATTTAGGTGAACTTAACACAAGAAAACCAATTCAAGTTGAATTAGGTTTACAAACTATACATCAATCAACATCTGATTTGATTAACCGCGCACACGACTTACCAACATTCGATGATGCTGTACGTCGTTTAAGAGAGAAAAATATTGATGTTGTTGTACATATTATTAATGGTTTACCAACTGAAACTAAAGAAATGATGATTGAAACAGTGAAACATATCAATACTTTAGACGTTCAAGGTATTAAAATTCACATGCTTCATTTAATGGAAAAAACAAAAATAGGTTATGAATACTTAAAGAATCCATGGCATCTATTAACATTAGATGAATATGTTGATATTACTGTTAATCAATTAAGATGGTTAAGAAAAGATATTATTGTTCACAGAGTCACAGGTGATGCACCTGAAGAAATGTTAATTGCTCCAACATGGACTAAAAAGAAATTTGTGGTTTCTAATGAAATCGATAAGTTAATGAGAACGCTAAATGCTTATCAAGGAGATTTCTATGAAAAGGAAAACAGTAACTGATTTAGCACATAATCTATTATTATCTAATATAAATAAAGAATCAGTCATTGTTGATGCTACTGCTGGCAATGGACATGACACATTATTTTTGGCTCAACACGTCAAACATGTACATGCTTTTGATATTCAACTTCAAGCAATCAACAATTCAAAAGAATTAACTAAAGATTATTCGAATATTACATTCCATCATACTTCTTTTGAAAACATCACAAAAATTACACCTTATTATGATGGTGTCATCTTCAACCTAGGTTATTTACCTGGCAGTGATAAACAGATTAAAACAAATTATCATACAACCATTCAAACATTAGATAAATTGCATGAAAAGAAAATGGGATTTATCGAAATTGTTGCTTATCCTGGTCATATTGAAGGTTTTATTGAAAGTGTTGCAATCCAAAGTTGGTTAGATAAAAATAAAATTAAATACCGTGTGATCAAGTTACCATTTGATACAAAAAATGAACCACCGTTCATCTTTTACTGGAATTATAAAGACTGAAAAGAAAATTTTTCAGTTTTTTTATGCATTAGTATTGTGTATTACACAGTACCATGATATATTAGTAGTGTGCAATACACAGTAGTTAGGAGATTAAGTTTATGAATACACAATTTAAAAAAGGTGTTATTGAACTTTGTATTCTAAAAGTTGTCAGCCGAAAAGATATGTATGGATTTGAAATCATTGATCAATTATCAGACTTACTTGATGTCAATGAAAATACAATCTATCCAATTTTGCGAAGATTAACCGAACAAGAATTATTTTCAATATACACAAAAGAAACATCACTTGGAGCACCAAGAAAATACTACACACTCACAAAAAAAGGAAAAGAAACATTAGATGAATATTTAAATGAGTGGGAAGGATTCATCGAAAATGTTATGAAAATATTAAAGGAGAAAGAAAATGAGTAAATTAGTTTATATTAATTCAATTAAACAATATTTTAAAGAAAAAAATGTAATTACCAAACAAATTAATTCAATTATTAGTGATTATGAATTACTTTATGATGAAGCATTAGAAAGTGGATACAGTCATGATGAAATCATAAAGAAATTAGGAACACCTGAAAGTATCTATCGCTCGCTGCTTGCAGACTTAACACACGAAGAAAATCCTAGAGACAAATTCGTTGCACTTTCTCCATTTATATCCGTAATCATCTTCTTTGTGTTAGGATTTGGCTTTAGTTTATGGCATCCAGGTTGGTTAGTCTTCTTATCTGTTCCATTGTCAGCTATATTATTAAGTCGAGATAAAGAAAAATACTATGTATCTTCTATATTCTTCACAATTATTGCTTACTTTATTATCAGTTATATTTATCCTGCTTTTTATGCATACGGTACAGTTATTTTCGTTATTCCAGCATCCTTATTACTGATTAGTGATGATAAGAGCTGGAAGAGTTTCTCAACAGTTGGTGTCTTATTCTTATGTGCGCTAGCACACCAATTATATGGTCACTTAACAGGAAATTGGGATTATACTTGGTTAATTTATGCAGTTGTTATTATCTATGCAATTATTGTAGGGAAAATCAAATTTGGTTTTGAAAAAAATAAGAATGATATTTTCATGGGTGTATTCACGCTAGTTTTAATTACAGGATACCTGCTGTTTAGTTTACTAGTAGATGGCGTTTGGGGTTGGTCATGGCTAGTTTTATTGCTTATCCCTGTTGTTGCCATTTATAGAAGTGAAAAATTCAAACATCCTGTGGCTTACATGCCATTTATCTCTCTTTGGATTTTCTTTGGTTTAGGTTTTGGGTTTGGATTATGGCAAATATCATGGATTGTTTTCTTATTAATTCCAATGGTTGCTATTCTTACAGAGAAAAAATAAATACCCTAATTAAAAAACCAGAACTTTAATAGTTCTGGTTGTTTTTTTTAGAATTTTCCGTAATATGCATTTTCTAAGATTTGCTTCATATCTTCTACCATTGGTAGACGAGGGTTTGCTGTTGAGCATTGATCTTCATATGCAGCATAAGCTAATTTTTCTGAATTTACTAAGAAATCTGCTTCATCAGTATTTTGCGCTTTAAAGCTCATATCAATACCTAATGAAATAGCTAAATCGTAACAAGCCTTTGCAAACATTTCAACACCTTCTTCAACTGTCTTTGGATTTAATCCAATTGCGCGTGCTAGTTCACAGTATTTTTCATCAGCTTGATAGAACTTATATTTTGGCCAAGTTGAAAGTTTAGCTGGTTTTGTTCCATTATATCTAATTACGTGTGGTAATAAAATCGCATTAATTCTGCCATGTGGAATGTGATAACGTCCGCCCACTTTATGTGCCATAGAATGCGAAATACCCAAGAAGGCATTACCAAATGCCATACCTGCCATGGTTGATGCATTATGCATCTTTTCTCTAGCTTCAAAATCATTTCCATTATCATATGCGCGTTTTAAATATTTAAATACCATCTTTACAGTTTGAACTGCTAATGCATCAGTATAATCATTTGCTAAAATTGATACATAACTTTCAACAGCATGTGTTAAGACATCCATACCAGTATCTGCAGTTACTTTTTTTGGTTGTGTGAGTGTTAATGCTGGGTCAACAATCGCAACTGTTGGTGTTAATGAATAATCCGCTAAAGGATATTTTTTATGATTTTTTGTATCAGTAATTACTGCAAAAGGTGTCACTTCACTACCTGTTCCTGAAGTTGTTGGAATACACACTAATTTACTCTTCTTACCTAATTCAGGATATCTAAATGCTCGTTTTCTAATATCCATGAATTTTTGTTTAAGGTCATTAAAGTCTACTTCTGGATGTTCATAGAATAACCACATTGCCTTGGCTGCATCCATTGGTGACCCTCCACCAATCGCAATAATCGTATCTGGTTCAAATGAGCGCATGAGTTCATAACCTTTCATGACAGTATCAATTGATGGATCTGGTTCTACATCACAGAATAGTTGAACAGACACATGATTTCTTCTTAAATTTAATTGATCGGTTACTTTTTTAACATAACCTAAATCAACCATCATTCGGTCAGTGACAATGATTGCCTTAGATACATCATGCATTTGACGAAGATATTCAATTGCGTCCTTTTCAAAATAAATTTTAGACGGAATCTTAAACCATTGCATATTATTCTTTCTTTCTCCAATACGTTTTATATTAAGTAAGTGAATTGCACTTACGTTATCTGAAACTGCGTTTCCTCCGTATGAGCCACAACCTAAGGTAAGGGATGGAATAAATCTATTATAGACATTACCAATCCCTCCAAAGGTTGCAGGGGAGTTAAGAATGATGCGAATAGCCTTCATTTTTAAACCAAAGCGCTTCGCTATGTCATCGTTATATGTATGGATCGCTGCTGAATGTCCAAGTCCATTATGTTCTACCATTTGACTTGATAGATTAATTCCTTCCACATCATCTTTAGCTTTTAAAAAGGCTAACACTGGTGAAAGTTTTTCTCTTGTTAATGGTTCTTTACCACCAACTTCTTTACATTCAACCGCTAAAATATTTGTTTCTTCTGGAACGTCAAATCCCGCTTGTTTAGCAATGAAAGATGCTTTTTTACCAACAATTGAAGGATTAAGTTTCACACCATCAGGGAATAATAAATTCTCTAATTTTTTCTTTTCTTCTTTATTTACAAAATAGACATGAAGTTTTTTAAATTCATTTTTAACTTCTTCATAGATAACTTCATCAACAATAACTGCTTGTTCAGAAGCACATACCATACCATTATCAAATGCTTTTGACATGACAATGTCATTTACGGCTTGTTTAATATTTGCTGTTTTTTCAATATATGCTGGCACATTACCCGCACCAACACCTAATGCTGGTTTACCACATGAATAAGCGGCTTTCACCATAGCATTACCACCGGTTGCAAGAATCGTTGCAACATCAGCATGATTCATAAGTAAACTTGTGTTTTCCATGCTTGGTGTTTCAATCCAAGAGATACAATGTTCAGGTGCTCCAGCTAAGATTGCTGCATCTCTTACGATACGCGCAGCCTCAGCACTACATTTTTGTGCACTTGGATGGAACGCAAAGATAATTGGATTTCTTGTCTTTAAGGCAATCAATGACTTAAAGATAACTGTTGATGTTGGATTTGTTACAGGAGTAATTGCGCATATAACCCCTACAGGATCAGCAATCTCAGTAATACCTGTGACCTTATCTTCATTGATAACCCCAACAGTTTTTAAGTGTCTCATATGATTAATGACATACTCTACTGCAAATAGGTTTTTAGTTGCCTTATCTTCAAATACACCACGATTGGTTTCTTCAACTGCCAATTTAGCAAGTAAACCATGTGCATCGATTGCTGCAACTGAAACCTTTGCTACAATTCTATCAACATCCTCTTGCGTTAACTTATCATATTTTTCTAACGCTTGTTTGGCATGCATGACTAAAAAATCTACCTCGTTAGAGATAACTTGTTTATTTTCCATAAAAATCTCCTTATTAAGTTTTCGTATCGGTTTTGTACCCTTAGTATAATAAATTCATTTTAAAAAGAAAAGTAAAGTTATAATGAATACGTTTTCACCATTTTTAAAAGAAAAAAGCGTCATTTTTAGACGCTTTTTTATTATTTTACGACGATATTAACAATCTTATTAGGGATAACAATTACTTTAGCAATTTGGAATCCTTCAGTATGTTTAATTACATTCTCGTGAGATAATGCGATTTCTTTAACCTCTGCTTCAGGTAAATCACGTTTAATTTGAATTCTTGCTCTTAGTTTTCCATTTACTTGAACAACTAATTCAACTTCAGTTTCTATTAAGAACTTTTCATCATATTTAGGCCATTCAGAATAAACTAATTCTTCATGACTATTTAAGATAGTTTGGTTTAATTCTTCTGTAACGTGAGGGGCAATTGGATTTAATAACTTTAATAAACCTCTTGCTTGTTCTTTACCAATCTTTTGAACTTTATAAACTTCATTTACAAAGATCATCATTTGAGAAATTGCAGTATTAAATGCTAATTTTTCATAATCATCAGTAACTTTTTTTACTGTTTGATGGTAAATAACTTCTAATTCTTTTACGTTTTCGTTCATTACTTCAAAGTCAAACATTCTCCATACACGGTCTAAGAATCGTTTAGCACCATCTAAACCTTCATTTGACCAAGGTTTTTCAGCTTCAATTGGTCCCATAAACATTTCATAAACACGTAATGCATCCGCACCATGTGATAAGAAGATATCATCAGGAGAAACTGTATTACCTTTTGACTTACTCATCTTAGAATGGTCAGAACCTAAGATCATACCTTGGTTTACTAACTTCATGAATGGTTCTTTACATGAAACCAGACCTAAATCATAGAATACTTTATGCCAGAATCTTGAATATAGTAAGTGACCAACAGCATGTTCTGTTCCACCTACATATAAATCAACTGGTAAGAATAAATCTAAGACTTCTTTAGCTTCTTTTGAATCAAATGGTAAGTAACCTAAATGATTCTTTAATAAGTAACCAATATAATACCAGCTTGAACCAGCTAGTTGTGGCATTGTATTTGTATCACGTTTATATTCCTTACCATCAATTGTTAAGTATAACCATTCTGTTGCGTGAGCAAGTGGAGATTCACCTGTTCCAGAAGGTTTAAATACTTCAAGATATGGTAATGTTAACGGTAATTCATCATCTGGTACTAATCTAATATTGCCATCTTTATCATATAAAACTGGGAATGGTTCACCCCAATATCTTTGACGTGAGAATACCCAATCTCTTAATTTATATGTATGGTGTGCATACCCAATTTTTCTATTTTCTAAGTATTCAATCATCTTTGCTTTAGCTTCTTCATTGTTTAAGCCATCTAAGATGCCTGAATTATGGTGGATTCCATCGCCTTCATAAGCGCCTTCTGTACCACCTTTGATTACTTCAATAATTTCTAGTCCATATTTCATAGCGAACTCATAATCACGTTCATCATGTGCAGGAACCGCCATAACAGCACCTGTACCATATTGAGGTAATACATAATCGCCAATCCAAATTGGAACTAATTTGTTAGTGATTGGATGTTTAGCAAATGCACCAGTGAATACACCAGTTTTAACTTTATCACTAATTCTATCTAAATCTGATTTTGCTTTGGTTTTTTGAATATATGATTTAACTTCTTCTAATTCATCTTCAGTTGTAATTTCTAATACTAATGGATGTTCTGGTGAAAGCACACAATATGTAACACCATATAATGTATCAGGTCTTGTTGTGAACACTGTGAATTTACGATCTGAATTGGCAAGTTCAAAATCAATCATCGCACCTGATGATTTACCAATCCAGTTTCTTTGCATTTCTTTCAGATTTTCTGGCCATTCAACTAAGTCTAAGTCATTTAATAATCTATCAGCATATTCAGTAATTCTTAACACCCATTGTCTCATTGGTTTTTTAACAACTGGGAAATGTCCGCGTTCAGAAACCATTTGACCATTAACGATTTCAATTTCATCGTTCGCAAGTACTGTTCCTAAACCTTCACACCAGTTAACTTCAACATCTTTTAAAACTGCTAAACCTCTTTCGTATAGCTTTTTAAAGATCCATTGTGTCCAACGGTAATATTCTGGGTCAGCAGTTGCTAGTTCTCTATCCCAGTCAACGCTCTTACCCATTTCAATAATTTGACGTTTAAAGTTTTTAATATTTTGATAAGTAAATGTTTTAGGGTCTTTTCCAGTAGCTAAAGCATATTGTTCTGCAGGTAAACCAAACGCATCCCATCCCATAGGTGATAAGACGTTGTATCCTTGCATTCTCTTATAACGAGCCACGATATCTGTAGCTGTATAACCTTCAACGTGTCCCACGTGTAATCCAGCAGCTGATGGATATGGGAACATGTCTAAGACATAATATTTTGGATGGAACTTATCTGTTCTTGTCTTGAACATTTTTGTATCCAACCAGTGTTTTTGCCATTTCTTTTCAATTGACTGATAATCATAATAAATCATATAAGTAAACCCTCTTTCAATGTATCTATTATAAATAATATTTAATATTATTTCAATCATAAAAAAAATCTCCCATAAAGGAAGATAATTTTTTTGTAGTGTTATTTATTATTTTCTAAATATGCTACTAAATCATTCACAGTTTTAATGCTTTGTAAAACTTCATCTGAAATTTGAACATTGAACTCATCTTCAACTTTCATGATTAATTCCACGGCATCGATTGAATCAGCGCCTAAATCTTCAACTAATCTCGCATTTGGTGAAATTTTTGATTCGTCCACTGATAATTCATCAATAATTAGTTGTTTGATTTTATCGTATACTGCCATTAGAAATCCTCCTATGTTTTAGCACTTTCGTATTTTTCATTATATCATAAATCTTCAATTGGTCTATAAAAAACATTTAGACAAGCATTAATACTTTTAAAATATAAATTACAACAAACATTGTTATGGATGATGCAATTGTAGTCCACACAATTAATTGTGCTGCTAATTTACTATTACCATTCATACTATCAGCCATTGGTGCTGTTGCGACAGCTAAGCTTGGTAACATGACAACAACTAACGCTGGAAAGTGGTTCTCATTAAATCCTAACACATCCTTTAATCCAATTGCAATTCCAAAAATAATTGCTGGAACAATGACTGTACGAATTAAAACACCTGCAATAATTTCTTTTTTTAGTTCTTTAAATGAACTAAATGTAAAAGATGCTCCTAATGCAATTAAAGCAACCGGGCTTGATACTTTGGCAACTTCTTTAACTGCAATAAATACTGGACTTAAATTTTCACTTAACCAATGATACCCAACAATCGCTCTTAACCCTAATGCTCCAAAACCACATAATACACCCACGATAATTGGATTGGTAATAATACTAATTAATAATTTACCAATTTTAATTTTACCAGCAGATTTATTATAAATTTGGAAAGCAATTACACCTAACATATTGAATGTTGCAATACTTATCCCAACCATTGCTGCCACATTTGTTTGTGCTGCTATACTAATTCCCATCACCGCAACAACTTGTAAACCCATCGTAGATGTGTTTGTTCTAAAGAAATTTTGTAGCATAACGCTCTTATTTCGATCACTTGTTTTAAAATATCTATTAAATAAAATACCTAAAAAAAAGAGCACCAAGATACTCACAACTGAAAAAATAATTAAATTTGTGTCAACAACTAGTTTTTCAATATTATATATATTATAGAAAACTAATACCGGAATTGAAACAATAAATGTAAACTTGTTTAATCCCTTAGTGACCGCTTCATCAAACAATCTTAAAACCTTAAGCATATATCCTAATGCAATCAATATCATCATTGGTAAGATTGCATCCATCGTGTATAAAAATTCTTGCATAATATCACCTGTTTTGAAAAATCACAATCTAGATTATAGCACACTTCATGTTATAATAGTAAAGAAAGTTGAGGTAACTTATGAAATTTCTTGTTGGAACTTATACAAAAGATAAATCGGAAGGTATTTACTTAGTTGATGAAGAAAAAGTAAGTCTATATAATCGTTTATTTAACCCTACCTATTTTACTGTCCAAGAAGGACATTTATTTACACTTGCTAGAGGTGGAATTGAAATCTATCAAAATAATATGTTAGTTTATGAAGATCATACAGAGGCTCATTCACCTTGTCACATCTTCTATGACTCAACAATTGGTATGATTTTTACAGCTAACTATCATGTTGGTCAAATGTCTACTTATAAATTTGATGGTACACAAACGAAAAAAATTCAAACCATCATTTATCCACTAGGTTCACATACACACCAAACTGTATATGATGCTAAATCAAGAACATTATTTGTTGTAGACTTAGGTTTAGATACAATTTTCACTTATGAAATTGATGAAAAATTCAAATTAGTGCCTAAGAAAGAGTTAACACTAACTAAAGGTGTTCGCCCTAGACATTTAGTTGTAGCTGAATCAGGATTTGTGTATTGTTTAACTGAATATTCTCATGAAATTTTTGTTTATAATGAAAAATTAGAATTTGTTAAAAAATATGCAACATTAGATAAGAACTTCCCAGGAATTTCGGGTGCTGCGATTAGACTAACATCTGATCAAAAACATTTATATGTATCAAACCGTGGATATGATTCTATTACTCACTTCTTAGTTAAAGAAGATGGGACACTTAAACAACAAAGAGTTTACAATACTCAAGGAAAACATCCAAGAGACTTTAATTTATCATTAGATGAAACTCAATTAGTGGTTGGTAATATGCATTCAAATAATGTAGCAATCTTTAATAGAAATCCTCAAACTGGAGAATTAAAGTTTGTTAAAACATTACCAGTTCCAGAACCAAGTTGTATTTTATTCGTCGTATAATCAAAAAGCACCCAAAGGTGCTTTTTTTATAGTTTGGATGCAATTAGTTTCGCTACTAAGAAATATGGTAAGCGTGAAAGTGTTTGATGGTCCCCTAATACACGTCGATCCCAACCATCTACTTTTAATTCATCTGCTCCATAAATAAATGGATAAAAATTAAGTTTTCTATATTGTGCAAAAGCTTCTACAGCAGCAACTTCCATTTCTACTGCAATACAACCTTGACTGATTCTTTCTTCATAAATAGCTTTAGTCTCTCTAAAAATAGCATCAGTTGTCCAAGTATAACCAGTTACAAAATCAATATTTGTATCTTTTAATATTTGTTCGATTTTCTGATAATTTCTTATATCAATAAAGTCACTTGCTGGAACATAGTGATAACTTGTTCCTTCATCTCGATACGCTTTTGAAGGAACAATAATTTTACCTACAGTTAGTTCTTTTTTTAATACGCCACATGTTCCGTATAAAATAATATTTTCAATATCAAACGCATAAACGATTTCTTCTAAATTTCCAACAGCAATCGGTGCACCAATTTGAGATATATAAAATAACGTGTTAGGGTCATCTAATAACTTATAAACTGGATATCTCCCACGAGCAGATCCAAATGCATAATCACAAAATGGTTCAATTAGTTTTTCTTCAATAAGCCTTTCTAAAACTTTCGCTTGGAAGGTAATTATTAAATTCTTAAATTTATATGGTGTTTTTTCAAATAAATACTCAACCTTTAATATCTCTTCAGAATCCCTATAAGTATTTTCTATTGCCATCTTATAATTCTCTCTTTCATCATAAAAATATTATACCGTTTTTTATGATTATAAATAAAAAAACCTCTCAATAGAGAGGTTTTATGTTTATTAGATAACGAAGTTTCCGTTTTCAAATACTAAGACTTCAGTACCATCATGTTTAGTACCAACAATCTTCATATCTGCTGAACCAAACATAAAGTCAACGTGGTTAAGTGAGTTATTATAACCCTTCTTTTCTAACTCTTTGATTGGTGTTTGATTACCATTTTTAATGTTCATTGGATAAGCTCTACCTAATGCCATATGACATGAAGCATTTTCATCATATAAAGTATTTAAGAATAAGATATCCATATTTGAGATTGGTGAGTTATGAGAAATTAATGCAATTTCTCCAATGTATTTAGAATTTTCATCTAATTCTAAGATACTTCTTAATGCATCTTTATCAACTAAAGCATCATAGTTAACTACTTTACCATCTTTAAATTCTAACCAGAACTTATCAATGATTCTGCCTTGGTTATTTAGTGGTTTAGTTGCCACTACTTTACCTTGAGTACCAAATTTATATGGCATTGTGAATGATTCTTCTGTTGGAATATTTGGGTTGAAGACAACACCATTACCTGCAGTTTCAGAACCACCAGCCCAAATATGGTCTTCAATTAATTCAACAATTAAATCAGTTCCTAATGAATTTGTGAAGTGTAATGATTTAAAGTTTGCAGCATTTAATTTTTGATTATTTGTATGTAAGTATTCGTTATGTTTTACCCAATTTTCAACTGGATCAGTAGTTTCATCAACTCTAACCGCCTTGAAGATTGCATCCCATAATTTTTCAACTGCTTCTTGAGTTTCTACACCTGGGAATAGTTTAGTAGCCCATGTTGGATTACTTGCAGCAACGATTGTCCATTGTGACTTATTGCCCATTGTATGTTCTCTGAAGAATTGAATTGGTTTCATTGTAGCCATTTGAACTTCTTGCATCTTCTTAGAATCTACACCAGCCATCGCGTTTGGCACTGGTGATACGATTGAGATGAATGCTGCATTATTGTCTACAAAATATTTATATTGATCAATCGAGTGTTGAGGCATTTCTTTTAACGCTTCTACATCTGCATAATCATAAGAAAACTTTGAAATTCTTTCATCTGACCAAATAATATGAACCTTTTTTGCTCCAGCAATATAAGCTTGTTTAGCTACTTCTCTTGTTAATTCAACTGCTTCAGTTGTTGTTCTTAAAACAACGTGTTGACCTTTTTGTACATTCGCGCCAGTTCTAACAGCTAAACGTGCGTACTTTTCTAATAATAATTGATTTGGCATTTTCTACACCTTAACTTTCTCTATTTTATTAACTATATATCCTTTTTCAGAAGATGAAGCATAAACTAATAAATACTTCTCATCCAACAGTTTTACATAGTCATTATATTCTTTTGGGAATATTGTAGCACTTATTTCTTCTTTTCCGCAATCAAAATCGACAAAACACATGTTCGCATTCTGTTTTGTCTTAATAGTTTTTACTTTTAAGACTTTTCCAATGAATTTAACTTGATTCTTAGTAAAATCCGGGTTTTCTAAACCATATTTTTCTGTGAGTGTTTTAAAAGTTAAATCCATCACATAATATAGATTAAATCCAATTGCTTCTTTTTCATGTGCTTTTAAGATTTCAAAATCTAATTCAGAAAATTCTTTTTCTTTATAATCATCTAAGAAGTTTTCAAATCCTGTTTGATTAAGATTGGTTGATGCTAACATGGTTGCATGCGTTAATCCAAATGAATCTAGTGCACCAGCATGAATAAGTGAAATTAAATTCTTCTCATTTAAGATTCCCTTCATTCTTACTTTAAACTCATTGTAATCTTTAAATGGACCTTTTGCTCTTTCTTCTAAGATCTTTTCAACGGTATTAACACCCAGACCCTTAATTAATAATAGGGGGGAAAGAATACTATACTTTGTTTTAATAAATTTATCGGTACTATAACGAATATCAGGTTTTAAAACATCATATTTTTTACTTCTAACTTCTTTAACGTAGTTTTCTACCAACTCAGTGTTTGATGTGACACTGCTTAAGAGAACAGACATAAATGTTTGGAAGTAGTGTGTTTTTAAATATGCCATTTGATATGCTAAAAGGGCATAAGCTACTGAGTGACTTCTATTAAAACCATAATCAGCAAAGCGTTCAATATAATCATAAATCTTTAACGCTACCTTTTCGTCTCTTCCGTTTTCAATTGCTTTTTTAACAAAATTAGATTTTTCTTTTTCTAGAATCTCTTTATCTTTTTTAGCAATTCCACGACGTAGCAAATCAGCTTGGCTTAATGAGTATCCTGCAAACATTTGAGCAATTTTCATGATTTGTTCTTGATATACGATAATACCAAACGTTGGTTTTAAAACCTCATCAATTGATGGGTCAACTAACTCAAACCCACCACCGTGGCGACTTTTAATGTATGAATCAATAAAATCCATTGGACCCGGTCTAAATAATGCGAGTAAAGCAACGATATCTTCAAAGGTTTCCGGTTTTAATTTTCTAATGACATTTTTCATGCCATAGCTTTCTAGTTGAAAAATACCTGTTGTTTCTACATTCTTTAAAGTTTCAAAGGTTTTTTTATCATCAAGCGGAATATCCGATAATTTTGTATCTATCTTTTCTAGTTTATAAATTTCATCAATAATTGCTAAGTTTCTCAAGCCTAAGAAATCAATCTTTAAAAAACCTAATGATTCTAAATCACTTGCTTCTAGTTGTGATTGAAGCATGTCATGAGGCCCTTTTTGTAGCGGAACAAAATCATCTAAATTTTCTTTAGATAAAATAATACCTGCTGCATGGGTTCCTGTTTGACGTGGGAGTCCTTCTAATGTTTTTGCCACGCTAATTAATTCAATTGCTTCATAATCCGTTTCATCAAGTTTATTTTTTTGCATCGCATTGATAATTGCGGTTGTTCTTGAATTATCTAATTTTAAGATTCTTGCAATATCTCTAATTGAAGACTTTTCAGCAAATGTGGTGAATGTTGAAATTGTAACAACATGTTTTTCACCATATTTGTTTTTAACATAATCAATCACTAAATCACGTTTGTTATCTGGAAAGTCTAAATCGATATCAGGCATTGTTCTTCTATCAATATTTAAAAATCTTTCAAATAATAAATCATATTGAATAGGATCAACTTCTGTGATTCCTAAACAATATGCAACTAAACTTCCGGCTGCACTACCACGTCCGGGACCAACTAAGATATCGTTTGTTTTGGCAAACTTAACAAAATCATAAACAATTAAGAAGTAATCATTATAACCCATTTGATCAATCACGTTTAACTCATGAACTAATCTATCTTGGTATACTTTTTCATTTTTATGTTCAATTTTTTCTAAGCGCTTCTTCAAACCTAATTTTGCTAATGCTTCTAGGTAAGATTTTGCATCAACATTATCTTTTGTTGGATATTTTGGTAATTCAAATTTATTATTTAAATAAGTATATTTTGTATTTTTAAAGACTTCATATTGAAAGTCAAAAATTCCATGTTCTTTTTTATATTCTTTTATTAAGTCTTGTTTAGTAATTAAACTTAAATCTTCATATGATTCTTCATATAAATTATTTTCAATTTTCCTTAAGACATGATATGTTTTTTGATCTTCTTTATTTGCATAACTTATTTTTCTTGTAGGTAGTAAACCAATTTCTAATTCTCTAGCAATTTCTTTTAAATACGTTGTTACATTTGTTAAAAGTTCGCTTTGATTTGAAACGCCAATATAGAATGATTTTATTCTTTCTTTTAAATATTTAAAAATTTCAGTTAAAAGTTCTTTATTCGCATAGTTATTTAATATATAGCTTTGGAAACTTGGTATAACTACAACCAACTCTTTTAAATCACTAATCACATCAGCAAAGTTTAACTCATCACTTACTTCTTTTTTTGTTGCAAGTTTAGTTAAAATTTTTAACTCTTTATCATTTCTTGCATAAACTAAGAAATTTAAATTCATTTCTCTAAAATTAAGTTTAATATCTAACCCAATAATTGACTTTATTTGATACTTTTCACTTAACTTCAAAAATTTATATAAAGCATGTAGATTATCATCTACCAATGAAATGAAGTCATATCCACGTTCTTTATGCAATGAAAAAAGCGCTTCTAATTGAAGTGTACTATTCAGCATGCTATATTCAGTTTTTGTATATAACGTTCCGATCACTTTTTTCACCCACTTCTATTATACCTAATAAAAAAGGAATTATTAAAAATTCCTTTATTCTGCTTTGGCGAATCTTTCACCAAATTCAACGATTGCTTGTTGTTCTTTTGTAGACGGTGTTGAATTGATTCGAATACCTTCTTCAAATAGATTTAGGCCTAAACCTCTTACTCTATCATGCCAGTAATCCATCCATTCACCTTCACCCCAACCGTATGAACCAAATAACGCAATTAACTTATTGCCTAATTGAGGTTCAACTTCTTCATACCAAGGTAAAAATTCTTCTGGTTCTAATTCTTCAATTCCCATTGAAGGACAGCCAAATGCGATCTTATCGTATTGAAGTGCCTCGTCAGGTAAAATATCTGAAATTTGTTTTAAGTCTGCTTCATATCCTGCTTTTTTAATACCTTCAGCTATTTTTTCTGCCATAATTTCGGTATTACCTGTACCGGTCCAATAAACTACAAGAATTGCCATATCATCAAATCCTTTCAATATACATGAAACATTATACTAAATTTAGATTAAAATTTCACTTTTCTTTTATTAAAAAGATAGTATATTGCAAAAATCGTTAACCCTGCACCTCCAGCAATGAAATAAATAACATAATTTGACTTTGTTTGATTATCAATTACATTGATTAAAATACGTTGTTCAGCATAGTTACCACTAGAATCATGAACATAATATAATCCTTCATAGGTTCCAACCGTATTCGTTGGAATATAATTTGGACTAAATGATAATTCATTAGTTAAATCGCCATCATAATTATCGGTTGCTCTTGCATATTTTTTATAATCAAAAACTTCATTTTTCTTAACTTCAATATAACTAATTTCAATATTTGGACTAATCGTATCACCAATGGTAAGGTATAATCTTTCTTTTGATTGATTACCTGCAGTATCTTTTGCTGTGTAGTCCACATAATATCTACCTAATTTATTTTCTTTTATATTTGTTTCAATTGTCACATGGTATTTATTTAATTCAAAATCATAATTATCAGTTACAGATTCAATATAATCATAAAGGTCAAAATCTTCATCATAAGAAACAAAGACTTCTGTATTCATTAAGACTAATTCCGGTGCAATGATATCTTTTACTTTAAGTATGGTTTCATATACTTGTTCGTTTTGACTTTGATCTGTTGCTTTAACAATGAGTGGATAACTTCCAACAGTTTCATAATCAATATATGACTCATCAAATTCAAAATCTAAATCTTTGTCATAGTTATCTGTAATTTTAAAGAAACTTTGTAAATCAGGTCTTATAAAATCTGTCACAACGATTTCTTTTATTTGTAAAATTTTTGGTTTTGTTAAATCTTTGACTGAAAATACTAAAGGATACGTTACTTCATTTTTAGAAGTATCCTTTAATGTGACCATGATGCGATAATCTCCGACTTTTGAAGTGTCAACCTTTCCTTGTGTTGTAACCATTATATCCAAAGAATTATCATAGTTATCTGTCACATATATATAATCTAAAATATATGGTTCTAGTTTATTTAATTCAATTTGTAACGGTCTTATAATTTCTAAGGTTGGTTTTTTAATATCTTTTACATGAACCTTTAAAATTTCAGTTGTCACACTACGTTTTTTATTTGTTATTTCATAATAAACTTCATATGTACCTAATGTAGTTGAATCCACATAGGAAGTAATTTTAATATCATTTGTGTTTAAAGCTGATGCATTCTGAACATAACTCAATAGTTCTTTTTCATTTAATTCAGTTTGATAATTTATTGTTATTTCCTTATATTTTAGTTTTATTTCAAGTTTTGTATTATCAACGACTGTTACTTTTGATTGACGTTTAGAACTGTTATGAGATTGGTCAGTTGCAGTAATTGTAATTGGATAAACACCTTCAAAACTATAATCCACTAAACTATCATCATAAACTACATCAACCATTTGGTCATAGTTATCTGTGATTGTATAGTACTTTGAAAAATCTATAGATTCATCTATATTAACTTCTATGGTTTTATTTTCTTTAATTGTGGGGGCAATATTATCCACAACGATGACATTTTTTGTAATTGTTGTTTCATTATAAGACTCATCTGTTGCTTTATAAATAACTGGATAAGAGCCAATTTGATTCATATTCACTCTGGAGCTATCAATTGTTAATGCAACTTTTGATTGTGGACTATAGTTATCATAGTATGTTACATAACTTTTTAAATCTGGTAGTTTTGATCCAACTGGTAATTCAACATCATCCACCTCAATCATAGGTGGTTCATTTTCCACTACTCTAAAAATAATTTCTTGATCACTTGTAAAATGATATGTTGGAAAATGTGCTCGATAAACCACACGGTAATCACCAACAATATTTGTACGAATCACTCTAAATGTAGAATATTCTACCTCGTATTCCATATAAAAATCTGGGTCTTCAACAAATTGTTCACCCATTTGTAGTTTAGCTTCTGGAATATACTTAAAATCTTCGATTGGTTCATTCATTGGAACAACCACAACTGTGTTCAACCAAAGCACTGCTACATTCACTGTTTGTAATAAAAAAGACAGCATTTCAATCACCTCATATAATAGTAGTTGATTTGCTGTCTTTTGACTTTTTTTATTTTTATAATTTTTGCATTTCTTGAACGTATAAATTATCTTTTTCTGCCAAGAATTGATTTTTATATAGTTCAAAGTATGCACCGCGTTTTTCTAATAACTCATGGTGGGTTCCTTGTTCAAGAATCTTACCACCATCTAGTAAGACAATAAGGTCTGAATCAACAATAGTTGATAAACGGTGTGCAACAATTAATGATGTACGATTTTTTAATAGTGATTTAGTTGCTTGTTGAATTAAGTATTCTGCTTCACTGTCAATTGATGAAGTTGCTTCATCAAGAATTAAAATGCTCGGATTTGCCAAAATTGCTCTAGCAAATGAGATTAATTGTTTTTGACCAAGTGATAATAAGTTACCACCTTCACCAACGTGTGTATCATATCCTTTATCTAATTTTTCAATAAAGGTATGTAATCCGATTGCTTTAGATGCAGCAATAACTTCTTCATCTGTCGCATCTAAACGTCCATAACGAATATTTTCCATCACAGTTGTTGAGAAAAGTTGAGGAGATTGTAAGACATATCCTAAGCGTTCGTGTAACCATGAAATGCTTCGTTCCTTATAATCTCTTCCATCAATTAAGATTTGACCTTTTTTAGGTTCATAGAATCTAGAAGTTAAGTTAACAATTGTTGTCTTACCAGATCCTGTATGGCCAACCAAGGCAACGCTCATACCGCGTTTAATCTTAAGGTTGAAGTTATCTAAAATAATTTCATTTTCATTATAGTAGAATGTTACATCTTTAAATTCAATATCACCATGAAGTGGTTCCCAGTTTTCTTTTTTCTTATTAAACCAGTCACCATATTTTTCTACTACTTCAGGTGAGTCAATGATTTCAGACTCTGTTTCAATTAATTCAATAATTCTTTCAGCTGATGCTTGAGCAACTTGTAGTGATGAAATGAAACTTGTTAATACAGTCATTGGATCAAAGAATGAAATTGTTGAACGAATAAATAGATATAATGTACCAACAACAATCATTTGTTCTCTAACAAAGAATGTACCTGTAATCATAACAACCGATACAATCAAATAACATGCCATTAATAAACATGAAGAATAGATTGATGAGATTGAAGTTGCTTTAATACTTGTACGCATCATCTTTTCTGCAGTTGCATCAAATTCCATTAAGTTTGATTGTTCGATACCTAATGTTTTAGATGTTCTAGCGCCATGGAAACTTTCATTATACTTAGCAGTTAATTCTGAGTTGAAGTGTCTTGCTTCTCTTTGTTTAATTAAAACTTTCTTTCTAAAGTAAGTTGTAATCATAAACATAAATGGTAACCCGATACTTACAACAATTGCTAAACGCCAGTTATACACATAAAGAATAATTAGGGTAATAATCATTAAGAGAATTGACCATACAAAGTCAATAATCCCCCATGAAATGACTTGACTAAGACGTCTTGCATCACTTGTCATACGTGCCATGATCCAACCTTGCGGGGTTTTATCATAGTATGAAAACGGTAGACGTTGCAATGTCTTAAATGCTTGTTTACGTAAATCATAACTTACATTTGCTTCAATAATTCCACCTTGATAAATAAAACCATATACACATAATCCAAAGATTAATGCATAAAGAATATTAATAATTATAAAAGGTGTGAAATATTCAAAATTATTATTCCCTACAAATTCATCTAAAACATATTTATTTAAAATTAAGTTAACTGAATCTAAAACTGCAAGTGAAACCGCAAAAGCTGTCATAATAATTAAATTCTTTTTACTCTTGAAAATTACTTTAATTAATTTTCCCCAAACTGGAAGAGATATTTTCTTTAGCTTGATGTCTTCTTCATTATGCTGCATGAGAAATATCCTCCTTCATAAGTTCTTTAAACTCATTTTCTAACTTACCTTGAATACCCCAGAGTGATTTATATAAACCATCTTGGTTAGCTAATTCGTCATGTTTACCAATTGCTTCAACTGTTTGGTTGTTTAACACAATGATTTTATCTGCTTCTTTAGCTGTTGTAATTCTATGCGTAATAATAATATTTGTTGATTTGTATTCTTTTTGCGCTAAAGCTCTTCTAATTAAGAGGTCAGTTTTATTATCAACAGCTGATAGCGCATCATCAAAGATTAAGATTGGTTTATTTGAAACTAACACACGAGCAATCGCAACTCTTTGTTTTTGACCCCCAGATAATGTTGTTCCTTTTTCTCCAACTTTTGT
The DNA here is from genome assembly GCF_900660755.1 of Acholeplasma hippikon. NCBI lineage: Bacteria > Bacillati > Mycoplasmatota > Mollicutes > Acholeplasmatales > Acholeplasmataceae > Acholeplasma > Acholeplasma hippikon. The sequence continues at coordinate 900,765 of NZ_LR215050.1, forward strand.
TTCATAACCTTGTTGGAATGTATGAATATCTTTTGCTAAAGATGCAATCTCTGCTGCTTCTTTAACATCTTCTAATGTTGCATTTTTATTGGTAATTGCAATATTTTCAAATACTGTTTTTGAATATAAGAACGGATCTTGTAGAACTGCCCCGATACTTGTTCTGATGTGCTTCTTTTTAATATCTCTTAATTCCACACCATCAATCGTGATAGATCCTTCATAATCATACATTCTTAACAGTAAGTTGATAATTGTTGATTTTCCTGAACCTGTTTTACCAATGAAGGCAACAGTTTCGCCTTTTTTAATATCAAATGATACATCTTTTAATAAATAGTTAGTGTCATCTTCAAACTTAAAGCTCACATTTCTAAATGAAACATTACCTTCAATTAATGGCTCTAATACGCCATCATTTACATATTCAGTTGGTTGAGTCATAATATCTTGAATTCTACCAATAGCAACAAATGCTTTTGTGAATTCATTTATCATTCTACCTAACCCACGAATTGGCCAAATCAATATTCCAAGTAACATAAATGCTGCTGAAACTTTTGCTGCATCCATAATACCATTTCTAGCATAAATGATACATAGAATGGTTACTGCTGCAACTTGTGAAACGGTAATAAAATCCATTAATCCCCAATAAATTGCAACAATCTTATTTGCCTTTATATTCATGTCTCTATATTGAGCATTTTTTGCTTCCATTTTTTCAATTTCAAATGATTCATTTGCAAATGCTTTAACAACTTTTGTGCCTGATACATTTTCTTGAATAACTGTCATCATAGATGATTCATCTTTTTCTACTTTATCAAAAATCTTTTCGATCTTTAAGAAGTAAATTAGTGAACTAATTGCATAAACTGGTAACATTGCAATACAAATCCACATGATTGTTGTATTAATAAAGTACATTTGGAATGCACCAGATATTAAACTTGCTGCTAATCCAATTAATTGCATCAGTTGTAAAACAACAAATCCTGTAGTTGTTTCAACGTCAGATGTTACACGTTGGATTAAATCCCCAGTGTCTACATTGTTATGATATTTATAATTTAAATTTTGAATATGTTCATATAAATCGACTCTTAATTTTTTAGAAATCTTCTCTTGAATCGCACCTTTCATGTAACTTTCCACATACATCAGTGCATATCTAATGAATTGATATATCACTAAAGCTAATCCAATATAAATTGCTACCTGTAAAATTCCATTTGCTGATTCAAAGAAATCAATTAAGAATTTAGGGAAGTTAACATCACTGATTACTTCACTATTATTAAGGTACTTATTTAAAGCCCCTACTAGGTACTGCGTAAATAATGGAATGTAAGAATATGAAAAACGATGGAAGATAACCAAAACAATCAATACTATATATTCAATTAGATGTCCTTTTGCTAATCTAAGTAATGCTTTTAACTTCATATATAATCTCCTCCAATAATCCCTCAAACAAAAAGAGGGGTGATTACCCCTCACAAAATAAAAACGCCATAAAAACGTGTATAAAATGAAAGAAGTAATTCTAAAAAATACTTTCTTTCATTAATGGAACTTTGTTAGTAATTTCCACCAATGAAAGGTTTAACTCTGATAATTAACATAAGTTTTTACCTCCCATTCATAAATTTTTTGTATTATCAAATATTTAGTTCTACCTAAATAATTTTATCATACTAAAATATATAGTCAATCAATATATATTCTTAAATTCTTATATTTCTTAAAAATCAAATCACTTAAAGAAGATGCTTCCTTATAGTAATTATTTTTTCTTAAATTTTCCATTCCCTCTTCATACCAAAAATTTAATAAATCTTGTGTATCAGGAAAATCATTTTGTTTTAATATTTGTTCTCTAATAAAACTTAATTGCTCTTCTTTTTGGTTAAGAAATTTATATTTTAAATATTTGATTGCTAATTCTTCATTCTTATTTAATTTCTCATATGGATGATTAATTAACTCAAAGATATTTTCTTTATATTTAAGCTTATTCATTATTTGAAGTGATAATAAATAAAAAGCTTGATTCAATCTTTCTTTACCAATTATTAATTTATAACTGTCTTCATAACGTTGATTTAAGTAATTAATTTTTGCTTTTAAATAAGTTTTTTCATAATGTTTTAAGTAACTAGCTTCTGCTAACTCTTCTAAAAATTCATCAAGCCTCATAAATTGCATCAAATAGTTTAAATGTAAAAATTTCATCTCATTAACATCTTCATATAAACCTAAATTAACCAAGCGATTAATCACAACATCATAATGTAAAAGAATATAACCATGATCATTTGTAAAAAAACTTAATATTAGCTTTTCCTTATCAATTAATAAATTTAACTCTTTATGACTTACTTTTTCATTCATTAAAGTTAAAACATTGAAGGCATCCTTTAATCGACCTTCTTCCTTTAATAGAATAGATGTTCCATATAAATAAAGAGCTAATTCATCTTGGTCATAATTTTTAATATAGTGTGTTACTTCTTCAAATAATTGATTTGCTTCAGATAACTGATTTAAAAGGATATATCCTAAATAATTATTGAGAATTGATTGATAGTCTAGATGATTATTAAATTCGAAAAACTTCACTTTATCTTTTTCTAAGAATAAATGAATGACTTCATTAAAGTTAATATTATTTTTTTGACTTGAAAAATCAATTTTATATTTTTCTTTAAATAAATCTAAATATCTACTATTCGGTATAATCATATTATTTTCCACTTTTGATAAATAACTTACACTACAAATCCCTTCAGCACCCTCTTCTAAGGTCAAATGATGTTGTTTTCTTAAGTTTTTTAATATAGAACCTATTTCATTTCTATATAATGGTTCATGTTTTCTCATATTGATTTGATGTTTGATGCTTTTTAAATAAATATACATAAGATATCTCCTTTTTACACATTTATTATACGAATGTTGTAGGTTTCAAATCTTTAATTTTTTACTTAAAAATATGGTTATAAAAATAAAAAATGTAGAATTTCTCCTACATTTTTCCTAATATGTCGTTTTGATAGAAAGGACACATGTCTTTCATCTTACATTCACTACAATTTGGTTTTTGTGCCTTACAATGATATCTTCCAAAAAAGATAAGTTGATGATGAAGTTTCAACCATCGCTCTCTTGGAAAAATCTCATTTAATTTCATTTCAACTTGATAGACATCATCAGTTGGTAATGCTAGTCCTAAACGTTTAGAAATACGATTAATATGTGTATCAACAGCTAAAGCCGGGATATTAAAGGCGTTTGATAAAACCACATTAGTCGTTTTTCTACCAACACCAGGTAAAGCTTCCAATGCTTCACGATTATTTGGTACGATTCCTTGATGCTTAGTGACTAAAATTTTAGATAATTCAATAATATTTTTCGCTTTATTTTTATATAAACCAATTGTTTTAATCAAGTTTTCAACATCTGTTACTTCAGCTTTCGCTAAATCAAACGGTGTTGGATAGTTTTTAAATAAAGCTGGTGTCACTTTATTAACTGCAATATCTGTTGTTTGTGCTGATAAGACAACTGCAATTAATAGTTCAAAGTGATTCGTAAAATCTAATTCAGCTTTTGCATCAGGAAATAATTCCTCTAAATAATCTTGAAAAAAATTTATATCCATTGGAATCATTTGATTGCCTTAAAGATTCTATCAATAGCTTCCTCAGTCTTTTCATCTGATGGTGCTAATTGTAATTTTGTTTGATTTAAAATGCGATCTAAGAATTTAACAGAGAAACGACCTGATGTTTGGTGTTCTTCAATTTTTGAAATAATCAATTCATGTGTATGCGTGTTTTCTTCATACCACGACTTAACAATTTCTAATTCTGCTCCAGATAATACTCTACCTAAAGCATTTTCTATCATTTCAATCGCCATTGAAATCTTAGATTCATGTTTTTGTATTTCGATTTGTCTTAAATCTTCTTCATATAATTTAGAAATTAAATCAAATGTTCCACTTAAATCAAAGACTTCAACTTGTTTTTCATTTCTTGTTTCTAAGGCAAATGTAACAAAACCTTTATTTGTTAGCTTATCTACTGCTTTTTCAATATCTGTGATTGGAAGTTCAATCTTCTTTTCGATTTGTTTAATTGAAAAAACTCTTTTCTTAAGCATTTGAAATAGTGTTTTTAAAACGACTAATTCATTTGGTGAGAGTTTCAATCTTTTAGATTCTTTAGTGAGAAGGGGCTCTATTTCTAAAAAATGATCCTCATATAATTTACGTATTAAGTTAGACATCTTTAACAACCTTCATTAGTGCTTCTTTCGCAGCTTTTTGCTCGGCATCTTTTGTAGATGACCCAATACCTGACCCTAAAATAATATCCCCTTCAAGTAAAACATCCGATTTAAAGATAGGACGGTGTGATGGACCTCCTGTACGAACGGTACGGTAGGTTAAACTCTTTCTTTCTAGTTGGATAAACTCTTGTAATTGCGTTTTATAATCCTTCAATGTTTCAACCAGTGTTAAATAAGGTAACATCACTCGCTCAAACACTAAAAATGCAGTTTCAATTCCAAGATCTAGATAAATTGCTGCAAATAAAGCTTCAAAAGCATCTGCAATCATACTTTGTTTAGCTTCTTGTTCACCATTTCCAAGCTTCATATATTTTGCTAAATCTATTTTTTCAGCAAATAAAAATAACGCTTCTTCTCGTACACTTTGCGCGCGACGTTTAGTTAAATAACCTTGGTCGCGAGGGTCATGTTTATACAGATAATCGCTAATGATTATCTGTATAACTGCATCCCCTAAAAATTCTAACCTTTCATAATGATCGGTTTTATTTTCGTGTGCATAAGAAGTATGAGTTAATGCTTGAATGTATAAATCTATATTTTTAGGCGTAATACCTAATTTTTCGAATAATTCATTCATCTTTTTTCTCCTAATACCTTCTTAACCTTTCCAATTACATCTTTTTCAACCATTGTCTTTGCTTGGCGAATCGCATTAACATATGCATACGCATTTGAGGAACCGTGTGCTTTTACAACAACTTTTTCTAACCCTGCAATTAATGCACCACCAACTTCATCAGGTGATAATGATTTCTTATAATTTTTTAATGCTTTTCCTAAGAATACTTTAGCAATTATAGCTGAGAATTTAGAACGCATGATTTCTCGTTTTAAAATCTTACCTGTTGATTTAGCAGCACCTTCAACGGTTTTCATGACAATATTTGCAGTGAAACCATCTGATAATAGAATGTTCGCTTCACTTTCTAACAATTCTTTTGGCTCTAAGTTACCAAAAAAATGAATATTAGGGTGTTGTTCTAAAAGTTCATAAGTTTCAACTTCTAAATCTCTACCTTTTCCTTTTTCAGTACCAATATTAATTAAACCCACCTTAGGTTCTTTTAATCCATAAACTTCTTCTAATGTGACGGTAGCAAAGACTGCAAAGTCTACAAGTTGTTCTGGTTTCGCATCAATATTTCCACCAGCATCAAGTAACATTGTTGGTTTTCCGCTTAAGTGTGGAATCATTGGAGCAATGGCAACTCTACTCATTTCTTTCATTGGTCTAACCAAAAAGTATGATGAGAAGATTAATGCTTGTGTTGGACCAGCTGAAACGACTGCATCAGCATGACCATCTTTAACATATTGAAGCGCCATCAACATTGATGTATCTTTATCATTTCTTAATGTATCACGGCCAATATCTTTAACTCCCATGTCAAAAGCTTTTGGTGTGTGGATAACTTTTAATCTTGGATGTTCCTTTAAGAAAGGTTTCATCTTTGATTCATCACCAAAAATTGTAATTTCAATATCATTAAATTTATTAAGAGCATCCATTGTTCCTAAGCAAATTTGCTCCGGTGCATGATCTCCACCCATGCCATCAATTGCAATTCGAATCATAAAAATACCTCATCTTTCAATAAATAGATTATATCACTTAATATTTAAAATTCTCTTTTTTAAATACTGATATTTTTCAATATTTTCTGCGAAATATTTCGCATCATTTTTCATTTCAGTTAAAAGTTTTAAATCCGTGGATAAATCAATATATTTAAAATTTAATTGACCTGACTGTAAAACTCCTGAGAATTGGCCTGGCCCTCTTAATTTTAAGTCATATTCAGCAAGTAAGAATCCATCGTTTGTTTCAGTTAACATTTGAAGTCTTTCTTTATCTAAGTTTGCACTTGCTAAATAACAATTACCGCTTTTACTACCTCTACCAATTCGACCTCTTAACTGGTGCAGGCTAGATAAACCAAAGTTTTCCGCCCCCATAATAATCATTGTTGTTGCATTCTTTACATCAATGCCCACTTCGATGATTGAGGTAGATAATAAAATACCTCTTGGATTATTGATAAAGCGATTCATGATATCTTCAATTTCTTGTGGTTTTAATTTGCCATGAATTACATAAAGATTTTCATCATTAAATAAAATTTCTAATCTTGCATACACACTATGAATGGTGTGCTTCTTATTATTTTCTAAAATAGCTGGAACAACAATAAAACTTTGTTCATCACGTTTTTGTGTTTCTCTTAAAATGCTTGCAATTGCTTCAAAATCATCATCACTAATTAAATGTGTTTTGACTGGCGCTTTAATAACGGGTTTCATGCGAATGATACTCGTTTCTAAGTCACCAAATGCAGTTAATGTTAATGATCTTGGAATTGGCGTTGCGGTTAAATAAATTGTATCTTTATATACTGCTTTTCCAATAAGTTCGTCTCTTACTTCAACTCCAAATTTATGTTGTTCATCAATTATTACTAACCCTAGATTTTTAAAAATTGATTGATTACTTGCAAGTATATGTGTGCCAAAAACAATTTTTGTTTTACCGTTTTCCAAATTAATTAAAACTTCTTTTTTATTTTGAATAGTTGATGTTAATAACTCTGCACTAATATCACTGAAATACGCTTTAAAGTTTTCAAAATGTTGTCGAGCAAGAATTTCTGTTGGTGCCATAAATGCGACCTGATAACCTGCTGAAATCATGCCTATTGCTGCTAAAAATCCAACAAATGTTTTGCCACTACCTACATCACCTTGGATCAATCGATATAATGATTCATTTTTCTTATAATCTCTAAATATATCATTAACTGCTTCTTGTTGGTCTAAAGTTAATTGATACGGTAATTGTTTAATATATGATTTAACCACATTAATATCATATAAAATAGGCTCTCTTTTTGTTTTTGGAGCCAACTGATAAATATATGATAATAAATGTAAAAATGCCTCTTCACGTTTTAATCGTTCAATTGCTTTATCTAAATCTTCTTTACTTGTTGGAAAATGAAGAAGTTCTAATGCACGTTTTCTTGGAATAACGTGATATTTATGAATAATCTCTTTAGGTAAAGTTTCATAGATATCAACTAAATCTTTATCAAAAATTTCTTTAATCAGTTTTCTAACTGTTAAATCACTTACATTTTCAATTCCATAAATCGGTTTAATTTCTGGTGTGTTGTGATTAAACATAATGTCACTTACATTAATTTCTCTAGTAAATAAATTAAATTTACCACGAACAATTACTTTGGTTCCTATATTTAATTTATTTTCTAAGTAACTTCTTCCAAAAATTAATAATTTAATTGAGTGATTATCTACATTTAAAAAAGTTGATAAAAAATGAACTTTTTTCTTAATAATTTGCAGCTGTGTTTCAATATAACCAGATACTGTGACAACCTCATTATGTTTTAATTCATCAAAATGTACTTGTGCAAAATTTTCATACTTTTTTGGTAAATAAGAAACAAGGTCATATGTATTCCATATGCCTTTGTCTTTAAAGTATCGATAAAGTTTTTCTCCTACTCCATTTAGGTTAATTAACTCTACATTCATACCTTGATTATAACATATGGTATCTTTTATTTCTTACATATTCTTTTCTAAAAGAAAAGCCTTAATTTTTCAATCAAGGCTTTTTTAAAATTATGATCCTAATTCAGTGTATTTTACATTTAAATTTCTAAAATAAAGTGTAGTTAACACATCATATTCAGCATCAAATTTTACACCATTTCTATCTGTTGTAAGTGAACCTAAGAAGAAATCTAAGGCTTTATTCATTTGATCAGTGTTAAATGTGTAAGTTAATTTAATAGTTTTCCATTCAGTTGTTGCATCGATATACTTGAATGCTTCATCTCCAGAAAGACCAGCACCTTCTAAGGCTACTCTAATCTTTCTAGCGTCATCTGCTTTAAGATCAAATTCAATTTCATAAGTTCCCGCAAAGAACATAAAGTACAAGAAAATGGTATCAACTCAGAAATTTGGACTCAGCATAATCAGTTGGCCAAGTTTTTCTTCCAAGGTTAAACTATCTATGAGTTTTTTTAAATTCATATGGTTTGTCTCATCAATATGCTTGCATCTGGGTTCTTAAGTGGGTAAGCATTTTGATTACTTAAAATTCTTGTAATAAATCCTGCGATTTGTCTTCCCCACTCAAAGTGATTAATGGCAATTGTTGTAAGTTTTGGTGTAATAAAATCCGTTAGTTGAATGCCATCAAATCCAGCAAGTGCACATTGTTCCGGAATCTTTATTCCTTTTTCATTAAACGCTTTGATAACCCCTACTGCTAATTCATCATTCGCACAATAGATAAACTCAGGTATTTCATTTTTTTCAATTAGTTGAAGTGCAGTATTATATCCCGCCTCTATTGTGAAATCACCTTGTAGGTATACATGATTATTAATATTTAATTCACTTAGTGCTTGTTTGAAACCTTCGTATCTTTCAATGTTATTAAATGAATCTTCAGGACCCGAAAGATATGCTATCTTTTTATATTTTTTCTCCATTAAGACTTTTTTCATGAAATCATAGACTAATTCTTTATTTTGAATCATCGAGTGATAAATATTCTTACCATCTAAATATCTATCTAATACGACAATCGGATGATTTTCTGAAAAGTTTTTAATTTCTTGGTCTTTTAAATTCGAGTCAAAAATAATTGCTGCATCAACACTTCTTTGTCTCAAAAGAACGCTTGAGGTTGTTCCAGAGGAAACGATGATATTGTATCCATGTTTTTGAAGTTGCATATTAATCCCTTCAAGTAAATCTGAGAAGATTGGTCCTGCAAATCCATAAATGAAGACTCCAATGTTATTACTTCTTCTTGATTTTAAGTTCTTAGCATGAGCGTTTGGATAATAATTTAAACTCTCTGCAATTTGTAAAATTCTATCTCTCGTTTTTGGGTGTACATTTGGTTTCCCGTTTAATGCATAAGAAGCAGTTGAGATAGATACGCCTGCTTTTTTTGCCACATCCTTAATTGTCATATTTCCTCCATAAATATTGCTGCCTGATAAGGCTTAATCATTGTTTGTTTACTTAATTCTATTGCATCATTTGAAAGCATGAGTTTATATTTACTAAATGCTTCTAAATCTAATGTTACTTGTTTATCACTTAGATTACTGATAATTAAAAAGTTTTCCTTTTCATTTGATCTTTTATAAATAAATGTATCTTTTTCTTCTGGGTAAATCGCTTCAAAGTCTCCATCAATAAGTGCTCGATGCGTTTTTCTGAGTTTCAACATTTGTTTTAAATAGTTATACACACTATCAAAATTATTCATTTCATCTAATACATTGACTTCTACATAATTTGGATTCACCTGTAACCATGGTTCATATTGGCTAAACCCTGCATAAATTTCTTTATTCCATTGCATAGGTGTTCTTGAATTATCTCTACCCTTACTGTAAATAGTAGCCATAATTTTTTCATGTGACCATCCTTGCACAGTAGCTTCTTTATACCAATTTATGGTTTCAATATCTTTGTAGTCTGTAATATTTATAAAACGAATGCCAGTCATTCCTATTTCTTCACCTTGATAAATAAATGGTGTTCCACGTTGTAAGAGGGACATGGTAAATAATGCTTGGGCAGATTTGGTTCTCATCTTTTCACTTCCAAATCTTGAAACTTGTCTTACTTGATCATGATTAGATAGGAAAAGTGCATTCCAACCACCTTTTTTAAATATTTCATTATTCTTAATTAAAATGTTCTTCATCTCAAACATGTCAGGTTTTTTTATATGCCATTTTCCTTTCCCTTTCTCTTCATCAACTGATAGATGAGAGAAATTAAAAGTCATGCTTAAGCCCATGTTTTCTCTTGATGTTAATTCTTCTGCTCTTTCGAGCGATAAACCATTCATTTCACCAACAGTCATGATATCTCTACCTTTAAAACAGTTCTCATACATTTCATTTAAATAAGTTTCCATGTAAGGTCCGTCACCAAGTCTTATCGTATCAATATCTTTACCAATTAATTCAATGACATCCATTCTGAATCCATCAATTCCTTTATTTAACCAAGTATTTATGATATGATAAATTTCTTTTCTTAATTCTGGATTTTGCCAGTTTAAATCAGGCTGTTTTTTTGAAAATAAATGGAAATAATAATCATTTGTTTGTTCGTTATATTCCCATGCTGAACCAGAAAATATTGAATGAATTTCGGGAGTTGGTTCATCTTTCCATATATAGTAATTTCGATATTTACTTTTTCTATCTTTCCTAGCTTCTATAAACCATGGATACTCATCAGAAGTATGATTCACAACTAGATCCATAATGATTCTCATTCCCCTTTGATGAACTTCATAAATAAGTTCATCAACATCTTCCATCGTTCCAAACATCCGATTGATTGCTAAATAGTTAGAAATATCATAACCATTATCATCCATTGGAGATTCATAGATTGGACTTAACCAAATAATATCAACACCTAAATCTTTTAAATAGTTTAGTTCACTAATAATACCTTTAATATCACCAATACCATCATTATTTGTATCTTTAAAAGATAAAGGATAAATTTGATAAACTACACCTTTTTTCCACCAAGTTAAATTTTTTTCCATTGAAGCACCTCTAATCCTCTCTTTATAATTTCATGATTCATAAATGAGGCAACAACTTCACCTGATAAATAAGCGTTCGCCATTAACATTTCTAAACCATTATCAATTGTAATAAATTGTTTGGATATCCATTTTCTATCTTCAAAGTTATATGCGTCAACAAAGCCATATTTGGTCCAAACCTTAGGAATATCTTTCATATAGAATAAAGCCTTTAAAACTTCTTTAGGATTTGTAATCAATGATCCAATCATTGCGTTTGGCTGAATAGTACCATCCGTTAAATAGCTGTTGCTAATTGAAGGTACACAATGGAATACACTATAACCATTTGGTGATGAACTTGCCGTTAATCCAAAAGTTTCACGGCTAAATGTTTTAAACCTTTTATAATTTCTTAGATTCCAAGCACGATGACCTAATGTTGCATTTTTTAAGTTTTGATACCAACTAAAGCCATCTTTATTAATCCAATTTTTACCATCTAACCAGCAAAGTGGGTATTGGTATACAAACAATGTATTTCCTGGAGAATAGTAATATTTATGTCCTTGATAACTACCTAAGTTTCTTTCAAATCCTTCGTATAATTCAAGGGCAGTTTCATTACTTAGTCTTTTTGACCCTGCTGCAATAATATACATAACAATTTGTTCTGCTAGCATATGCCAATAATAAATAAAGCCTGCTTCTCCATTTGCATAATCTCCATCTTTATCGGGATTGTATGCCGTGTAAAATCTTTTTTTATCGGAACGATGATCAATAAAGAAATCCCATTCAATTCGATTTAATATCTTGTCTGCTAAATGCTTTATTTCTAAATCATCAAAGTAAGAGGATACTGCAATTACGCCTTTGATACATAGCAGTGTATCCACTGTGCTATATTCAGATTTTTTATATCTTGATGCTGTATGAATATCAACAAAATGAACAAAAAATCCTTTAAAATGAGGAACATTATACCATAAAGTTTCTAGTGTTTTTTTGACTCTTTTTACTATTTCTTTTCTTGGTAGATACCCATAAGTGTCGGCAATAATGTAGCTTGATAAGACAAAACCGGTAGAGGCAATACTTGCAACATCCGGTTTTAAATTGTGATCAAGCGTTAAGCCATATCCTTTTTCATTTTCTCTATCATTTGTTAACTTCATGAGTAGTCTAAAAGCTCGATGTTGTACCTCTTCTATTAATAATTTTTTTCTTTTTCATATCTCATACATTACCCCTACTGAAACGTTTCGACACACCGTTATTTTACCCTATTTTTTAAATTTTTCAGCCGTTTTCACAATAATATAAAAAAAGAACACTTTCACGTATTCTTCTTTTCATAGTATCTTTTATAATTTTTAATTTGTTTTAAAATAATTTCTTCGTGTGGTTCATCATCAAAGATGAAGTCATTTTTAATAATAGAATTAAATATATTTTCATATTCATCAATTGACAAATTCACTCTGTCATTAAGCATTTTTTCGTGATGTACTTTATTTAGATGATGCTTATATCCTTCTACTGTTGTCATAGAGAAGAATTCTCCAATGGCTCCAGAACCATAAGAGTACAATCCAATCTGTTCATTATCCTTCAAGTTTCCTTGTTCCAATAATGAAATAAGTGATAAATATAGGCTACCTGTATAGATATTACCAATTTGTTTATTATAAATTGTGGCATCTTTAAAGTTTTCAAAAAGATCTAATCTTTCATCAGGGTTTGTTAGAAAACTTAATGTTTTTAATCCAATCTTAACATATGGTATATGGAAGGTAACTGCCTTTAAATCATCTAATGTTTGATTAGATTTATTTAAAAAATCATTGTAGGATTCATTGAAGAACTTTTTATACATTTCATTTGAATAATGTCCTTCCACTAATGCATAGTCCATATGACTCGGTCTAAAGAAGTCATATAGATCATCACTATAGAACCCTGCATGTTGGTTAATCACTGTAATTTTAGGATCCTTTGAAACAATCATCGCAACACTACCAGCACCTTGGGTTGCTTCTCCATCTGTCTTTAAGCCATATCTAGCAATATCAGAGGCAACGACTAACACTTTTGAGTCCGGATTTTGTAAGATGTGTCCTTTGGCAAAGTTTAAAGCTGCTGTTGCTGCATAACAAGCTTGTTTCAATTCAATCACTCTGGTTTGATTTTTTAACCCTAAAATGCTAATTAAATTGGTTGCTGCTGCTTTTGAATGATCAACTGAAGTCTCAGTAGCAAACATCACTAAATCTATTTTTTCGATATCTTCATTTGTTAAAATATTTAAAGCCGCATTTGCTGCCATGGAAATCGTATCTTGATTTAATGGAGTAATTGCCATCTTTTCTTGCATAAGTCCTCTCGTGTATTTCATTGGGTCAATTTGACGAGCAACTGCAAGATCTTCTAAAGTTAAATAATACTTAGGGACAAAGAATGATATTTTGTCTATTCCAATTTTCAATTTATAATCTCCATTCTTTATTTATTGCATGAAAATTATACCATACCGAAGGTAAATTGGATATAATATCATGCTATAATACTTCTACCGAGGTGAAAGTATGAGTAATCCATTCACGCAATTTTATAAAAAGAACGTAAATGAAAGAAAAGATGTATTAAAGTCTCTTACATTATTTGATGAAGCATTAGATATCCATGCGGGAGACCATACATTTAATCACATTATAGAAAATTATATTACAACTTATGAAGTTCCACTAGGCATTGCCCCAGATTTTTTAATTGAAGGCCAAAAATACCATATTCCAATGGCTACAGAGGAACCATCTGTTATCGCTGGTGCCGCACATGCTGCTAAAATCATTGAACGTAACGGTGGATTTAAAATTGAATCTATAAGCCGTGAAATGATTGGCCAAATTATTTTTAAGAATATTAAAGACCAGGAAACATTTAAAAATACATTATTAGGTATTGAAACAAAAATTTTTGAACTCGCTAAAATAGCTCACCCTCAAATCCATGAATTAGGTGGTGGGTTAAGAAGTTATCGTGTTGAAATTAAGGAACATAATTTTGTAACACTATATGCGACGATTGATACATTAGATGCAATGGGCGCAAATACAATTAATACAATTTTAGAACGTATTGCTAAATATGTTGAATCAACTTACCAAGTTGAAACATTAATGAGTATTTTATCCAACCTAGCTGTATCTTCAGTCGTAAAGGCATCCGTTTTATTAGATCCTAAAACCTTGAAGTTCAGTGATAAAATTGCTGAATCAATCCATCAAGCTTATTTATATGCTTCAATTGACCCATACCGTGCAGCAACTCATAATAAAGGTATTATGAATGGTATTACTGCATTAATGCTAGCAACCGGTAATGATACACGTGCAATTGAATCTGGTGCACATGCATACGCATCTATTACTGGTAAATACTTACCACTCACTAAGTGGGAAGTTATTGATGGTATGATCAAAGGTACGATTGAAATCCCGCTAGCGCTTGGCACCGTGGGTGGTTCAATGGGGGTTTTACCTAAAGCGAAACTTGCAAGAAAAATTTTAAATGTTTCATCCGCAAAAGAATTAATGAAAGTAGCTGCATGTTTAGGTTTAGCTCAAAACTTCGCTGCTATTTATGCCCTTACAACTGACGGAATCAATAAAGGTCATATGAGACTTCATGCGAGAAATATTGCAATTTCTGCAGGGGCGAAAGATGATCAAATTGAAGCAGTTATTCAATATATGATTGATCGAAACACTATTACTCTTGATACAGCTAAAGCTTATTTAACAAAAAATCCTTCGTTATGAAGGATTTTATTTTTTATATTTCAAAATCAGGATATCTTTCATGAAATAACTTCTTTGCATTTAACATACTGTCTAAGTCTTCAATAATATGAAATAGCATCGCACGAGTTTCAAATTCAGTTCTTGTCTTAGGTAATTCTTCTTTACTAAATTTATCTCTTAGATTTTTTAGTTTTTCTAGTTGATAATTTGCTTTATTTTCATCACCGATATCTTGAATAAGTTCTTCAATATATTTAGCAATGATTTTTTGATATTCGTGGTAGAACTTAATCTTGGCTGCACTCTTATACATATTATTGATATAATTCACTTGATTACGTCTCATATATAAGTATGCTAAATATCTGTGATCATTTTGGAAAATGATATTTTTATCTACAATTTCAGCATCATTAATTTTCTTAGTAATCTCTTGGTTTAATAAAATGTGATGTTCAAAGAAAACTTCTTTTCCTTCTTTTTGATTTAAAAGAATACTCAACATAAATAAATAATCTTTAATTTTTTGATCAACATCTAAAATTTGTTCTTTAATTTTCTTATTCCAATCTTGTGGATATAACATACTAACTAAAAGGGCAACACCTGTACCAATTGTAATAATTAATACTTCATCAATAAAGAATGGCCAATCAAAACCTTGATAAGCATATACATGATTTGCTAAAACGATACTTGGTACTAAACCAACATCAATTTTAGTAGCATAAGAACCAAAAACGAATAAGGCAATAAATAAAACTAGAATGTGTAACTCAAAACCGAATAATAAATATAGTATAGTTGATAAAGTTAATGCAAATAAAACATCAATATATCGTTTTAATCCATTAACAAGTGAGTCTTTCTTCGTAATTGATACGGAAAGAATACCGATTACTCCTACTAGAATAAAATTTTCGATGCCTAAAAGATATGCGATTAAACCGGAAATGACCCCGACGATAACTAATTTTATTGTTGTATGAATAACTGGTTTTATCATTAGTATATTTTACTCCATAAGTATAAATCAGCTAAAACAATAGCAAGTGCATTTTCTAAGACAATACCTGCGCGTCGAACAATTGCGGTATCATGTCTTCCACCAACCTCAAATGTTTCTTTTTTATTTGTTTCAAAGTTAAATGATTCTTGTTTTTTACCAATACTTGATGTTGGCTTCACAAAGACTTTTACAACTAAGTTGTTCCCATTTGAAATGCCACCTGAAACACCACCAGAATGGTTTGTCAATGTTTTACCTGTTTCGTCTTCATAAACATCATTAAACTCTGATCCATACATTTCAACACCATCAAAACCAGTGCCGATTTCGACACCTTTTACTGCTGGTATTGTAAATAACATTTGACCAATTTTACTTTCTAATTTTTCAAACATTGGTTCACCAATGCCGATTGTCATGTTTTTAACTGTTAATTCAATTATACCACCAACAGATTCACCTTTTTCATGAATTTCTCTTAAATATTCATCTAGTTTAGACATATCTTTTAGGTTACCCACTTGAACTAACTTGTGACTAAATTCAAAAGGTAACATTTGTTTGGCGATTGCTCCAGCTACAACAAGTGGTGTTGTTAAACGTCCCGAGAATCTACCACCACCACGATAATCATGGTATCCTCTATATTTAATTGATGCTACAAAATCCGCATGCCCTGGTCTTGGCTGTTTAACCAAATGACTATAATCTTTAGAAATTACATTCTCATTTTTAATCATGACATGAATTGGAGACCCTGTTGCGTATCCGTTAAAGATACCGGATGTAACAATTAACTCATCTTTTTCAACACGCGGCGTTGTTCCAACAGCACCAGGACGACGTAACTTTAAATCATTGTTTACTAAATCCCAGTTGATCTTTAATCCGGGCATTACCCCATCAATGACAACACCAATTGCATCTTGATGTGATTCACCATAGAGCGTTACTTTAAAAAGTGTTCCGTATGTATTCATTACATAGACTCCTTAACTCACTAATGATTTCATCAGTAATTTCTAATTTTTTCTTAAACCATAATGATTCCGATTGAATTGCTTGAATAATTAACATATCCATGCCACCGATTGCAATCTTAGCTTCTTTCATCATTTTTGTTTCAACAGGATTATAGATTAAATCAATGACAATTTTATCTTTAACAAATTCGCTTTTTAATGGTGAGGCATCAACATTTGGAAACATGCCAATTGGGGTTGCGTTAATCACAACATCATATATTAACGGATCTAATTCATTATAAGTAATAATCTTATCATGCATTGTCTTATTTTGTTTATCGCGCGTAACTATTGTTACATTCGCACCTAAATCTTTACATACTTTAAGTGCAGCTTTGCTTGCACCACCCGTACCTAAGATGATTACATTTTTATCTTTTATATGAATTTTACTATGGCGTATTAAACCAATTAAACCATTATAATCAGTGTTTGCTCCAACAGCTATCTTGTTATCCAAAAAGATTGTATTAATGGCACCAATTTGCTTTGCTTCATATGTAATATCATCTAAATAAATTAAGATATCTTCTTTATATGGAATCGTTACATTTGCCCCATGTAATTCTTTCTTCTTTAGTTTTTGAATAACTTCTTCTAACTGACCACCTGTTTGCAAATCTAATATCTGATAAGTTAACTTAAGATTGTAGATTCTAGCAATTTCTTGATGTAAAAAAGGTGAAATTGAATGCCCAATGTTTTTACCAATTAAAGCGAAATTTTTCATTTTTCCATCTCCTTGGAAATATCCATAATCAACTGAAAAATGCGTTTGTAATATTCAAAGTCTTCCTCTTTGGTAAGAAGTTCTTTTTTTGACTCTAAAACGAATTTTTCTCTTTCTTTATCAAAGATTGGAAGATGGTTGATTTTCTTATATTCTCCAATTGCTTTGACAACTTTAAATCTTTTTTCTAGTATTTCTACTAACCTTTTGTCTAGTAAATCAATTTCCTTACGTAATTCAGTTATATCTTTCATTTGGTTATGCCGCCTAATCTTACAAATTCCTCAAAGAAGGTTGGATAACTCTTTGATACAACTTTCTCATCATCTAATGTGATTGGTGAATCACATCTTAATGCTGCTACTGCCATACTCATTGCGATTCTATGGTCTCCAAAGGTTTCAACCGTTACACCGCCTTTAAGTTCTTTTTGTCCATAGATTTTTGCAGTATCACCATCTACTTCTATCTTAACACCTAACTTCGTTAAATTTTTTACCATCGCATCTAAACGATCAGATTCTTTAATTCTTAAACGAGATGCGTTTGTAATTGTTGTAACACCTTCTGATAAACTACCTAGAACCATTAAAATTGGCCCTAAATCTGGTGTTTGACCGATATCAATTGTTATACCCTTTGTATCAGATTTTTCAACAACTAATTTTCCATCAACAAAATTAAGTTTACCACCCATTTGTTTTGCAAAATTAATAATTTCTTTATCTCCTTGAAGACTCTCTTCTCTTAATCCATTTAAGATTAAACCATTAGAAATTAAACCAGCTACAATAAAGAATGCTGCTCCAGAGTAATCTCCTTCAACAGAAGTTTTTAAAGGAAGATATTTTTGATTACCTTTGATATAAAAAACATTTTGTTTATATTCAATTTCAATACCAAATTGTTTTAAAACATCTAAAGTTAAATCAACATATCCTTTTGACTCTAATTCAGTTGTCACAATGATTTTACTATCTCCATTAACAAGTGGTAGTGCATATAATAATCCTGTGATAAACTGTGAACTAATATTTCCATGTAACATATAAACTCCACTTTGAAGTGGTCCTTTAACTTCTAAAGGTAATTCATTTTTTGTTCTTTGTACAAAGTAATATTTATGATGGAACATGTCTTTATATACATTTAAAGGACGTGTTGGAAGTTTTCCTTTTCCTTTAAATTCAATCACTTCATCTTGAAGCATCGCAATAGGAATTAAGAATCTTAGTGTAGATCCTGATTCATTTGCATCTATTACTTTATTAATTCTCTTTATCTTAGTTCCTATTATTTTTTCCCCGTCAATTGTTGCCCCTAATCCAATAAGTGCTTCTTTGGTTGCGACTAAATCATCTGAGTCTAGAATATTTGAAATAATGGATTCCCCTTCTGCTAATGCAGCTGCAATCACATAACGATGTGATAATGATTTAGATGAAACAATACTTATTTTCCCATTTAGTTTACTTGGTATAATTTCAAGCATCAAAAATCACTCCTTTATGTATTTCTGGCTTTTCATAATCACTCATGAAAACAAATCTTAATCCATCGCTTAACTGTTTCTTATCACTTGCAATGTATGACACAAAATCTTTCATTACAAGAAGGGGTTCTTTCACTAACTTTAATCTTAATAACAGAGCTTTAATTTCCTCATATAATTCTTTTTTTGTAATACCTCGTTTAACGCCTTCATCAAGCGCTATTAACATTCCATAGGCTACTGCAATTCCATGTTTAATTGCATAATCAAAATGACGTTCAATTGCATGACCAAATGTATGCCCAAAGTTTAAGTACATTCTTTCATTTTTTTCAAAAGGATCTTTTAAAACAATTTTTCTTTTGACTTCTATTGATTTAATAATCTCATTTATTGTTAATTTGTCATGTTTCTTTAAGTATTCTAGAATTGAATAATCCCCAATGATTCCAGCTTTTATGACTTCGGCTAATCCGTTTCTATATTCATCAACCGGTAGCGTTTGAAGTAAATTTGGATCAATTAAAACAACTTTAGGATTATTAAATAAACCTACTAAGTTTTTACCTTCTGGTAAATCAATACCTACTTTTCCTCCAATTGATGAATCTACCATTGCAAGTAAACTAGTAGGGATTTGGATGAAAGGTACGCCCCTTAAAACTGTACCTGCAACAAATCCTGCTAAATCACCAACAACACCACCACCAAAAGCAACAATCATCTGATTTCTTCTAATATGTTTTCTAATCAATTCACTGACAACTTTTTCATATATCTTCATTGATTTAGAATTTTCACCACTTGGAATAACAACAAATTCTAACTTAAAACTATGTAATGCATTTTTTAATTTTTCTTCATATACTTTAAAAAGATTATCATCAGTCACAATAAATAATTTATCGCCTGTATATACTTTTTTAATTTGATTATCAAAATCAAAAAATAAGTTTTCTTTTATTATAATTTCATAATTATCTACTTTTAGATTCATCAAAACTGATCCTCTTTTCTTTAGATTTTCTCAAGTTTGATTTTAACTGACTATAATCTTCATGTTTAATCATATTTTTTAAATTTTCTAATACACTAATAAAACGATTTGTTTCTTCGATTAACGCTTCTTTATTGTCCATAAATAATTCAGACCACATTTCTTCATTTATCTTAGCAATTCTAGTTAAATCTCTAAATGAATCTCCAGTTGCATCTTTTGTATGCACTGAATCATCAGATAACATTAAACTAACTGCCAGTAAATGTGTTAATTGTGAAGTATGTGCAATTAATTGATCGTGTTCTCTAGGATCTAAAGTAGTTATTCTACCAAATGCTAATTCTTTGGCAAGACCTTCAATTAATTTAATATCTTTCATTGTTGAGTTTTCATTCTTAACAATTAAGAAGTTTGCATCTTTAAACATTGTTAAATCTCTATTATCATATCCGTTTTTTTCACGACCCGCCATTGGGTGAGTTGAAACATAACGTATATGAGGTAAGATTGATAAAATCTCGTTAATCATGTGCACCTTTGTTCCAGATATATCTGTTATTAATTGCTTATTAAAGCGATTTTTATGTGTTCTAACAAACTCTATATTTTGTTTTGGGTATAAGCATAACATGATTAAATCAGCTTCATCGATTAAATCTAAATTGCTATCATAAATAACTTGGTCTTTGATTGCCTTTTCAATAACTTTTTGATCTTTATCAAAACCAAAAACCTGGTGACCTTTGCGCATTAGACTTTCTGCAAAAGTACTTCCCATTAAACCTAATCCAACAACAAATATTTTCATCGTTTTACTTTTTTATCTAACACAGTAGATAATTTTTCCAGTTTAGCCATCATTTCATCAAACTTTTTTGGTTTTAAACTTTGTGCGCCATCACTCAATGCTTTCTCTGGTTCATGATGAACTTCAACGATTAAACCATCTGCTCCAACAGCCATTGATGCAAGGGATAATTGTTCAATCATTTCCCATTTTCCTGCGGCATGACTAGGGTCTATAATAACTGGTAGATGAGATAGTTCTCTAACGGCTAAGACAGCAGAAATATCTAATGTATTTCTTGTATATTTTTCAAATGTTCTGATGCCACGTTCACAAAGGATTACATTTTCATTACCACTAGCAAGGATATATTCAGCACTCATTAACCATTCTTCAATTGTGTTTGATAATCCACGTTTTAATAAAACTGGTGTGTTTGTTCTACCAACAGCCTTTAATAAATCAAAGTTTTGCATGTTACGTGCACCAATTTGGATAATGTCAACATATTTTACAAACTCGTCTAAATGTTCTGTACCCATTAATTCTGTAACAATTGCCATTCCTAGTTCATCGGCAACTTTTCTCATTAATTTTAATCCCTCAATACCTAATCCTTGGAATGCATAAGGACTTGTACGTGGTTTGAAAACGCCTCCTCTTAAAATTCTAGATCCACTATCATATACTGCTTTAGCAATTATGCGTAGTTGTTCTTCAGATTCTACAGAACATGGACCAGCCATTACGACAAATTCATCTCCACCAATTTGAACACCATTTTTTAATGTGACAATTGTTGGTTCTTTCTTGAAGTGTTTACTTGCAAGTTTAAATGGGCTAGAAATTCTAGTTACATTTTCAACTCCTGCAAATACTTTAATTTGATCAATATCTAAAGATTTAACGTCTCCTAAGATACCAAATAAAACAACATCATCACTTGATGCGTCCTTAATACCAAATCCTTTTTCTTTTAGGTAGTTTTGAAGATTTGATACCTCTTTTTCTGTTACATCCTTTTTCATTTGTACAATCATTTTACTGTTCTCCTTTGTAAAAAATAAAACTCCTTAAGGTAATGTGCCCTTAAGGAGTCTAGTAATAATTGACTATGTATGGGTGACATTCCTTATTTAACTACTACAAAAAGGAATGCATTTTCTGCAAATCCTTTTACTGTCTATAATAGTAATAATAAGAGAATGTTAATTTAATCATTGAAATACCCAACTTTCTTATGATTATAAATATCCTAACATAAGATTTTTTAAAAGACAACTAATATATTTAAAACTTCAATTATTTATTTTCTTTTTTTAGTAAATCTCTAATTTCAGTTAATAATTGAATATCAACTGGAATTTCAGGAACAATTGGTTCATCTTGCGCTTGAGCTTCTGCGGCTGCTTGTTCTGCCTCAGTCTTTTCAGCTTCCATTTTCGCTAATTCTTGTGCAACTAATTGTTCTTGAAGTTGTTTTCTTCTAATTAAGAAGAATAGTGCAAAATAAATTGCGAACGCAATAATTAAAAATTCTAAAATAATTTGAATAAAGTTTCCATATTGAATATATACTTTATCAAATTGTGCAACACCATCAACAATAATTTGATTACCTGCATCATCTAATAGTGGTGTTTGGTGAATTAATGCTTTAAGATCTTTAAAATCTACTCCACCTAATAATACCCCTATTGGAGGCATGATAATATCATTAACTAACGATGTAATGATTTTACCAAATGCACCACCAATGATAACCCCAATAGCCATATCGACTACATTACCTTTAGTAATAAAATCTTTGAATCCATGCATGAAGCCCTTTACTTTTGCGCGAACTTTTACTTTTACTTTATCGTCCATTTTTATATATCTCCTTTTTTAGTTCTTTAAAATGGTCAATGATAATACCGTCTTTGAAACGGTGGCGAGCTTGATGCCCTTTACTATAGTATATCATTTTTCCGTTTAAGGCTGTAGCAACTTCATTATCATGAAGTGTATCACCAACAACAAATATTTCATCGCTAACTAATTTATTTTCTTCCACATATTTTTTTGCTAATTCAACCTTTGAATTTGCATAAATATCATTAATGCCTAAAATATCATCAAATAGTGTATCAATTTGATAATGTTTCATTTGTTCTAATAGATTATTATATTTTGACGCTGATAGGACAACAACACGATGTCCTTCCTTCTTCAAATCTAACACCGTTTGTATAAGACCTTCGTGTAGTTTCAAATGCATACTTTGAGGTTGATATCTATTGATAAATCTAACCGCTAATTCTTCAAAACTTGATTTTTTAAAATCAAATCCCGCTTTAATATAATAATCTTTGATTGGGAAATCAAAAATATCTAAATATCGTTCAAGTGTAACTGTTTGATGTCCTTCTTCTACTAACATTTGATTTAAAAGATTGAATGTTAGTTCTAAATCATCAATAATTGTTCCATTAAAATCAAAAAATATTGTCATGTCTAAATCCTTATTTGTGATATGGGTGATTTTTCAGTATTGCAAGTGCTCTATATATTTGTTCAACAAGCATTAAACGCATCAGTTGATGTGGAAAAGTCATTTTTGAAAAACTTAATAGAAAGTTAGCTCTTTGTTTGACTTGGTCTGATAATCCATAAGAGCCACCTATAATAAAAGCAATTGATGATGAATGAAAGGTTTGAACTTTATCTAATAGTTCAGAAAAACCAACACTGTCTAATTGTTTACCTTCGATTGCAAGTGCAATCACGTAATCTTCATTATCTAGTTTAGAAAGAATTTGTTTACCTTCTTTCTCCATACCATTACTATCTTTTTCATCAGGGATTTCAATAATTGAAATATCTTTAATTTGCTTTGTGTAATCATCAATTAAACTCAATAGCTCTTTTTGTTTAATTTTTCCTACTCCAATAACTTTAATTTTCATATTTTTATACCTGCTAATGATTCTTGTGAAGCATATAAAACCTCAATTTTTAATGGATCATCAATGTGTTCAACAATTGCCTTTTCAATATCAAAAATATCGTTGCAATCATCTGAAATATGAGCCACTATCCAGACGGCTTTTTTGGATTTCACAGCTTTGTTAATTATACTTGCTGCATCATCATTTGAAAGGTGTCCGGTTACGCCTAAAATTCGTTGTTTTAGAGAAAAAGGTCGTGATGAATTTAAGAGTTTTTTAGGGTCATGATTGGACTCCAAAATATAAAGGTCTGCATCACTGATTGGTTCAATATAACTTTGATCAACATATCCTGTATCAGTTAATAAAACAACCTTCTTTTGCTCTTTATTAATAAATATAAACCCTACTGGTTCAAACGCATCATGAGATAACATAATTGGTGTGACCTTCATATCTTTAACAAAAAAATCCTCATCTGCCTTAATTATATATATTTGAGGAAGTAGTTCTTTAATCTCATTTGAAAGCGCTTGATACGTTCCTTTTGTTAAAAATACCTCTTTAATTTGACCTTGTTTAAGTAACGTTTTTAATCCTGCTATATGGTCCTGATGCTCATGAGTTAAAAATAAAGTATGAACATTTTGCTCATCTTCTCCATAAGCTTTCATTTTAGCAACCATCTTACTGTAAGTTATGCCTGCATCTATAAAAAAAGTGAAGTTATTTTCTTTCACATATGTCATGTTTCCTTTAGACCCAGATGCTAATACAAATATTTCCATTTAATCACCTACATTTATTGTATCACAGTTAAGTGGACTAAGATATGTAGGAAAACAAGATGATATAAATATCATGAAAAGCAAAAAACGGTTGCAATAATATGTAAAAAATGCTATATTATATTTGCTGTATTTTTTAATCACATTTAAGGAGTGAAAGCATACATGAAAATATTAAAAACGTTATTCTCAGCTAAAAAGATTGCATTATTACTTTTAGTAGCAGCTTTTTCGCTAACGCTTGTCGCATGTAAGGGTCAATCAGGTACACCTTATGGGTCAATTAGTGACAACGCATATTTAACAACAAATGGATACACAGTTACTGAAAAAGAACTTTACGATCAATTACGAGTTTCATCTGTTAGTAGATTAGTTACTTACATTGACGAATTAGTCTTCGAAGACGTTACTATTAACGCTTCAAATTTATCCGATTTTGAGGTTTCAGCATTTGAACAGGAAATCAATACAGCACTTTTCTCATCTGCAACCATCACTGCAAAACAAATTAGCTCATACAGCGATAGAATGATTTCTCAAGCTATCTTGTCATTTGCTGATTCATTTGCTATCTCAAATCCTGGAATTAATAAAGTTGGACTTATTAACTTCCTAGATACAGTTATTGAAAGTGTAATCACAAGAGCGAACGCTGCTGATTTCGACGAAACAGCTGATTTCGTATTCGGATATGTTGATAAGACTGCAAATTCAACATTTGATGCTGTCATCGATTCCTTAATTAAACAATACACTCTAGCTGTTAAGAAAAAAGTTTACGCAAAACAAGTTCTAGGGGATTTTGAAAACGGGGAATTAACAGGTGAATTAGCAGACGAAGATTCATCAGTATACATTTCAGAAGCAAACATCGTTACAGAGTACAGAAACTCAATCGCTGGTAAATACAACGTTTCAGCAGTAATCATTTCATTTGATTCAGTTGCTGAAGGTGAATTAGCTCGTTATAAATTTGCTATCAAATCAAACGCTCGTGGAGAATGGTTCAGAATTCCAAATATTGCTGACCAAGCTATCATCGATCAAATCAAATCTAATACAGATACAACTGGAAGCACACCAATTGCTAAAGCTAAAGATGTATTAGCAAACAAATTAGGATTAGATATTGCAACATTAACTCCAATCGCTTATGATTCAGCTGATTTTGCAACTTACTATTCTAACTACTCTATCAATGGCATAGATGTTGCTTTAGACGATTCTAAAGATAACAACGAAGTATTATCAGTATTCTTAGAAATCTATGACTACTTAAACGGTACTAACTACAACCCAGCTAACATCTCTGATTTAGCTACAGGTACTGCTTTTAGAACTGACTTAGAAAAAGATTTCACTAAGAAATTCACTGATATAGTATTATCATCAAACACAGCTTTAAGATCATACGTATATGGTTTAGATAAAGAATCAATGTACTATGAAACTATTAGTGGTCCAAATGCTGATGGTAAAACTTACGGACGTCCTTACTCACGTCAAGTTCAAACTTACAACAACAACCAATATTTAGTTTATTTATTAAATGATGAACGCGAATCAGATAAAGATGTATTAGACGAAACTGATTCATTAGATATCAAATTCCAAGACAATGATAATGCTCAATCTCAAAGAACTAAAGCATTAGAAAAATTAGTTAAAGCTAGATTAACTTCATCATATGTAACTACTAAAGTTAATGAAAAATATGAAGATATTAAGATTAACATCTATGATCCAATCTTAAGAGAATTCTATGCTAACACTAAAGAATACAATGGTTCTAAAGGTTTCTTAAATAATGAAGTCTTAGCTAAAGTTGGAGATAAAGAAATTAAAGTTGATGACTACTTCGCAGAAGTTACTAAGACTTTAGGATTATCAACTGCTTTAGATAACATCTTAATGAAGAAATTACGTAAAGACTACGGTGCTCAAATCACTGATAAAGAAATGAAGTCTTACAGAGAAAACTTAGAATCAATTCTTAAATCATTCCAATCAGGCGGATTCGCTTCAAACGGATTCCCAGCTTCAATCGGAGTTGACAAATTCTTATTATTAGCAGTTGGTGCTTATGCTCACGATGGTAAGAGCGTAACTGAAGATGCTATCGATAAGATGTATGTTCAATCTAAATTACGTGAATTATTTGAAGAAGATTTAACAGCTCATTATGGAGATGAAACAGTAGCAAATAATATCTATGCTAAATTCGCTGAATTAGCTAAGAAACAACGCGATAACCAAATCGAAATTACTGCTGATCACTTATTAGTGTATGTTGACTTCAACCAAGATGGTACTCCAGATAAACCAACTGATGAGTTAATCGCTCAACAAAACTTTGATGGAATCACTACATTAGCTGAGTTTGAAGAAGTTGTTGCAGAGTTAATCTCAATCTTATCTTCACGTGCTAAACAAAGTGCAAACTTAAAGACTGGTTTACAAACTGTAGCTACTGCTTACAATAACTCAACTAGATTCTCTAAATTCCAAACTGAACAAGAATACTTAGACTTCATCGCTGGTGCTACACCACAAGAAATCTATGACTTCATCAAACACGCTAAAGACTCAGATGTGTTCGGTGTATTCAAACGTTTAGGATTAAAAGTTAAACAAGAATCATTAGGTACAATTTCAAATGCTACAAACTTCCCTGGTCAACAATCAAGTTTAGATGTAGACTTCTTCGATTATGCTATGGCTTTAGGTCAACATATCAAGACTGAAATCATCGAAAATGAAATTGATAAACCAGCTGAATTATTACCATTATTTGCACCAGATTTAACTGCTTCTGATACTCAAGTTGCTGATGCTGCTTATTCAGTTGAAAGAACTCGTTCTTCATTCGGATGGCACATGATCCTTGTTACAGGATACACAACAGAATTATCAGCTAAAGTTGAAGTTGCATCAGGAAATGAATCAACTTACGATTCAACAATCGCTAATCCATTCGTTTCAGGTAAGAAATTATCAGCATTAAATGATACTGATGACTTAACTTGGGAACAAATCTTAATCTTCATCGAAGAATCTAAAGAATTCGAAGGAGACGTAATCACATTACCTACTTCAGTTCAATCAGCTTATAACAAGTACTTCGCTGCAGTTAAGTCTCAATATGATTCATCATATTCACAATTAGAAATTGCATTCAACTACTTATTCGGTAATTCAATTGGAACAGGAAATGCTTCATTAGATGCTCAATTAACAGCATTACGTCAAGCTAACTACAACCAATTCTTCAACTACTCATTCTTCTCAGATTCAGTATTAGAAGATGCCGCTAACGCATCAATCAAACATGTTTATGAAGCAGCTATCAATGAAGAGTATGCTAACGTATACGGTTCATGGTTTGATGTATTAAAATAATTTATCTAAATTAATCAATAAACAAAAAAGAGTTACTTACACAGTAACTCTTTTTTATTGCTTTATTTTAAAAAGATAGATTAGTATAACAAGTGCAACACTGTATAAAATAAAAAAGGTTCATAGAATCTCTTATAATGTAAGTGACCAAACAAACAAAATAAGGAGAAACTATGAACTATCATCATCTTACCATAGAAGAGCGAGCATGTATATTTCAATTTAAGCAAATGGGAATGAAAATTCGTGAAATAGCAAGAGCATTAAAAAGAAATCCATCAACGATTTCAAGAGAACTCAAAAGAAACAGTTATCAAAACAGTAGTAAATATCAACCAACTAGTGCACAAAACAAATATAAATTTAGACGCAAAAAAAGTCACAGACCTAAAATGATTACTAAAGAAATTAAAACATATATAGAAATAAAGTTAAGAGAAAGATGGTCACCAGAACAAATAGCAAAAAGAGAAAAAGATAGGGTCAAAGGATGTCCTTCATTTTCTACAATATACCGATGGATTCATGAATCTATAATCATTGATGGAGATATGAGTAAACTTAGAAGAAAAGGTAAATTTAAACGTCCTCAAGAGACTAGAGGCAGATTTAATATTGGAAAAACCATAAAAAAAACCTAAAGAAGTCCATAAACGAAATATAATAGGTCATTGGGAAGCTGACACTGTAGAGTCTGGAAGATTTGGTCATACAAGGAAGAGTAGGTTCTGTTTCGTAACATTACTTGAAAGAAAATCTCGTATTTATATAGCGAAACTGGTTCCTGATCATACGCATGAAAATGTTAGCAGTGCAATTATTGAAATGTTATCTGAGTATCCTGAAGATTACGTTAAAACTATAACCTGTGATCGAGGTAAAGAATTTTCTGGTTATAAAGAAATTGAAGAAAAATTGAATTGTGACGTATACTTCGCTGACCCATACTGTGCGTGGCAAAAAGGAAGTAATGAAAATACAAATGGATTATTAAGAGAGTTTTATCCAAAAGGTATGGATTTATCTTTAACAAATAATAATGAATTAAGCAGTATATTAAACCTTATGAATAATAGACCACGAAAATGTTTAGGATATAAAACACCATTAGAAGTGATGTATGAATTTTAAATAGTATAAAGTGTCGCACTTGAATTGACAATTCATCAAAAAATAAAAAGCAGATTTTCATCTGCTTATCATCTTTAATCTTATATTTTTGGTTTGTAGAAACGCATTTTATCTAACACGCCAATTGCTTGTGTAAATTCACCTGGTTTAACTTTATCTAGTTCATTACCTAATTCTGTAAACTTAGAATCCATTGTATCAATAAACCATAATAATAATGCTTCACCAGTTTGAGGTTTCTTAGGTGATCCGAATGTTAATTGTCCATGATGAGCAATCATTAAGTGCTTTAATAACATCACTTCTTCAGTATCTTGATAACCAAGTACTAAAGCTGCTTTCTCAATTTCAATTGACCCCATCACTAAATGACCTAATAATAAACCTTCAGTTGTATATTCACCATCTACACCAGTCATTTCATTGATTTTTGAAATATCATGTAAAAGTGTTGCCGCATAAAGTAAATCTTTATTTAAATATGAATAGATATTTACCAGAGGCTCAATCATCTTTAGCATGGTTAACGTATGATATGCTAATCCTCCAACATATGCATGATGGAATTTAGTTGCTGCTGGATGTGTATAGAATACATTTTGATATTTTCTATAAATATTATTGGTTACTTCAAATAAAACTTTATTTTCAATTTTATTTAAGAACACTTCAATTTCTTTCTTCATTACTGATAATGGTAATGGAGCGAAATCATAAAAATTTGATTGAATATTATTAAACGTGTCACTATCTAGCCCTAAGTCTTCAATTGGGCGGATAGCTAATGCGCGATAATTTGTAACTTCTTCTCTTAAATAAGTTTCTAGTTCAAATTCATAAATTTTACCAACTTGTAGGATTGAATCATCTACTTGATCCAATTTAACATTTAATCTAGACTTGTCTTCTAAGATAAGTGAAGTATTGGCATAATTGGCACCTTTATTAATAGAGTCAACTTTTCCTAAAACTTTATTTTGTTGCATCTTTAATTCACCTTCTTATCTTGAAGATATTTATA
This sequence comes from Acholeplasma hippikon, assembly GCF_900660755.1. Lineage (NCBI taxonomy): Bacteria > Bacillati > Mycoplasmatota > Mollicutes > Acholeplasmatales > Acholeplasmataceae > Acholeplasma > Acholeplasma hippikon. The sequence continues at coordinate 930,858 of NZ_LR215050.1, forward strand.
TAAATCTTCTTTTGTGTTGTTAACATTCTTTAATAAAACATCTTCAATCATTTGTTTTCTTAAGTTACCTAACCAAACACCTTGTTTCTTATTTAAAAACTTCATAATTTCATGACTTGTTAAAGCTAAATCTAATTCGCTCTTAACAGGTAAATTATCATATACTTCTTGAATTTTCTTTTCTAAATGTTTAGATCTACCTAAGAAGAAGTTTGCTTTATTTGCTAATAATGAAATTTCTAATCCATATGTATATAGTGTTTTATCATCTGGCATACCATGAACTTTATTAGCTAATTCACTTGCTTTTTGATATTTATTTCTATGTACATTTGAGAATGTCCACTTAGATGGGACAACACCATTGTTTAATGCGAATGATAATGTAAAGAATGTATCAACAAATGGCATTTTATCAAGCGTAGCAACGTATTGAATGCCTTTTTCTAATCCTGGTAATACTTTATCTAATCCTAACTCAACCATTGAATTTAATGCTTTAATTGCGTATTCACCCTTAAGAATCTTTATTAATTCTTGATGAACTCTTTCCATAGCTAATTCAGTAATTGAATGCGTATTATTTTTAATTGCCTCTTTTGTTTGTTCTTCAATTTCAAATCCTAATTTTGATTGGAAATAAATTGCTCTTAACATTCTTAATGCATCTTCATTAAAACGTGTAGTTGGATCACCAATTGCACGAATTAATTTGGCTTCGATGTCTTTTTGTCCATCAACATAATCATAAATATTTTGGAACTCATCCATTAAAATACCATTGATTGTAAAGTCTCTTCTTAATACATCGTCTTTAACATCTTCAGAATAGATTACTGAATCTGGATGTCTAAAGTCCGAAGTAGGTCCATCTAATCTATAAGTTGTAACTTCAAATTTTTCATTGTCATATAAAACAGTTACACTTCCATATTTTAATCCAGTTGGAGCTGTTTTATAAAGTTTCATCACTTCAAAAGGTTTTGCTTTTGTTGTAATGTCAATGTCATTAAATTTTGATTTCATTAAGAAGTCTCTAACAACACCGCCAACCAAGAACGCTTCATGTCCGTTTCTTTTTAAATCTTTGATTAACTTCTTTGCTGTAAATAGACTACTCATTTTTAATTCCTCTAATTCTTTAATTTTCTAAGAAAACTCCGATACCTACAACGTCAGGTCCAATGTGTGCACCAACAACAGGTGTAGATGGTGCTTCATGTAAACCTTTAATTCCAAGTTCTTCTTCTAATATTTCTTCAAAGTATTGTTTTAATGTTGGATTACCCGCATATACAATATGTGCATAAAACTTTTTACCTTCAGTATATGTTTTTACGTAATCAACAACTGATTTTAAGGCAGATTTAATGTTTCTTGTTTTATCTATTGAAACAATCTTACCTTCATTTGTTACCTGTAATACTGGTTTAACTTTTAAAAGTTTACCAAAAAATGCTTTTGCACCAGTTAAACGCCCATTATTTACTAAATGAGTTAAATCATCAACTGCAAATAAAATGGTATTGTTATCTCTCATAAATTCTAAATGCTTAATAACCTCAGGTGTTGTCTTACCTTCTTTGAATAAACGGTCTGCAGTTAATGCGATATAACCTTCAGAGAAACAAACAGTTTTTGTATCAAATACAGTAACCTTTAATTTATCCTCTACCATGAGTGCAGCTTGCCTAATGCTATTGAATGTTCCTGATAATTCTTTGGAAATTGTAGTTACAAATAATTCTTCATATCCAGCTTCAACTAAAGATTCCATATATGAAACAATCTCTCCAATAGCAGGTTGAGATGTTTTTGGAACCCAAGTTGGTTCATTTCTTAGCCTTGCAAAGAATTCATTAGCTTTTACATCTTTACCATCTAATAATTCTTTGTCACCATCTAATAATTTGATTCTAATTATGTCAATATCATGAGGCTTGTCATAATAATCTAGACAAGATGTTGATGTAGATGCCACTTTAACTTTCATCGAAATATCTCCTTTTATCCTAATTAATTATATCAAATTATATGAAAACCTAAAAGAGTAAATCAAAATATGTTATACTTATTTTCGGTGATCATATGTTTTTTCTTAAGAATCCTGTTACAAATACAATAATAATCGAAAAATCAGAGTTCATAGGTGTTATTACACCTATTACATCTCCTGATGAAATTCCTCAAATATTAAAAGATATAAAAAAACAATATCCAAAGGCAACACATTACTGTACTGCCTATGTTTTTGAAAATACTCAAGGATCAAACGATGATGGCGAACCAAGTGGTACAGCTGGTGTTCCTATCTTAGAAATCCTTAATGCGCATCAACTAAAAAATGTATTTGCATGTGTGATTCGTTATTTTGGTGGCATTAAATTAGGCGCTGGCGGACTTATTCGCGCATATGCTCGTGCAACTAAAGAAGCTTTACAAATTGCCTCTATCCTAAAACAGGAAACAACTAAAAATTATCAAGTTACATTTTCTTATGAAAAAATAAATTTAATTGATACATTATTTAAAGACTACATCGTGAATAAAGAATTTTTAACTGATGTAAACTATGATTTACAATTTATCAGTGGCGAAGAATTATTAAAGACATACGAATATTTATTTAAAAAAATAAAAAACCAAGGAACTAAAGAAATCTTAGTTCCCTGGAAATAATTCAATAATATCTAGTAAAAATTTACCTAGTGCATAACTAACTAATACCGTAATGATGAAATACGCTGAATGTATTTCCATCTTGCGGTATTTTTTAAAATACTTTTCTATTTCAAGTGCTTGAAGTATTCTGAAAGTTACGACAAAACTTCCTGCAAAGATACACCAAAAGAGAATATATTTGACTAGGTCAGTCATTATTTTGTACCGAATAATCTATCTCCACAGTCACCAAGTCCTGGGACGATATAGCCTTTTTCATTTAATCTTTCATCCAATGCTGCTAAGTAAATTGGCACATCTGGGTGATCATTTTGAAGTCTTTCAACTCCTTCAGGACAGCCTACTAAACCCACATAACGAACATCAGTTGCTCCTGCTTCTTTTAATTTAGTGATTGCAGCGCTTGCTGAACCACCAGTTGCTAACATTGGATCAATAACAATCACACAACCATTTTTAATTTCTTGTGGAAATTTAGCATAGTAAGTGATTGGCTCTAATGTTTCTTCATTGCGGTATAAGCCAATATGACCTACCTTTGCACTTGGAATCATATCATGAATACCATCAACCATACCTAAACCTGCACGTAAGATTGGTACAATCACTACAGGTTTTTTTAATTCATATACAGTTGTTTTTGTTACTGGTGTTTCAATTTCTTTCGCTTGAAGTTCTAAATCTTTAGTAAGTTCATAGGTGATTAATGCCCCAACTTCTGAAACATTCTCTCTAAAACTTTTCGTAGATGTATTTTTATCACGGATAATTGACATTTTGTGTTCAATTAAAGGGTGTTTCAAAACGGTTACTTTGGGCATATTCTTATTCCTCTTCTTCAATTTTTGCTATTTTTTCGATTCTTATATTGTGTCTTGATTCTTCATGTGCATTTAAAAAAGTGTCGACAAGAAGTTTTGCTTTTTCAGTGTCAGTTGTTCTTTCACCGATAGCAATTACGTTTGCATGATTATGCTCTTTGGCTAATCTTGCAGTTAATTCATCATAAATTAATGCTGCTCTAACACCTTTTACTTTGTTTGCTGCGATACTCATACCAATACCAGTTCCGCAAATTAAGATACCTAAGTCGACTTCGTGTTTAGCAACATTTTCGCCAACCTTTTTACCATAATCAGGATAATCGACTCTATCGACTGAGTTTGTCCCATAATCGACTACTTCATATCCTTTATTTTCTAAATGTTTTATTAGATCTGCTTTTAGATTAAATCCTGCATGATCTGCACCTAAACCTATTTTCATAATCATCACATTCCTTTCAAAGATATTATAACATAAGAAAAAGGCTAAAAAATTATTTTTTAGCCCTTCATTTCTTTAACATACTGACGTTTTCTTTCAGCTGCAGTTAAGTATTTCTTTCTTAATCTAATTGATTTTGGAGTAATTTCAATTAACTCATCATCATTAATGAAATCCATACAAGCTTCTAAACTCATTTCTAAAGGACGTTTTAATACAACTGTAGAATCTTTACCTGCCGAACGCATGTTAGTTAGTTTCTTTTCTTCAACAACATTTACTACTAAATCGTTATCTTTGTTGTGGATACCAACAATCATACCTTCATAAACATCTACTCTTGGTTCTAAGAAGAACATACCACGATCTTCTAAGTGACCAATTGCATATGCAGTTGTCATACCTTGGCTCATTGAAATTAAGGCACCATTTTGTCTATTACCAACTGGCACATTAATTACTGGACGGAAGTCTAAGAAGATGTGTGATAACACACCATAACCTTTCGTTGCAGTTAAGAATTGAGTCATTAATCCAATAATACCACGTGATGGCATATGATAGATTAATCTTGTTTCTGTTTGGCCTTGGTCCATAGAGATAACATCGCCACGACGGTTACCAAGAATTTCCATTACAGACCCTACATAATCATTTGGAACATCGACTTGAACTTCTTCATATGGTTCATGCATCACACCATCAATTTCTTTTAAAATTACTTGTGGACGAGAAACTTGGAATTCAAATCCTTCTCTTCTCATTGATTCAATTAAAATACCTAAGTGTAATTCCCCACGGCCTGAAACCATCCATGATTCAGCACCAGCAGATCTTTCAACTTTTAATGAAACGTCTTTTTGAACTTCTTTGAATAATCTTTCATCAATTTTTGATGCTGTAACAAACTTACCTTCTTTACCTGAGAATGGTGAATTGTTTGTTAAGAATAACATTTGAACTGTTGGTTCATCAATATGTAATAATGGTAATGCTTCTTCTTTACCAACTTCACAAACTGTATCACCAACTTGAATATCAGATAAACCAGCAATCGCTACGATATCTCCAGCGTATGCTTCATCGACTTCAATTTTTGTTAATCCACTATATCTAAATAACTTTTGAATTCTAAATTGTTGAATCTTACCGTCTGCTCTTACTACAGAAACAAATGAGTTTACCTTCATTGTTCCTCTAAATACTTTACCAATACCCATTCTACCAACGAATTCGTTATAGTCAACTAATGCTGGTTGGAATTGTAATGGTCCATCAACAGTAACATTTGGTTTAGGTACATGATTTACAATTGTATCAAGTAATGGTTTCATATTCTTAGCGTTAGATACATCTTCTGTAAATGAAGAAACACCTAATAACCCTGAAGCATAAATAACAGGGAATTCTAATTGTTCTTCTGTTGCGCCTAAGTCAATGAATAAATCAAATACTTGATTGATTGTTTTCTTTGGATCAGCAAATGGTCTATCAATTTTGTTGATTACAACAATAGGTTTTAAGTTTGACTCTAAAGCTTTTCTTAAAACGAATTTTGTTTGAGGCATAACCCCATCTTTTGCATCGACTAATAGTAAAACGCCATCTACTAATTTCATAATACGTTCAACTTCACCACCAAAGTCAGCGTGACCTGGAGTATCCATGATGTTGATTCTATAATCACCATAAATAATTGAAGTTGCTTTCGCTAAAATAGTGATTCCACGTTCACGTTCAATATCATTGCTATCCATTGAACGTTCTTGCATTGCTTGATTTGCTCTGAATGTTTCTGATTGTTGTAATAACTTATCGACCAAAGTGGTTTTACCATGGTCTACGTGTGCAATAATTGCGACATTTCTAATTTCCATTTTTCATCATCCTTTTTTAAACCTTTTTTATTTTATCACAATAATAAAAAAACTCCACGTAATATGTAGAGTTTTTTTGGTTTTATTTACATAAAATTAATCAATACGTAATTTTTCACAACTTGTATCACTATAATTGATAACTAATGAACTTATTATGTACTTTTGCTTATTTTAAGACGCCGTTTAGTCCTACAAAAGTCATGCGGTCTTTGCCTTGCATATCTTTCTTTTGTCTAATCGTAGCATTTGGGAAATACTTAAGTGCAATTGCTTTGATTGCTTCACTTTGCGTATATCCATGTTCAAATGCAATAAGTGCTTTATCTTTTAAATATTTGCTTGCGCATGAAAGGATAATTTCATATGGATTTAAACCATCTAAACCACCAAATAATGCAATACTTGGTTCTTTTTCAACGATATCTTGTACTGCTTCATGATCGGGAATATATGGAGGATTTGCAACAATAATATCAAATTTACCATCAATTTGGTCAAACCAGTTTGAAACTTTAAAATTCACTTTAGCACCTAATTCATCATTATTTGCTAATGCTACTTTTAATGCATCTTCAGAAATATCTGATGCTGTTACATTCATGTTAGGTTCTTCTAATGATAACGTTACTGAAATACATCCACTTCCAGTTCCTAAATCCAAGACATCAACTTCATTTCCTTCAAAATATTCATCATAAATTGATAGAACTTCCTCAACTAATTCTTCAGTTTCTCTTCTTGGAATTAAAACATCATTGTTCACTTTAAACTTATAGCCATAGAAATATGAGAATCCTAAAATATGTTGAACAGGGATTGATTCGAAGATATATTTTCTGGCTGCTTCATCAACCATTTGGATGAATGATTCATTCATCTCAGTTTTTAAGTTTAAATAAAATTGAGAAGGTGTATAGAAAGAAAGCTCCATAATTAACCATTTAATTGATTCTGGTTCTTTATTATTTTCGATTGCTAACTTCTCATAAGTTTGAATTACTTTTTCTAATTTCAAATTTCTTCTCCTTGTAATTGACGTTTTTGATATTCATTAATTAATGGATCAATAATTAAGTCAATTCTCCCTTCCATAATCACATCTAGTCTATTTAATGTTAACCCAATTCTATGGTCAGTCACACGGTTTTGTGGGTAGTTATATGTTCTAATCTTTTCACTACGATCTCCACGCCCAGCTAATGCTTTTCTATTTGCGCCTTCTTTTTCCATTTGTTCTTGTAAGAACTTATCGTAAATTCTAGCCACTAATAATTTATATGCACGGTCTTTATTTTCATGTTGGCTTCGTTCTTCTTGAGAAGATACCACAATTCCAGTTGGAATGTGTGTTAAACGTACAGCTGAGTAAGTCGTATTAACTGATTGCCCCCCTGCTCCACTTGATTGGAATGTATCAAATCTAATATCTTCCCATTTAACATCATATTCAATTTCATCTTGTTCAGGAATTGCTAATACAACTGCTGTTGATGTATGTACTCTACCTTGTGATTCGGTTGCCGGTACACGTTGAACACGATGTACACCTGATTCATACTTTAAATAAGAATATACTGAATCACCTGATACTGAAAATTCGATTGAGGCAAACCCTCCCATTGCACCGTGTGAAACGTTTAATAGTGAAATCTTCCAACCTTTTGCTTCAGCTAATTTTGAATACATTCTAAATAAATCACCAGCAAAGATGTTACCTTCATCACCACCAGCAGCACCTTTAATTTCCATGATAACGTCTTTATCATCATTCGGGTCTTTTGGTAATAATAATATCTTTAATTTGGCTTCTAATTCTTCAAGTTTAGCTGTTAATTCTTTTGCTTCTTGTTTTGCTGCTTCAATAAACGTTTGGTCTTCTTCGATTTCTAAAATCTCTTTAATATCATTTAATTGTTTTTCAGCCTCAAGATAATTATCATAAGTTTCAACTGTTTCTTCTAATGATCTAGATTCTTTCATTAACTTTGTAATTTCTTTTACATCGGTAATGCCGGATTGTAACTTTTCTTGAATTTTTTCATATGTTTCTTTAATAACTTTTAATCGATCAAACATGTGATTCTCCTTCGTTAAATTGCGCGTTAAATAATGAGTGGTAATAACCATTTAGACTCATCAATGATTCATGAGTGCCTTGCTCTACTATTTTACCATCATTCATGACGATAATGACATCAGAATCCATGATGGTTTGTAGTCGGTGAGCAATCATAAATGTTGTTTTCCCCTTCATTAATTCCTTAAAGGCATCTGAAATTTGCTTTTCCATTACAGAGTCAATATGAGATGTTGCCTCATCTAAAATAACAACTGATGGATTCATTAAAATTGCTCTAGCAATTGTGATTAATTGTTTTTGTCCTACAGAAATTACACCTTTTTCTTCATATTGTGTATTATATCCATCTTTTAATTTTGAAATGAAATCATGACATCCTGCAAGTTTAGCAGCAGCTACAACTTCTTCATAACTTGCATCTTTTTTTCCATAACTTATATTTTCAAATAATGTTCCATTAAATAACCAAGGCTCTTGCAAAATAAGCCCGTATTGGCGTCTAAAACTATTTTTCTTAAGTGTATTGATATCGTAACCATCTAAAAGGATTTCACCTTTATTTACCCTGTAGAATCGCATTAAAAGGTTAATGATGGTTGATTTTCCTGCACCTGTTTTACCAACAATTCCAACCTTCATACCTTTTTTAACTGATAAGTTGAAATTTTTAATTAAATTTTGGTTTTCTCGGTAACTAAAGTCAACATTCCTAAACTCAATTTCTCCATCAAGCTGTTTATTTAACGCTTCTTTACCATCTGTATCACGCTCTAACTCTCTAACAACTTCATCAATTTTTCTATACGCTGTTGAAGCTAAAATAAATTGTGATGTGTAATTAGATAAGTCATTTACAGGTCGATAAAACATTGTACCATAAACTAAAATAGATGAGAATGTACCAACTTGAACAATGACGTTATTAAAGTTTAAGACCGCAAATAAAATACCTAATAATAAATAACTTGTGTTAGAAATTAATCTGAATGTTGGGTTATTAATACTCGATAGGAAATAACTTTTATTTAAAACATCATAATATTCTGTTTGTTCTTTTTTGAATTTTCTCTTAATTTCTTCTTCGTAATTATAGTTTGAAATTAAGGTATGATTTGAAAATGCCTCATCTGCTTGTTTAGATAAATTTCCTGATAAACGTTGCGTTTCTTTAAAGTATTTGGCAACTCCTCGTGTTGAATACTTGGTATACATAAACATTACAGGAACCATCACTACAACTACAATAGCGAATAAATAGTTTAAATAAATTAGCATACCTAACGTAAAGATAATTGTTACAATACCAGGAACGAAATAAATAAAGAAGTATGAAATGGCATCATAAATCATATCCATTTGTAAACTCATCTTCATCATCATATCGCCCGATTGAAGCCCATTAATCTTACTATATTTTGCTTTTTGAACATCTTCCATTACTTTTGCACGGTAATTAGACACGATATGAATCGTATATAAATAGCTACTCTTATTTGATAACCATAATAAGAAAGATCCTACTGCATATAAAATACCTGCAACAATTAAGTTTCTTAAAACTAAATCAAGATTAACTTGATCTTTTCCAATCATATATTCAACCGCAAACCCAACAAATAATGGGGCGAGTAATGTAGAAATGTTACCAATAAAAGCCGTTATGATATTAATTAATAAATATTTTTTAGCGCCTTCTGCGTAAGTGGTTAATTTTAAAAATTCAAACATTATTTCACCTCCGCAATTTCAACTTGGCTTTGATAAATTTTGTTGAATGTATTAGATGTTTCTTTTAGTTCTTCCATTGTACCTATTGCTTCAACTAAGCCATTCTTGACAACCATGATACGGTCGGCAATAGCTAATGTATTTAAACGTGATGCAGCAATAAAGATAATTGGCTTTTGTGCTAATTTTTTTACATTGTTTTTGATTGTGTTTTGTGTATGATTATCTAAAGATGCTAAACTATCATCCATAATAATTACATCTGGTTTTCTAATTAAAGCTCTAGCAATATTTAAGCGTTGGCGTTGACCACCTGAGAAGTTAGCACCATCCTTTAAAACTTCTCTATCTAACTCGCTTTGTGGAAGTTCAAATGCGGCTAACTTTAATGCCTCCATTAAGGCTTCATCTTTATATGTTTTATTCATGCTTAAATTACTTCTGACAGTCCCCATGAGTAACATATTTTTTTGATCAATAAACCCAACTTTTTCTTTAATACTTTCTTTTGAATAATTCTTATAATCAATTCTGTTAAATAAAACTGTTCCATCTACTGGTTCAATTAATCGGTTAACTAATTTTAGAATTGTTGATTTACCAGACCCTGTTAAACCTAAAATTCCAATAATTTCATTTTCTTTAACAGTAAAACTTACATTCTTTAAAAAATCACTTTGATCTGGATAATGATAACTTACGTTCTTAAATTCAATTTCTTTTATTTTGTCTTTTAATAGTTCATTACTATTTTCTTTGTTTTCTAATGTTAAAACTGCACGAATTCTTGCGTTTGCAGTAATTGTACGTGCATAAAGTAACATTAAGTTAAAGATACCTAATACTGATAAAATAAGGTTCGTTGTATAGTTAATCATTGAAATGACTTGACCTTGTGTCATATCACCAATGTTAATACTGATGCCCGCCATATAAATCATTAGCACCAAACTAACATTTAAAATCGCAGAAACGAGTGGAGAACCTAAACTTGAAATATTAGATAATTTTCTTTGTAGTTTAACAATTGTGCTTTGCTTTTTATTGAAACGATTTAATTCATAGTCTGATTGAACAAAAGCTTGAATTGATTGAATACCATCTATATTTTCTTTTACAATAACACTCATTCTATCGTTTTCAATTTGTAATTGATGGTTATTTCTAATGAGCATCATCACGATAAATAAAACGAGAACTAATACAATTGGTAAAACAAGCATAAATACTACTGCTATTTTATGTGCTGTAATTAATAAAGCAACAATACTACCTATCATTAAAAAAGGCGCACGTGATGCGATACGCATCGTCATAGCCAAAGCATTTGATGTTTGCAAAACATCATTATTTAATCTGTTTAATAGACTTGATGAAGAAAACTTGCTTCGATTTTCATGATCAAAATCAATTACTTTATCAAATAAAGCTAATCTTAGTTGATGTGCATAATCTTGTGATACTCTAGCAACTAAGAAATGCGCAAAGACAGTACTCAAATATCCTAAGAGTGAAAAAATCCCAATTAAAATAAGCATAAAATAAGTTGTTTTACTATTTTGTTTTCCTACACCCTCATCAAGCATGATTCCCATAAAGATTGGTACAAAAAGTTCTAAAACAACTTCAATTAACTTAGAAAAAGTACCTAATGCTAATAAACCTTTATGATGAACATAATCTCTCAATTTCATGTAATTTCACCTTCTAATCCAATATATTTTATCACATTCAAATTGATTTTTAGACAAAAACTGAATAGTAGGGTATAATTAAGGTATAAATACGGAGGTGTTAATTATGACAGACTTACAGAAGCAATTAAACAAACAAGTTGCTAACTTTCAAGTTTTAAATGTGAAACTTCACCATTTTCATTGGTATGTTAAAGGACCTAACTTCTTTACCTTACATGCGAAATTTGAAGAGTTGTATGAGATGGTGAATGAATATTATGATTCATTTGCAGAAAGATTATTAACCATTGGTGGAAAACCTGCTACAAAGATGCAAACGTATTTAGAACTTTCATCAATCAGTGAAACTTCTACATATGACAGTTTAGAAATGGTCGATGAATTAATCAAAGACTTTAAACTCGTTGTTTTAGAATTAAAAGAATTAACTGTCTTAGCTCAAGACCATGAAGATGAACAAACAGCCGACCTTGCAATCACAACTGCGGAAGCACTTGAGAAACATATTTGGATGCTCCGTGCATTCTTAGGATAAAAAGAAAAACCTAGTTCATATTAATTTGAACTAGGTTATTTTTTTAATTTGCTGGTTCTTCTAAATCTGAACGTTCAGAGAATCTTGAATATTGAGATGCAAAGATGAATTTAATATCACCAATCTTACCTTGACGGTTTTTTGCGATAATAACTTCAGCATCACCCGTAGGCTCACCTTCACGATTATAGTAATCATCACGGTGAATGAACATAACGATGTCGGCATCCTGTTCGATAGATCCTGATTCTCTTAAGTGAGCAAGTAACGGACGCTTATCCGCTGTTTTTTCAACATCACGAGATAACTGTGATAAGGCAATAACTGGAATCTTTAATTCCTTAGCCATTTGTTTTAATGAACGAGAGATTTTAGAAACTTCTTCTTGACGATTAGGATTTTTACTATCATCGCCACGAATTAATTGTAAGTAGTCAATAACTACTAAATCTAATTTTTTCTCTTGAGAAAGTTTACGACATTTCGCTCTAATTTCACTAATACTTGCTGATGATGAGTCATCAAAGAAAATATTATAACTATTTAGGCGGTCTGTGTATAACTCAAACTGTTTCCATTCTTGAGCAGTTAAATGTGCCGTACGTAATTTAGAGTTTTCAATATTACTTAAACTTGAAATCATACGGGTAACTAATTGTTCGTTACTCATTTCAAGTGAGAAAATTGCAACGCCAGCTTTACCGTTTTTATTATACATAGCAGCATTGACTGCCAAGTTCATTGCAAACGCAGATTTACCCATAGATGGACGAGCAGCAAGAATAATTAATTCTTCTGGTTGTAAGCCATTAGTATGTTGATCAAGTGTTGCAAATCCAGTTGTCAAACCAGTAATGTTACCTTTGTTATTTTGTAGGTAAACCATTTTTTCTTTGATTTCTTTAACAACTTCTGGAACAGGTTTAAACGCTCCCACTTTTCTTCTTTGTGATAACTCTAAAACTTGTGATTCAACACGATCTAAATATTCAGATGCATGAATATCAGATGTTAATCCATCTGTTGCTAAACTTTGTGTGACTTTGATTACATCACGTTTTAATGAGAAATCTTTAATAATTTCAATGTAAGTTTCTAAGTGTTCTAAAGAAACCGTGTAGTTAGATAATTCAATAATTGCTGAGATACCACCAACAGATTCTAATTGTCCTTTAGATTCTAAATTAGACGTCACTGAGGTATAGTCAATATTTTTACGTTGATGATATAAATCTTTAATTGATTGGAAAATCATGAGGTGTGAGCCATCAAAGAAATCTTCTTCTCTCACTTCATCAAGTATTGTAGGCACTGTTTTTTGGTCTAAAAACATTGCCCCTAAAACTGACTTTTCCGCATCCAATGAATGAGGTAATTTATTTGCCATTTTTAGTCTCTCTTTTCAATGATATTTACTTCAAAACTTGCTTTTACACCCTTATCTAAGTTAACTGTTACTGGATAAATACCTGCAGATACAATATCTGTTGTTAATTCAATCTTTTTCTTATCGATAACAACACCGTGTTTCTTTTCAAATTCTTCAACGATTTGTTTAGATGTGATTGAACCAAAACGTTTTCCATCTGCACCTACTTGAATTGGTAATGTAATTGATTTACCATCGATTTCTGATGCAATTTTTCTCATTAAATTAAGATATTGGATTTCTTGTTGTTTTTGTTTTTCTTTTTGTTCAGCTAAGATAGCTAAGTTTTCTTCTGTTGCTTGTACAGCTAGTTTAGATGAAATTAGGAAGTTTGCATAACCACCTGCAACTTCGATAATAGCATCCTTTTTGCCTTTTCCTTTAACGTCTTCTAATAAAATAACTTTCATAGGTTCACTGTCTCCTCCGTACTCTAATTCTAGTATATGTTTTAATTGTTGATAAGCGTCATTAACTTCAATATCTTTAATTTGTGTTGCAGCACTATTTAAGTGTCCGCCACCACCCATTTCTTCCATGATGACTTGAACATTAATTGCACCGTAACTTCTCGCTGAAATACCAACATCTGTTGGGCTAATTTTTACAATTGTAAATGCTGCATCAATATCTCGGATATCTAATAATTGTTCAGATACTTGAGCGATAAATGCGCGATCTTCGTGAATTTCTTCAACGTTAATGATTGCGAAACGATCTAAGTAAATCTCTACTTTTCCAAGTAAATTATTTAACTCAATCATGCGTTCTAAATCATTTCTTAACCATGTTTTAACCATGATTGTATCTGCGCCATATTCTTTTAATTTAGCCGCAACTTCAAATGTTCTTGTGTTTGTTCTATATGTGAATGTATTGGTATCCACAATTAAACCCGCATACATAATAGATGCTTCTAATGAATCTACTTTAATTTCTCTTTCAAAGAAATCAACAAGTTCCATTAATAATTCAATTGTTGACGAAGCAGATGGATGGATATATCCAAATACGCCAGATATTGATGTTTCATTACCACGGTGATGGTCAATAACTGCTGTTTTAATATTTAAACTTAATAGTTCTGGAGAATGCACAATTTGAGATGTTTGTGTATCTAAAACTAATAATAATGTATCTTTTGTAACTTTTGTTAAAGCCTCTTCAGTTCGAATCATATGATTTAAAACTGGATGATTTGAACTTGCTAATAAATCATAAACATATTTAACCGTTGGATCTAATTTTTCTACGTCTAATACAACATATGCTGCTGCATCGGGTGATGTTAATGCCATTTTTAACGATAAAATCATTGATCCAAACGAATCTAAATCCGTTTGATTATGACCCATAATTAAAACTTCTCCAGCCTTATCCAATAACTCTCTTAAGGTCTGACTTGATTGTCTTGCACTTACTCTTGATGATTTAACCAATGATTCTAACTTCGCACCAAAGTAAGCAATCTTTTGGTTTTGAATATTAACAACCGCTTGGTCTCCACCACGTTTCTCGGCAAGTTCAATCGCATTTTGTGCATAATCAGATAACTCATCATACGCTAAATCCCAGCTTGCAATACCAATAGATGCTGTAACTCTTAATCCGTATTTTAATGAGATATCACGAATACGTTCTAAGATATCAAATTTCTTTTGCATCATTTGTTCTAAATTCTTGCGTTTAACTAAGAGAATAAAACGATTATCTCCATATGGTTTTAAATAACCATTAAATTCTTCTGCCCAATCTGCAATACTTGATAAATATTCACCTTTAATTGATGATTGTTCAGAAATATCAAATGCTTGCATATTTTCTTCAAAGTTATCTAAGTTAATAATTCCAATTGCTGGAATATTGTCTTGATATTCTTGTTTCACTTGTTCGCGTGATGTTACATTAAATAAATATAAAACTTTATATGTTGGTTTGTAAATAACCTCATATTTTTCATTTCCAACCGCAATTGTCACAGGTGTAAGTTGACCTGAAGCAACATAATCAGATAATGTTGAAGATATTTGATTTAAAAACTTATCAATTAAATTATCATTAAAGATTGATCTTGCATACTGGTTAACCCATTTAATTTCTTGAACTTGTTCATCTAAAACAATAATTCCGATTGGAAGTTCATGGAATGCATCATCACCAATTTGGTTCACACGAGGTGATAATTTAGACCATCTAGCTAAACGATTCTGTAAATTCTTAATATGACGACGATAATTATGCGATACATAATATAAAATGTAGCCAAAAGTAATAAATGTTAATCCTATACATACTAAAACGAGGGTGTCTTTATATTGAACAAAAGAACCAAGCCAGTTTGTATATGTTAAAACAGCATACGTTACATATGCTAAAACTAATAAGATAATCGATATTATAAGTATAATTACTCTTTTCAAATTAACTACCTACCTTATCAAAATTATATCATATATTCATATACATGAATAAAAATAAAAAGGGTTTAAGATTATTAAATGATAAATATATAATAAAAAGACCTAAAAATAGGTCTTTTTCATGAGGTTATATTTTATTTAGATTCTTTGATTGGTAATAACTTAATATACCCTCTTGTACCAATTGGTTCAAGCTGAATACGTGGATTTGAATCATCATACATATACCCAATCACTGATGGATCATACTTCTTTTCTGCTTCCCAAATCTCAGCAATCGCTTCATTATAGTCTTCTTCTTTGAATGGTTCTCCTTGAAACATTATGTATTTGGATTTTGGAAGTTTGATTACATCAAATCCTTCAGGAATGATGCCATCATAATCTAATGCTACCTCAACTCCTTGTACATACTCACTAGTATTTGGGAGTATATATTTTTTTGGTAACCACATGCATACTGGTTCATTTGCTATTGATTTCATGCTAAGAAGAATGCCCCATACATCACAACCAACTTCATTGCAATAATCAAAATAATGTGTTGCCTTAACACCTCTTTTAATGATTACTTTTCGTTCTGGTCTTTCAACAACTGTAATAAAAATATTTTTTGATGTCATTTTACCCATCTCCTTTTTATGTTTATTTTCAATTCGGTAAGGGTTAAATATTTTTAATGGTACTGGATTATTTGCATATTCTTTTGGATTACACCCAAATTCTCTATAAAATGCTCTTTGAAAACCATCAACACTTTCATAACCTAATTCATATGCTAAATCAATCACTTTAGTTTTTTCATCACGCAAACTTAAGGCTGCATTTCTTAATTTTAGCTTTCTGATATAATCGGCCGGTGTTATACCAATAAGTTCAATAAAGATTTTTCTAGTATACCATGGTGAATAAAGCGAAATATTTACTAAATCAACAATAATGATTTCTTCATCTATATGTATTTTTATATAATCTTGCATGCGTTGAACGGCTTTTATTTTTTCATCCATATTTCTCACCTTACACAGTTATCTTAACAAACCTTGAATTTTAAAACTCGACTTTTTTTGTACAAATGAATTGCTAATGCCATTATAACATGTCTTTTATTTGAAAAAAAAAGACCTATCACTAGGTCTTTGTTATCATTATGAATTCTTTTTTGTTTAAGATTATTCTTTAACAAATGGAAGTAATGCCATATGACGTGCTCTTTTGATTGCTTGAGCTAAAGGACGTTGCCATTTAGCTGAAGTTCCTGTTACACGTCTTGGTAAGATTTTACCACGTTCAGTAATGAATTTCTTTAATAAGTCTACATCTTTGAAATCGATGTGAGTGAACTTATTAACTGTGAAATAACATACTTTTTTACGTTTTTTGAATCCACCACGTTTTGCTTTATCTTGCATATTCTTTTAATCCTTTCTAGAATGGTAAATCTTCATCAGCGACTAAATTCTTTGATGTATTGTAATAATCATCATTGTCTTCATCGCGAGAAGGCTTTGTATCATATTCATTAGATTGCGAAGTATCATTTTTAGACTCTAAGATTTGAACTGAATCTGCTTGAACTTCAGTAACATATCTTGTTTGTCCGTTACTATCTTCGTAATTTCTTGTTTGAATACGACCTTCAATGCCTAATAAGGCACCTTTTCTAACGTATTTCTTCATGAAATCAGCTGTGTTTCTCCACGCTACACATGAGATAAAATCCGCTTGTTTTTCGCCGTTTGCAGAAGTATAGTTACGATTAACAGCAAGCGTAAATTGAACAACTGATATATTAGAACCAGTTACTCTTAAATCTACTTCTTTTGTAATTCTTCCAACAAGAACCACTCGGTTAATCATTCTTATTCTCCTTCTTTTACTTCGATGTGACGGATCACAGCTTCAGTAATAGATACAACACGTTTGTACTCAGCTATTGCTGCAGGTGACATTTCTGCAAGTAACCATACATAATAACCTTTTTTATGTTTTTCGATTTCGTACGCTAAATCTTTTAAACCCATTTCTTTAACTTCAACGATGTTACCACCATTGTTTGTAACTACAGCATTTAAGTCTGAAATTACAGCTTTTAAAGCTTCAGGATCTAACGTAGGATTAACGATGTACATTAATTCGTACTTTTTCATACTAGTTTGGACCTCCTTTTGGACTCCGGTCATTGCTGACAAGGATAATTTTTATTGCACTTTTTACATGCTTTTTAATTATATCACTATTGATGATATATTTCAAGAATTTATGCAATTGTTTGATTCAATAATTTCGAAATTTCTTTTGTAAGGAAATTTATGTTTTTAATTCTACTTTTTTTACGATCTAAAACGATTTTATATACTTTTATCTCGCTTTTATACATAATTCCTACAAAACATACCAACTCATAGTTTCCACTCGCATACCCTGTAGTTGAAACAGCTAAGTCTACTTTTGTTAACATTTGAAGCTTTTTAGCCATATCATATGCAACTTCTTCTGAGACAACTGTATATTTTTCAATTAACTTTTCATCTACACCTAAAACTTCAATTTTTTTCTCATTTGAGTAAACAATATAACTTACATCAAGTGCTTTTGATGCATTCTTATTTTTGATAAATTGAGAAGATAAAGCGCCACCAGTAATTGATTCAGCAAATGCAATTTTTTCATTTTTTTCAATCAATTTTGCTAAGAGATGCTTCATGTAATTTTTACACTCACTTCCATGAGTTTAAAACTTTGGGTTTCTTCATCATATCGCATAAGTTCAAATACATAGGTGCTTCCTAACTTAATTTCACCTAATGCAGCACTTACTTCAGGCACAGTTTTTACAGATTTTCCATTTACTCTTAAGATTAAATCATACATTTTAAGTTTGCCAAAAGATGCTCTAGTAGAGCCAACATCCATCACAACAACACCTTGAATATCTGTTGGTACTTTTTCTCTTGGATCAAAATCTTTTGCCTGTTCGCCAAAGACACTATAGTCTCTTGTTAAAAAGACATTTTGGTCTAAAATATTAATTCCTAAACGTGGTTTAAGATTATTCAAACGTGTGTTAATCATGTATCTAACACGGTCAACAATTATTGATTCGGCAATACCATCAACTAATTCGCCATCAACTAATTCTAATCGTTGTGTGTTTATTCCTATGAATGTTCCATCTATTGTAAATAGAGGTCCACCTGAATTTCCTGGATTAATATTTGCTGTGTGTACAATAAAGTTAGCGGTTTGTTTAGTTACAATTCCAATATCTGAAACACTGTTTTGATAGCATGAACTAACTGGTGTTCCTATACCAAATACGCGTTGTCCAACCGTTACTCTTGTTGGATTTAAAATATTTCCAGTCTGAGGTATTTCAATTATTTTATATTCATTCATGCTTTCAAAACGAATAATTGCGATATCTTCAGCACTCGTGTTTGCTTCTTCCGATGCATAGACATCGCCAATTTCGCGATTGCCATTGTTCATTAAAAGTTCAACATGTGTTGCATCTTGTGCAACGTGTTGATTTGTTACTACATAATAGTAGTACGTGTCATTCATTGTTGATTCTTTATCGTAGATCATACCTGAACCAACACCTATTTGAAACTCCATTTGATAAATTAAAACAGATACTGTACTTTCTTTTAACTCTTCAACTAATTCGTTAAATTTTGAAGCATCTTCAAGAACATCTGCTTCATATGTAATAAATCCTACCAGTGACAGAGAAAGCAGAATCACAAGAAGGAGTAATTTATATCCTCTTTTCATCATTATACCCCCGCAAGGTAATCAATAACTCTATCAATAACTAATGCATGGTTAATTCTAAAAATAGGTCTTTCATTTTCAAATGTTGAATAATAAACGTTGATACCAATGATCTTTCCACTAGATTTTAAAATCAGTGGACTACCTAACATACCATTGTTAAGATTTGTTGAGTGAATAATTAAATTGTCATTTACTTTAGAGACTAATGCCGGTGAAGTTGGCATATTAAAGTAACTTGTATTAATTGGGGTACCAATTGAATAAATTTCTCTACCAACTAATCCTTCTATGTTTTCTAATTTTGTTAATGTAGCAACTTCTAATGCAGTTGAAGTTTCAAATGAAACAACTGCAATTTCAAGTGCTTCGTCTTTTTTAACTAAGTTTGCTTTATAGCCTTGGTCTTTATTCACATAAACATATATTTGATTAACATGTTCAACCACATCATAGGATGTAATCACAAAATAGGTGTATGTTAAACCATTATTTTCTTTCTTTACAAGTAAACCACTAGCAATTTTTTTATCGTTTGACAAACTTCCATCAACAGCAACTACATGTTTTGAAAGTGTTTGTATTTGCTCAGAAAACTCAAATTCATCTGCTGTCACTGGCACTTTATTGGCACAACCTATAAGACTAAATACTAAGGAAAGACTTAAAATAAGTGTAATAAATTTCTTCATGATTTACTCCAATCTAAATAACGCGTTTGCATTATTTGTAGTGATTTTACTGACTTCTTCTATTGTTATATTTTTAATTTTTGCAATTTCTTCAACAACAAACTTCGTATAACCTGGTTCGTTTCTTTTCCCTCTAAAAGGTTTAGGAGTTAAGTATGGTGAGTCTGTTTCAACGATTATTTTCTCTAGTGGGATATTTTTAACAATATCTTCTAGTTCACCGCGTTTATTAAAGGTAACTACACCACCAATTCCAATATAAAAGCCTAAATCAATTGCTTTTTTAGCATCATCTAGTGTGGAAGAAAATGCATGGAAAACACCTGTTAATTTTCCTTTATATTCTTTAACAACATCATATGCTTCTTTAAATGATTCTCTTGTATGTATAATCACAGGTATATTTTTTCTTACTGCAAGATCTAGTTGTTCTTTAAAATAAATGATTTGTTTTGCTAGATTATCTTTATTCCAATATAAATCAATTCCAATTTCACCTAATGCTACAACTTTATTTTTATCTAAAAGTGGAATGATATCTTCAATTTTTTCTGTTTCAACATCACATGGATGGACGCCAACGGTTGCATATAAATTTGCGTAGTTATTTGCAAGTTCAACTGCTTTTTCATTATGGTATTTATCCATGCCAATAACAATTATTTTTTTGACACCGTATAAATCAGCTCTTGAAATAACTTCATCTAAATCTTCTTTATAAGCATCTGTATTTAAATGTGCATGTGTATCAATCATCATAAAATTACCTCTAAGTTAAGTCTAATTATACCATAAAAGGAAAAGAGACTTCTAAGAAGAAGTCTCTTTGTAAAATCTAAATTATTCTAAGATTTTAACTACTGAACCTGATGCAACAGTTCTTCCACCTTCACGAATTGAGAACTTAGTTCCTTCTTCTAAAGCGATAGCGTGGATTAATTCAACTGTAACTTCAGCGTTATCCCCTGGCATAACCATTTCAGTACCTTCATTTAATGTGATGATACCTGTGATGTCAGTTGTTCTGAAGTAGAATTGAGGACGGTAGTTTGAGAAGAATGCAGTATGACGTCCACCTTCTTCTTTTGATAATACGTAGATTTGAGCAGTGAATTTGCTGTGTGGTTTAACTGAACCTGGTTTAGATAATACTTGACCACGTTCGATGTTTTGACGATCGATACCACGTAATAATGTACCGATGTTGTCTCCAGCTTCAGCTTGATCCATTAATTTACGGAACATTTCAACGCCTGTAACTGTTGTTGTTTGAGTATCTTTGATACCAACGATTTCAACTTGGTCACCAACTTTAACGATACCACGGTCAACACGTCCTGTAGCAACTGTACCACGACCTGTGATTGTGAATACGTCTTCAACTGGCATCATGAATGGTTTGTCAGTAGCACGAACTGGAGTGTCGATGTAAGCATCAACTGCAGCCATTAATTCTTCTACTTTAGCAACCCATTGTGGTTCACCATTTAAAGCACCTAAAGCTGATCCACGGATAACTGGAATGTCATCTCCTGGGAAATCATATTCAGATAATAATTCTCTAACTTCCATTTCAACTAAGTCTAGTAATTCATCATCACCAACTAAGTCTGATTTGTTTAAGAATACTACTAATTTAGGAACACCAACTTGGCGTGATAATAAGATGTGTTCACGAGTTTGTGGCATTGGACCATCCGCAGCAGAAACTACTAAGATAGCTCCGTCCATTTGAGCAGCACCTGTAATCATGTTTTTAACATAGTCGGCGTGTCCTGGGCAGTCTACGTGTGCATAGTGTCTTGTAGCTGTTTCATATTCAACGTGAGCAGCGTTAATTGTAATACCGCGTTCTTTTTCTTCAGGAGCAGCATCGATTTGAGAGTAATCTCTCTTTTCAGCTAAACCTTTATTAGCTAATACAGTAGTAATAGCAGCTGTTAAAGTTGTTTTACCATGGTCAACGTGTCCGATTGTACCAACGTTAACATGGGGTTTTGTTCTGTTAAACTTTTGTTTTGCCATGTTTGCAAAATCCTCCTATATTTATTATATATATAATAACCTAACATCAGTTATTTTATCATATTACTAATTTTTTGTGAAGTGGATTAGTTTGAACCACGTTTTTTAATGATTTCTTCTTGAATTGATTTTGGAACACGTTCGTAGTGGTCAAATTGCATTACGAAGGTAGCACGTCCTTGTGTGTTAGAACGTAATGAAGTTGCGTATCCGAACATTTCTGAAAGTGGAACATAAGCACGAATAGCGATTGCATTTCCGCGTCCTTCTTGGCTTTCTAAGCGACCACGACGAGATGTTAAGTCACCAATAACGTTACCTACGTAATCGTTTGGAGTAACTACTTCAACGTCCATGATTGGTTCTAAGATAACAGCTTGTGCTTTAGTCTTAGTTTCTTTTAATGCCATAGAAGCAGCGATTTTGAACGCCATTTCTGATGAGTCGACATCATGGTATGAACCGAATACTAATGATGCTTTAATGTCTACCATTGGGAAGCCGGCTAAAACACCTGATTGTAATGCTTCTTCAAGACCTTTTTGAACTGATGGAATGTATTCACGAGGAATAACACCACCAACGATCTTATCAACGAATTCGAAACCTTTACCTGGGTTTGGTTCGAAATCAATTACAACGTGACCATATTGACCACGACCACCTGATTGACGAACGAATTTAGCTTCGATGTTAGCAGGAACAGTAATTGTTTCTCTGTATGATACTTGAGGTTCAGCAACGTTGGCTTCAACTTTGAATTCTCTTCTCATACGGTCAACGATGATATCTAAGTGTAATTCACCCATACCAGCGATGATTGTTTGACCTGTTTCAGTATTTGTATAAGTTCTGAATGTTGGATCTTCTTCAGCTAATTTAGCTAAAGCAGCGCCCATCTTATCTTGGTCATTCTTTGTTTTTGGTTCAACTGCAACTTCGATAACTGGTTCAGGGAAGTTCATTGATTCTAAGATAATATCATCATTCTCTAATGCTAATGTATTACCTGTTGTTGTAACTTTTAAACCAACTGCTGCTGCAATGTCACCTGCATAAACTTCATCAATTTCTTGACGGTTGTTAGCATGCATTTGTAATATACGACCAAAACGTTCTCTTTGATCTTTTGATGTATTCTTCACGTATGAACCTGAAGTAATTGTACCTGAGTAAACACGGAAGAAAGTTAACTTACCTACGAATGGATCAGTCATAACTTTGAATGCTAATGCTGTGAATGGTTCAGCATCACTAGCATGTCTTACAATTTCGTTACCATATGAATCATGACCAATTACTGGTGGGATATCAAGTGGTGAAGGTAAGTAATCGATTACGGCGTCTAGAACTTTTCTAACACCTTTATTTTTGAATGAAGATCCACAAACAACTGGGAAGAATTCAACGGCTAAAACACCCTTACGGATTGCTCTCTTGATTTGTTCAACAGAGATTTCTTCACCTTCTAAGTAAGCCATCATGATTTCTTCATCGAAATCAGCGATTGCTTCAATTAATTCATTTCTCATTTGTTTAGCTTCATCTAATAGATAAGCTGGGATTTCAATTTCTTTTGTTGTTTCATCAGCATCACCAGAATATTGAACTGCAGTCATTGTAACTAAGTCAATAATACCGTTGAAGTCTGATTCAGTTCCGATAGGCATTTGGATAGCGTTAGCTTTAACACCTAAACGGTTGTGGATAGTTTTGATTGCATGCTTAAAGTTTGCACCAATCTTATCCATTTTGTTAACATAAACAATTCTTGGAACTTTATATTCTGTAGCTTGTCTCCAAACTGTTTCAGTTTGTGGTTCAACACCCGCTTGAGCGTCGATAACAGTTACAGCACCATCTAATACACGAAGTGAACGAGAAACTTCAACTGTGAAGTCTACGTGACCTGGAGTATCAATGACGTTAACACGGTGTTCTTTCCAAACTGCAGTTGTTGCTGCAGATGTAATTGTAATCCCACGTTCTTGTTCTTGTTCCATCCAGTCCATTTGTGAAGCACCATCATGTGTTTCACCAATTTTGTGGATTTTACCTGTATGGTAAAGAATACGTTCTGTTGTTGTTGTCTTACCAGCATCGATGTGCGCCATGATACCGATATTACGTGTCTTTTCTAATGAATATTGACGTGGCATATTGTATTCTCCTTAATTAGAAACGGTAGTGAGCGAATGCTTTATTCGCTTCTGCCATCTTATGTACTTCTTCACGTTTCTTAACTGCAGCTCCAGTTCCTTGTGAAGCGTCTAAGATTTCTTTCGCTAATTTTTCTTCCATTGTTCTTTCATGGCGTAATTGAGCGTATTTAACTAACCATCTTAAAGCTAATGCTTGTCTTCTCTCTGGTCTTACTTCAACTGGAACTTGATAGTTTTGACCACCGATACGGCGAGCTCTAACTTCTAAGATAGGTGAAATGTTATTAATTGCTTCATTAAAAACATCAATTGGTTCGCGACCAGTTTGTTCTTTAATGCGGTTTAAAGCACCATATAAAATGCTTTGTGCTGTACCCTTTTTACCATCTTCCATAATTGTGTTTACTACACGAGTAATCAATTTAGAATTGTAAATTGGATCTGGTAATACATCACGTTTAATGACATGTCCTTTACGTGGCATATGTTCACCTTCTTCCTTTCGATTTTATCTATAGTTTTTAAATCTGTTTAAGTATTTTATTTGTTTAGATTACTCTAAAAGGTATTACTTCTTACCTTTAGTTGCTGTAGCTTGACCTGGTTTAGGACGCTTAGCACCGTATTTGGATCTACCTTGCTTGCGGTTTGCAACTCCTGTTGCGTCAAGAGCACCACGAACGATATGGTATCTTACCCCTGGTAAGTCCTTAACACGTCCTCCACGTACTAAAACAACTGAGTGTTCTTGTAGTGAGTGTCCAACACCTGGAATATATGCTGTTACTTCAGTTCCGTTTGATAATCTAACACGGGCATACTTACGTAATGCAGAGTTAGGTTTCCTAGGAGTCATAGTTGTAACACGAGTACATACACCACGTTTTTGAGGTGAAGCATAATCTGATTGAGCTTTTTGTAAAGTATTAAAACCATATTGTAAAGCTGGAGATTTTGACTTAGAACCTTTGTCAACACGTGCTGTTGTAACTAATTGTGATATGGTAGGCATTTTCTTATTTCCTTTCTTGAAACACATTACCAAGTGTTTCATTTTAGATATATCGGCTTCATGAAGCCATCAAT
This sequence comes from Acholeplasma hippikon, assembly GCF_900660755.1. Taxonomy (NCBI): domain Bacteria; kingdom Bacillati; phylum Mycoplasmatota; class Mollicutes; order Acholeplasmatales; family Acholeplasmataceae; genus Acholeplasma; species Acholeplasma hippikon. The sequence continues at coordinate 956,320 of NZ_LR215050.1, forward strand.
TGGGTTTAGAAATTTATTTATTTCTCATACCTGTTTTATTATATATTTTTATACTGTAAAAGTCAACAAAAATGTAATGAAATTTACTATATTTAAGTGTAATTTACGTAAAAATAAAAAGGCCAATTTTTTTATAATTGGCCTTTTTTTAATTATTCTACGTCGTCTTCAAACGCTGGTAATTGAGATTGTGGTTTATCGTAATAGAAAGATTTTTCTTTTAAGATACCTGTACCTGCAGGGATTAATCCACCGATAATTACATTTTCTTTTAATCCGTGTAATTCATCACGTTTTCCTTTAATTGCAGCATCAGTTAAGATTCTTGTAGTTTCTTGGAATGATGCAGCAGATAAGAATGAATCACTGCGTAATGAAGCACGTGTAATACCTAGTAAGATTGGACGTCCAACTGCAAGACGTTTCTTCTCTTGAAGAGCTTTTCTATTAGCACGTTTGAATTCAGCAATTGATACTTCAGTACCTGGTAATAAATCAGTGTCACCTTCAATAACTACCATGATACGTCTTAACATTTGACGAATAATAACTTCAACGTGTTTATCAGAAATTTCTACCCCTTGCGCACGATATACCTTTTGAACTTCTTCTAAGATATATTCGCTTGCTTTTGTAGTATCTGCAACTCTTAATAATTCTTTTGGATTGATTGAACCGTTAGAAAGTTTTTGACCAGCTTCTACTGTATCGCCTTTCTTAACTAGTGATTCAATATTTGGATCTAATGTGTATTTAAATTCATTGTCTTTAGCATCAGCGACAGTAATCATTACAGAGCCACCTTTACGTGATACTTCTTTAACTTTACCGCGAACTTCAGAAATAACTGATTTACCTTTTGGATTACGTGCTTCAAATAATTCTTGGATACGTGGAAGACCTTGAGTAATATCGGCACCTGATGCGACCCCACCTGTATGGAATGTACGCATGGTTAACTGAGTACCTGGTTCACCAATTGATTGCGCTGCGACAACCCCAATTGCTTCCCCAACTTCTACATATTTATTTGTTGCTAAGTTAATACCATAATCTTTAGCACAAATGCCATGATCTGAGTTACATGTTAATGTTGATCTAATTTCAACTGATTTAATACCTGCTTTAGTAATTGCTGATGCAATTTCATCAGTGATTAATTCATTACGTTTAACGAATACTTCACCAGTCTTAGGATTTACAACATCTTTAGCTGCAAAACGACCTAAGATTCTATCATATAATGGAACAACATCTTTACCTGATTCGTCAATAATAGCTTCTACAAGTAAACCATGATTTGATCCACAATCATCTTCAACAATGATAACATCTTGTGAAACGTCAACTAAACGACGAGTTAAGTAACCTGATTCAGCAGTCTTTAAGGCTGTATCGGTAGAACCTTTACGCGCACCGTGTGTTGAGATGAAGAATTCAGAAACTGTTAAACCTTCACGGAATGAAGATGTAACTGGGACTTCAATAGTTTCCCCTTTAGGGTTACTCATCAGACCACGCATACCAATTAACTGAGTGAAGTTTGATACGTTACCACGGGCTCCTGAGTCAGCCATCATGAAGATATTGTTGCTCTTATCGAACTCATTCATGACGTCTTGTTGAATTTGAGCTCTAAGGTTAGTCCATTTTTCAATAACTTGTTTCTTTCTTTCTGATTCAGTTGAAAGACCAAGTTCATACATTTCTTCAATTGCATCAATTTCTGCTTGAGTCTTCTTAAGTTCTGTTTCTTTCTTAGAGTAAACGTTGATATCAGCAAATGAAATTGTGATCCCTGCAACTGTAGAATATTTAAATCCTAAGTCTTTAAGTTTGTCTAACATCTTAGATGTTTCAGAAATATGGAAAATCTTGAATACACGAGCAATAACTAATGATAGGAATTTCTTCTTAAATGGTTGCGGAGATGGCATTGCATTTAAGAATTCTTTTGGATTAACACCTTTTGGAATAAAGTATTTATCCGGAGTTTTTTCTTCTAAGTTAGTTACAGTTGGTTCGTTAACATATGGGAATGTATCGGGTAAGATTTCATTGAAAATTAACTTACCTAATGTAGTAACTAAATACATTTCATTTTGAGCCTCAGTGAATGTATGTTTTACAGCTTGAGGTTTCATAATGATTCTTGTATGTAATGTAATTTCTTTATTATCGTAAGCAATCTTAGCTTCTTCGATTGAAGAGTAAAATTTACCTTCGTTTCTGTGTTTGAATCTGTGTTCTTCTGCACGTTCAACATCAGCACCAAAGTCTCTGTCTAATCTTTCTTCAATTGTTAAATAATAGTTACCTAAAACCATGTCTTGAGATGGCGTAACAACTGGTTTACCATCTTTAGGGTTTAAGATGTTATTTGAAGCTAACATTAATAATCTTGCTTCAGCTTGTGCTTCTGGTGAAAGTGGAACGTGAACGGCCATTTGGTCACCGTCGAAGTCAGCGTTGAAGGCTGGTGTAACTAATGGGTGAAGACGAATTGCTTTACCATCAATTAATTTAGGTTCAAATGCTTGAATACCAAGTCTGTGAAGTGTTGGGGCACGGTTTAATAGAACTGGATGTTCACGAACAACCTTTTCTAATGCTCTCCATGTATCTTCATCACGCTTTTCATATTTAGCATTGGCATTTTTCTTTTCAGCGCCAGTAGTTAATTGTAATTCTCTTAAGATAAATGGCTTGAATAATGTAATCGCCATTTCACGTGGAATACCACATTGGTACATTTCTAAGTCCGGTCCGACGATAATTACTGAACGTCCTGAGTAGTCAACACGTTTACCAAGTAAGTTTTGACGGAAACGACCTTGTTTACCACGTAATAAATCAGATAATGATTTAAGATGTCTATTTCTTTCAACAGCAGCTTTCTTACCACGTTTAGCATTGTCAAATAATGCGTCAACCGCTTCTTGTAACATACGTTTTTCGTTCTTAGTAATTAAGCGTGGTGCCATTTGTTCTTTTTGTTTCTTTAAACGGTTATTACGGTTTAAAATACGACGATATAAATCGTTTAAGTCTGTTGTAGCAAATCTACCACCATCAAGCGGAACCATTGGACGTAAATCTGGTGGGATAACTGGAATAACATCCATAACCATCCATTCAGGTTTATTGTCAGAATTATTGAATGCTTCAACAACTTCTAAACGTTTAATGATACGATCACGTTTTTGTTTAGAAGCAGTCTTTAAACGACGACGTAATTGTTTAACTTCTTTATCTAAGTCTAAATCTTGTAATAACTTCTTAACGGCTTCAGCACCAGTTAATGCAGTGAATCTTCCACCGTATTCTTCAACTAATGCAGAATAATCTTGTTCAGTTAAAATTTGTTTCTTAGATAATGGCGTGTTATGCCCTGGATCAGTAACAATGTAAGCCGCATGGTATACAACTTCTTCTAATTGTTTAGCTTTGATTCCTAATAGAATTGCTAATCTTGAAGGTGAGCTCTTTAAATACCATGTGTGAACAACTGGAGCTTCTAAGTTGATGTGACCCATACGTTCACGTCTTACCTTAGATTCAGTAATTTCGATACCACATTTTGGACAGATTTGACCTTTGTTTACTGTTTGTTTTTTACCGCAAGCACATTGGTAGTCACGAGTTGGACCAAAGATTCTTTCATCAAATAGTCCACCTGGTTCAGGTTTGCTTGTACGGTAGTTAATTGTTTCATGATTAACTACTTCACCATAAGACCAGTTTCTGATCTCATCTGGTGAAGCTAATCTAATCTTGAAGTGAGTGAAAGTTCTTGAACCATAATCTTTTCTGCTTGAAGCTGGTTGTGCTTCTACCGCATCAACAGGCGTAGATTTAGTACCACCAATTTCAATTGTGTCATCATCATGTAATGATTCATGTAAAACTTCTTGTTTGTATAAAGCTAATAAATCGTTAATTTCTTTTAATAAGAATTGATCTTCTTCAAAAATGTGGAATAAAGCATGTTTGTCATACTTTAATAACATTTCTAAATCATAAATACCTGCTGATTCTAAGATATTTACACTTTCATCTGATAAAGATAAATCTGATACTTTTCTTGGTAATTTATAGAAAATTAATGTTGGTAATACTTCTTGGAAAGAATCACCTAATAGACTTTGTAATTCTTTTAAATTAAATGTATTAAAATCTTCTAAACGATCAATACCTGAGAGTTTTAATCTTTCTAGCGCTTGTGTAGATAATTTTAGTGATTCAACTGGTAAAGTTAATAGTTCTTTGTTAGCCATTATCTAAGCCCTCCCTTAGTTTTAGAGGAGTCAACTAAACTCTTGATTGCTTCATTCTCACCATTTTCAGCATCGACAAGTTCAACATATAAACCTAAAGCTTGTAGTTCTCTTGTTAATACTCTAAATGATTCTGGGATTGAGGCTTTTGGAATTTCTTGACCGTGAGTGATTGCATAGTAGACTTTGTTTCTTCCTAGCATATCATCTGATTTAACAGTTAACATTTCTTGAAGAGTATTGGCAGCTCCATAAGCATATAATGCCCAAACTTCCATTTCCCCAAATCTTTGTCCACCGTTTTGCGCTTTACCACCCATTGGTTGTTGAGTAACTAATGTGTAAGGTCCAACGTTTCTAGCGTGTAACTTATCATCAACCATGTGTGATAATTTAATCATGTACATTACCCCAACAGAAATTCTGTTTTGGAATGGTTCACCTGTACGTCCATCATAAAGAACTGTCTTACCGTCTGGAGCGATACCAGCTTCAGCCATGATTTCTTTTAAGTCTTGGTCACTTACACCATCAAATACTGGTGTAGCAACCTTGATACCTAATTTTTTAGCAGAAATACCTAAGTGAATTTCTAAAATTTGTCCAATGTTCATACGTGATGGAACCCCAAGTGGGTTTAACATGATATCAACGTATGTACCATCAGCCATGTATGGCATGTCTTCTCTTGGTAAGATCTTAGAGATAACCCCTTTATTACCGTGACGACCAGCCATCTTATCTCCTTCAGTAATCTTTCTCTTCTTAGCAATGTAAACTCTAATTTGTTCGTTTACACCAGCAGGAAGTTGATCACCATTTTTCTTGCTAAAGTATTGTACTGATTGTACAACCCCACCACCACCATGTGGAACACGTAATGATGAGTCTCTATATTCTTTAGCTTTATCTCCGATAACAGCATGAATTAATTTTTCTGATGGTGTTGGTTCAAATACACCTTTAGGTGTAATCTTACCAACTAAAATGTCGCCTTCTTTTACTTCTGAACCAGGAATAATGATTCCACGTTCATCTAAGTACTTAACAGCTTCTTGTCCAACGTTAGGAATTTCTCTTGTAATTTCTTCTTTACCGTTAGATTGTTTTAAATCACGAGTTTCAATTTCGTATTCATCAATATGAATTGAAGTATAAACGTCATTTTTAACTAAGTCTTCGCACATAATAACGGCGTCTTCATAGTTATAACCTTCCCAAGTCATGAAGGCAACTGTTACGTTTCTACCTAATGCTAATTCACCTTTTTCTGTTGATGGACCATCACCAATAACATCACCAGCTTCTACATATTCACCTTGGAATACAATTGGTGATTGTAAAACTAATGTATCTTGGTTTGATCTAAAGAATTGGATGAATTCATATGTATCAGTTTCAGCTAACTTGTAATCATATAATTGTTTAGCGATTGCATAGTTAAAGTCGCCACCAACTTTATAAATTACTTTGTTACCAACTTTAACATCTTCTTTTGGTTCTCTTGTAATAATAACTTTCTTAGCATCAACATATGTTACATAACCAGCATGATGAGCAACAACAACTGCACCAGAGTCTTTAGCAGCCTTGTGTTCAATACCTGTACCAACAATTGGTGAAGTTGGTTTTAATAATGGAACAGCTTGACGTTGCATGTTCGCTCCCATTAAGGCACGTGACGCGTCATCGTGTTCTAAGAATGGAATTGAGGCAGAGGCAACTGACACTAATTGTTTAGGGCTTACGTCCATATAAGTTACTGATTGTGAATCTAAGATTGTTGTTTCACCGTTCGCACGAGCGATTACTTTATTTTCTTTGAATGTACCATCAGCATTCACTGGAGAAGCTGCTGAAGCAATAACTTCATCACCTTCTTGGTCAGCAGTTAAGTATACAACTTCATCTGTTACCAATGGGTGCCCTTCTTCATTTTTAACAACCTTTAAGAAAGGCGTTTTAATAAAGCCATAGTCATCCACTTTAGCATATGTAGCAAGTGATGAGATTAAACCAATTGATGGACCTTCTGGTGTTTCAATTGGACATAATCTACCGTAGTGAGAGTTGTGGACGTCACGTACTTCAACACCGGCACGGTCTCTAGCGATACCACCTGTACCTAAAGCTGAAACTCTACGTTTTTGAGTTAATTCAGCAAGTGGGTTAATTTGATCCATGAATTGTGATAATTGTGATGAACCAAAGAATGTTTTGATCGCACCCACTAATGGAGTCATATTGATAATATTTGCTGGTGTAGCATCATTAAAGTTAGTTGTAGACATCTTATCTTTAATGTTCTTTTCGGCTCTAGCTAAACCGATTCTAAATTGGTTCTTTAATAATTCACCAATTAAACGTAAACGACGGTTACCTAAATGGTCAATGTCATCAACATTACCAATCTTGTCATAAAGGTTTAAATAGTATGAGATAGATGCAACAATATCTGATAATACGATATGTTCTCTTGTTTCTCTTTGGTCAGAACCAATCACTCTAATTACATTTGATTTGATGTTATTTTCATCTAATGTATAGATATCTAACATTTCAACAATAACACCTTGTCGACTAGCTTCTTTAGCATAAACATCTGATGTTAAGAAATATTTGATAACTTTTTCATCAATTGATTGTCTGTTTCTTCTTAATAAGTTAATAACTTCTTCAGTAATTGCTTCATTTCTCTTAACTAAAACTTCACCAGTTCTTAAGTTAACGATATTTTCTTTAGCATAAAGCATATCGCCGCCATCTGGTAATGTAGTTGCTAAGATTTCTTCAGCAGTTTCATTTTGTAAGTTGTTTTCTTTAGAAATAATTTCTTTTCTAAATGCATCACGGTTTTCTTTTAATAATTCAATAACTTCTTTTGTTAAGTGTGTGTGTTTAGCAACTAATACTTCGCCATCTTTCATAACGTCGTTTACTAAATAAGCACCTTGAACACGTGATAAAACATCTAATTTTTTGTTAAATTTATAACGACCAACCGCCGCTAAGTCATAACGACGTCTGTCGAATAATCTTAAACGAATAAATTCGCGTGCTGCATCAGCAGGAACTTTTTCGCCTTGACGTAATTTAGAATATAATTCGATTACGGCATCATTTGGTGATTTTGCTTCATCTTTTTCAAATGTAGCAGTTAATAAACCATTCTTACCAAATGTTTCTTCAATTTCTTTCTTAGTAGTGAAACCTAATGCTCTAATGAAAGTTGTTAATGGAACCTTCTTAGATCTATCAAGTTTTGCATAGAGAATTTCTTTTGATCCTTGTTCATATTCAATCCAAGCACCACGAGTTGGAATAACTTGAGCAGAATATTTAATGTCGTTAATCTTTTTATCAAGTTCAGATGTGTAGTAAACACCAGATGATCTTACGATTTGTGAGACAACAACACGTTCAGCGCCATTAATGACAAAAGTCCCTGATGGAGTCATCATAGGTAGATCAGTCATTAAGACCATTGATTCTCTAACTTCACCAGTTACTGCATTTTCTAATTTAACTCTTGCAGATAACTGTCTAGAATAGTTTAAATCACGTAATTTGGTATCATTAATTGAATATTTTGGCTCAGCTAAGAAGCTTTCTTCAAAATATAACTTTAAATCGCCATTGTGTCCTTCAATCGGAGAAATATCAACTAATAACTCATTGATTCCTGTTTTAATAAATTCATCAAATGAAGAAGTTTGTATTTCGATAAGGTTTGGTAATTCTACATTGTGTAACATTTTTGAATAGTTACGTCGCTCTACTTTTTTGCCGTATTTGTCGGTTTTATATCCCATGAATCCACACTCCTATCGTTCTTTGGGAGAACATAATTTTACGCTTTATATATATATAAATATATAAAACGTCCATTTCTATGCATTTTATAATTTTACCATAATTTGAACAACCATGCAACTATAAACTGCATTTATTAATTTTTTTTCGATTTTATAATATAAAAGCCTTTATCTCTCGCAACAACATCTACTTGATCATAGCGTGTCTTCAAGAATTCGATGGTTGACTTTGCACCTTGTTGTTTTCTAACAACAATCCACAATTCTCCCCCAGCATTTAAATGCTTGATTGCATCACTGTATAAAGTATAGATAATTTTTTTACCCGCACGAATTGGAGGATTTGAAATTATTAAATCAAATTTATCATCAATATGTTCATACAAATTTGATTCAATAATCTTTGCATCAATTTGATTTTTTTGAGCGTTTTTCTTAGCTAGCGAAAGTGCTCGCAAATTGACATCTGACATGGTTACTTCAAGTCCAGGATTTAATTTCTTTAATATTATTCCTAAGACACCTACACCACAACCAACGTCTAATAGTGTTTTTGTTTCTGGTTTTATTTGAACTTCTTTTAGTAGTAATTCAGACCCAAAATCCAGTCCATCTTGACTAAAAACGCCCTTATCTGTTGTGAATTCAAAAGGCTGATTTGCAAAGTTGATATGATAGACTCTTTCTTGACTTTTCAGGTTTGGATCGTTGATAAAATAGTGACTCATGAGTCCTCCTAAAAGTGGCAAAAACCCAAGGTTTCCCTCAGGTTTTCAAACACTTCGTTAAAATTAAACGATAGCAACAGTTGCGCCAGCTGCTTCGAAGTCAGCTTTAATTTTTTCAGCTTCTTCTTTCTTAGCTTTTTCTTTGATCTTAGCATCAGCAGTTTCAACTAAAGCCTTAGCTTCTACTAATCCTAAACCAGTTACAGCACGCATAACTTTGATTACTTCGATTTTCTTATCTCCGAATGATTTTAAGATAACGTCGAATTCAGTTTTTTCTTCAGCAGCAGCTGCACCAGCAACTGGACCAGCAGCAACAGCTACAGCAGTTGGGTCGATTCCGAATTCTTCTTTTAATCCATCAACTAATTCTTTGATTTCTAATAAAGACATTTCTTTTAAAGCTTCTACGAAAGCTTGTTTTGTTAATTTAGCCATTTTATTGTTCTCCTTTTAATATTAATTTGAACCTTCAGTAAGCATATTTAAACCTACTGCTAATTCTTTCACTGGCATTAATAATCCAGCAGCTAATTGTGTTAATAAAGTTTCTCTTGATGGTAAGTTTGCTAAAGCATTAATTTCAGCAGCACCAACAACTTCTTTTTCAATAACACCACTTCTAATCACAACCGTTTTGTTAGTTTTAGCAAAATCCGCTACGCTCTTAGCTGGAGCTACAACATCATCATATGAGATTGCAACAGCTAATGGCCCAACTAGTGAGTCATTTAACGCACCAAACCCTGCTAATTCAGCGGCACGTCTTGTGATATTGTTTTTGTAAACTTTTACATCAATGTTTTGTTTGTGAAGATCAATTCTTAACTTAGTGAATGCAGCTACATCTAATCCAGCATATTCGAATACGACAACTGTTTTAGCCATTGCAAACTTTTCAGTTAAAACTTTAACATCTTCAGCTTTACGTGCAATAATTGCTTTTTGCATTGTGTGCCTCCTTTTGGGTTTGTCTTTCTGAATTTTATTTCTTAAAAAATAAAATCCCTCTTTAATCCGAAAGACGTAAAGAGAGAAAATAAGTTCCAGGTTTATTTTTCCTCGGTAGCAAATTAAGGTCTTCAGACCAGCCACTGTCTATGGATATTTAAATAAAGTTTTTAATTATATAGTTAATAATTATTTTCTAATGTTGTTTTCATCAATATGGATACCAGGTCCCATTGTTGAAGAAACAGTAATATTTTTGATGTAAGTACCTTTAACTGTAGCAGGTTTAATTCTTACTAATTGACCATAGATTGCAAGTAAGTTTTCTTGTAACTTGTTCGCATCGAATGAAACTTTTCCGATTGGAACTTGGATGTTACCAACTTTATCTGTTCTATATTCAATTTTACCAGCTTTAATTTCTTGTACAGCTTTAGCAACGTCTAATGTTACAGTACCAGTTTTAGGGTTTGGCATTAATCCTTTAGGACCTAATACTCTACCTAATTTACCTAACTGAGCCATCATATCTGGAGTTGCTACCATTACATCAAAATCGAACCAACCTTTGCTAATCTTTTCGATTAATTCTACATCTCCTGCTTCGTCAGCACCAGCAGCTAAAGCTTCTTTAGCTTTATCTGATTTAGCAACAACGATTACTCTAACAGTTTTACCAGTACCATGAGGTAAGCTAATAGCTCCTCTTAAGTTTTGGTCAGCTTTTCTAGGGTCAACGTTTAAGCGGAATGCAGCTTCTACAGTTGCGTCGAACTTAACAGTGCTTGTCTTTTTAGCTAATTCTACAGCTTCAGAACCTGAGTACTTAACTGTTTTATCTACTAAAGCAGCAGCCTGTAAGTATTTCTTTCCTCTTTTCATGATTTTCCTCCTAAATGTGGTATAACGGGAATTCCTCCCACAATTTAGAAACGTTTAATTTTCTAAATTATTCTGAAATGGCGATGCCCATTTGTTTTGCAGTTCCAGCAATGATTTTAGCTGCTGCTTCAACAGTATATGCGTTTAAATCAGGCATCTTTGTTTTTGCAATCTCTTCTAACTGAGCTTTAGTGATAGTTGCAACTTTTTCTTTCTTAGCGTTTTTAGCGCCAGAAGTGATTCCTGCAGCTTTCTTAAGTAAGTCAGAAGCTGGTGGTGTCTTAGTAACGATTGTAAATGTTCTATCTTCGTAAACTGAGATAATAACAGGAACAACATACCCGATCATATTTTGCGTCATATCGTTAAACATTTTAACAAATTGAGGGATATTAACTTGAGCTTGACCTAGTGCTGGACCAACTGGTGGCGCTGGAGTTGCTTTCCCTGCAGGGATTTGTAATTTAACTTGTTTGACAACTTTCTTTTCTGCCATAACACAACCTCCTTCTTCATAATAAGTATGTGGTACGAATGTATTCTTCCACTATGGTGTGTTTACACGCGTTATTATTCTATCATTTTGGTGTCTAGGTGTCAACTAGAAAATAAAGAAAATGATTTAAGTGAATATCTATGTGTTTTTTTGTTAACACAGTCAAGATTGATTTATTTACTAAATAAATTTATTCATTTGTACCTTAATCATTATACCTTTAATCTCTAATTTTGAAATAAAAAAGCGGAATCAAAATCCGCTTATTTTTCATTTTGTTTTTCCAAATACTCGTCGTATGAAATATTAAATGTTTTGAATTGCCCATCAGGTGTTATTTCAACAAGTTTATTTGCAGTTGATTGAACCAATTGGTGGTCTTTACTTGCAAATAATAATACGCCTGTAAATTCAATTAACCCCTTGTTTAATGCCGTGATTGATTCCATATCCAAGTGGTTTGTCGGTTCATCAAGAATTAGTAAGTTGTTACTTTGAATCATCATTTTTGAAAGTGAAACTCTTACCTTTTCTCCCCCAGATAAGACATTTAAATTTTTTAATGCATCATCACCGCTAAATAACATTCTGCCTAAGAATCCACGCACGTATGTTGATTCTTTATTAGGGGAATAATCTGTTAACCATTCGGTCATTGAAATCGGTTTTTTAAAGTCATCATCATGGTCTTTTTTGAAATATCCTTCTTTCACTGTTGAACCGAATTTAAATGATCCTTCATAGTCATTATCAAGACCCGCAAGAATATTAAATAGTGCTGTCTTAGCTTTTTCATTTGGCCCAACAAAGGCAATCTTTTCATCATTTCCAACAACTAAACTTACATTATCAAGTATCTTAACGCCATCAATAACTTTAGTTAAATTTTCAATTTTTAACACATCTGTTCCCAGTGGTTTATCAACTTTAAAGTTGATATATGGGTAGCGTCTATTTGAAGGTTTAATTTCATTAAGTTCAATTTTTTCAAGTGCTTTTTTACGTGAGGTTGCTTGTTTACTCTTTGAGGCATTTGCTGAGAATCGTGCGATGAAATCTTGTAATTCTTTAATCTTTTCTTCGCTCTTCTTGTTTTGCTCTTTCATTTGTTTGATTAATAATTGGCTTGATTCATACCAGAAGTCATAATTACCTGTATAAAGCGTTAATTGACCATAGTCAATATCTACAATATGTGTACAAACCTTATTTAAGAAGTATCTATCATGTGAAACAACAATAATTGTATTATCGAAGTTTAAAAGATATTCTTCTAACCATAAGATTGCTTCATGATCTAAGTGGTTTGTGGGTTCATCTAATAATAAAACATCTGGATTACCAAAAAGTGCTTTAGCAAGTAAAACTTTAACTTTTTGATTACCATTTAATTCTTTCATCTTCAAGTTATGAAGTGAAACATCAATTCCTAAACCAGTCAGTAAAACAGCAGCATCACTCTCAGCATTCCATCCGTTCATTTCATCAAATAATGCCTCTAAGTTACCAGCTTTAATGCCATCTTCTTCTGTAAAGTCTTCTTTCATGTAAATAGCGTTCTTTTCTTGCATGATATTATAGAGTTTCATATTCCCCATAATAACCGTTTCTAAGACTTCATTTTCATCATATAAATAGTGATTTTGTTCTAGGAATGACATTCTTTTATCCTGAGGGAAAATCACTTGACCACGTGTTGGTTCAATTCTTCCTGCTAAGATTTTTAAGAATGTAGATTTACCGGCACCATTAGCACCAATCAATCCATAACAGTTTCCGTTTGTAAATTTAATATTGACATCTTCAAATAACATTTCTTTGCCGATTTGAAGAGAAATTCCTGCTGTTTGTAACATACGATCATCTCCATTTTTTAAATAACCTTCACTATTCTATCATAGTTAATACATAAAGTTAAATAAAGTAAGTTTAAGAGCCTAATTGTATGAAAAAAACACGCAAGATTGCGTGTTTTGTTAATTATTGTAAATTGATTTTTTTGCAACAATTGGTGATTTTTTGTTTAATGACACATCAAATAAATAAGCTGGTGTTAATTCATTTATTAATTTTAAAGTGTCTTTAATATCAGTAATTTTTCCAGCAGCTGGCTTAATTGTATTATCAGTTAAAAGACTCAATCCTTCTTTTTTATCTAATACTTTAATATGTTCGCCCGCACCACGGTTTAAATAAATGATTGCTTTAACTTTATTGTTTTCAAATTTGTTTGTATTTAACTCAGAAAACGGCGTTGAATAAACATACACTGCATTATCATTTACATAAAGTAAAGGTTTTAGATCTGTAATAAATTCAACTTCATTTGTAAAGTTTTCTTTCCACATCATTGCGTGTGTTGTTTTACCTGTTCCAGCTGGTGCAACAAATAATAAAACGTCATCTTGATAGTTAATTGCAGTACCTGAAACAGCAACTAAACCACGACGTTGAGCTAGGTACATAAAAATCATTCCAGCATAAATATACTCAGCAACTGCGGCATCATTAAATGCATCCAAATCAATCCACAAGTTAATATTTCTTAAGTTTTCATCATATAACATGTATGCTTTATAACCTGAAACACTCTTTGAAAAAACAAAGAAGTTTTCTCCTTGGGGCGCTTCTAAAACATCATTAAAATGTACATTGATTGTATGGTCAATGTCATTTCCTTCATAAGCATATTTTTCAATGTTGTTTTTAAAGAATTTATCATATTGATAATTAAATTCAATTTTAATACCTGCAATTAAATATTTCTTCATATAAATACCCTATCACTTTCATCTTGATTATATCAAGATTTTTATGAAGTGTATATAAACTTATAAAGTATTTTCATAAAATGAAAAAAGCGACATTTCCTGTCGCTTTCGTTTTTAAACTTCTCTAAATTGATTAAATGCAATTTCAGTTGGAGTTCCTCTACCGAATAGATCAATTTCAACAATTAATTTTTCTTGATCAACATCAATAGAAATAACTTTACCAATTTGACCTTCGAACGGTCCTGACATAATTTGAACACTCTTACCTAATAGGTAATCGTATTTAGGTTTAGTAATAGCACCAATCTTTAATAGGATGGGTTTAATTTCTTCTTCTGGAAGTGGAACTGGTTTTGTACCACCACCTGAAGATCCTAAGAAACCAGTTACTCTTGGTGTGTTACGAACAACGAACCAGGAGTCATCAGTTACTAACATTTCTACAAATACATACCCAGGGAAGATTTGTCTAATTTTTTCTTTTTCTTTTCCGTCTTTTGTTTTTTCAATATATGGTTCTTCAGGAACAATAACTTGGAAGATATAATCTTGCATGCCCATTGATTCAACACGGCGTAGCAAGTCTTCTTTTACAGCATTTTCATAACCTGAATATGTTTGAATAACATACCAACGTCTTTTTGGTGCTTTTTCAGCCATTATAATACTACCTCAATAAGTTCTAAAATTCTAAGTGTAATCGCATCTACAGCTGCTACAAATAATGTAAATACTAACACGAAGATAATTACGCGTACTGCGTTGTCTGCGAAATCGCGGAAACCCGCCCATGAAATTTTTCTGAATTCTGGGAATGCAGGTAAAAAGAATGGATAGATAACTAAAGCAAGACCTAGTAATGCAATAATTAAAACTGTCCAAGCAAAAATCATATCATTAGGTGATCCACCTAATACTGGGAAATCAGCAGGAATGTGTAATCCTTGAACATTTCCAATAATCATAACAGCAATTGCAGCAGTGATTGTTGCAAGAATACCTAAGATTAAAGATTCGCCTTTATATTCTGTTTTTAAAATTTCAACCAGTTTATTTTTAGGTTGTTGTTCCTTTTTCTTAATTGCCATAATACTTTTCTCCTATTTGCTCTCTTTATGTAATGTATGCTTGCCACATTTTGGACAATGTTTATTTAGTTCTAAGCGTTCCTTTGAAATTTGCTTGTTCTTTGTTGTCGCATAATTTCTAGATAAACATTCGCTACATACTAAAATAATCTTTTCTCTCATTAAAAAACCACTCCTTTGTGGCCTGTGAATGTATTTTTATTTTACAACATTCTTACCACTTTAGTCAATGCTTAATAATTATAACATATAATTAGTGTTTCATTTTACACTTAATGCGATATATTGCATTTTTTACAGATTTTTCTGATATTTGCAACTGTTCAGCGATAGATTTTGTGATCATTTTATCCACAAAATACATTTGATAGATTTTTTCTTCTAATGGCGCTAGTTCTGGCGCTTCATTAAAATTATCAAAATCAGGGGTATACGTTTCTTCAATTAATTCAGAATTAGGGAAAAGTACATATTTTGCAGTCTTATCTTTTAATTGAACAAATCGTCTTGTTAATAAAAGTTCATAATATTTTGTAAATGTCTTATTTTGATTTTCATCAAACTTTTGAAGTGCTTGATAAAGTAAAATTACTGCTTCTTGATAAAAATCGTCTTGATCTTGCGTTTTAACAAAGAATTTATATATATTTTTCCAAATTAGTGGCCGATACTTTTCAATGATTCTTTCAAAAATCGCTTCATTCATACTTTCTTTATATAAATAAATTAATTCATAATCATTGATCATATCGTTCACCTACTAACTAAATTGTTTGGTATAGCATCAATGCTGTTGCTACAGAAACATTTAAGGAATTAACCTTACCAAACATCGGAATTGAAACAAGCATGTCGCAACCTTTTTTAATTAATGGTCTTAACCCTTCTGCTTCATTTCCCATAATAATTACTAGGGGTTTATCTTTTGGAATTTCAGTATAGCTATGTTTTGCTTCTCCAGCAGTCCCAATCGCTATAAATCCTTTTTCTTGCATCTTTAGGATGGTTTGATAAAGATTTGAAACTAAAATCATTTTCACATGTTCAATTGCTCCACTTGAGGTTTTCGCAACTGCACCTGTCAATTCGACTTGGTTACTCTTTGAAACTATCACACCATCGAATTTAGTTGCTTCAACACTTCTTAAAATCGCGCCTAAATTATGTGGGTCTTGAATTTCATCTAGCATTAAGAACTTTTGAACTTTAGATTCATCTAACGCTGATTCTAGTGAAACATATTCATATGGTTTAACATCTGCAACCACACCATTATGTACACCATTGTTTGTCAGATTATTTAATTCACCCTTATTAGTTTTAACGAATTTAACATTGTTTTGTTCTAAAAAGTTAATGAACTTTGTATCCGTTGATTTTTCATCAACATGCATTTTATAAATTGGTCTTTTATTTAATACTGCTTCTCTAATTACATTTTTTCCGTATATAATCATACTTTTACCTTCCTTTAAAAAAAGCGCGTTTAAAGCGCGCTTTTTACTTCATGTCTGAAATAACGTGAACTGTCTTTTTAGCAACGATCTTTAACCATCTCACTATATTGGTAATAATATACATCATTGGATATGAACTATATATCAATACAATTAATAATAAAATTTGACTGAGTGAAAGTGGATTTGTTCTTGTTACGTTTTGGATTGAGAAAATCGGTGTGTATTCAAGTGCTTCTGGTAATAATAATACAGCTAAAATCGCAGTAATTAATGTACCAAAGAACATGACGCTACGTTTTACATTAAGTGGTCTAGAAACAGTGAATAATACCATGAATGATGTTGCAGTTGCAGAAATACCAATTAAGGTAGAAATTGCAACCTCACCTTCAATCGTTGAAATATCCATGCCTAAAGGCATTGCTAAACCATAAATGATTAATGCATTAATTAAAACAACTAATGCGCCAGGTAATGCGTCCTTAATGATTTTCGCTAAGAACTTACCTGTAATTTTTTGGTTATTATATTCAAGTGCAAGTACGAATGATGGAATCGCAATAACTAAGAATTCCATAATTAGTAAATGTGATGGTTTTAATGGGTAGATTGAATCATGTCCCATTAATGCACGAATAATAACTGTGATACTTAATAAGATTGTTAATAGTGTTTTTGTAAGATATAGTTTTGAAACGCGTTGAATGTTATTAATAACTCTTCTACCCTCAGATACTACTTTAGGCATACTTGCAAAGTTCGAATCCATTAAAACTAAGTGTGAAACATTTCTTGCTGCTTCACTACCAGAAGCCATTGCAATTGATGTGTCTGCTTCTTTTAATGCTAAGATGTCATTTACACCATCACCTGTCATGGCAACTGTATGACCGTTGTTTTTCATAGACTCAATTAATAATTTCTTTTGTTGAGGACTTACACGACCAAAGACAGTGTATTTATTTGCCGCTCTTACAACATCTTTATCTGATAAACCTTCTAAAGAAATATAGTTCTCTGCATTTTCAATACCAGCTCGTTGGCTAATTCTTGATACAGTAATTGGGTTATCCCCAGAAATTACAACCACATTCACACCATTATCCTTAAAGTATTGGATGGTATCTGGTGCATCTGGTCTAATTGTATCTTCAATCATAATTAAAGCGATTGGCTTTAATTTACCTTCTAATTGATTGTTTTCAATTGGAGCATCTGTATGAGCAATAACTAACACACGATACCCTTCATTTGCTTGTTTTTCAACTTCTTTAGCAACTTGGTTATATTCGTGTTTTAATACAAATTCTGGTGCACCTAAAGCAAATGTTCCATACTTTTCGAATTCTACTGCTGAGTATTTTCTAGCTGATGAAAATGGAATTAACGCTTTATGACGAATACGTTTTTGATTACCGAATCTTTCATATAACGCTTCACTTGTTAAGTTTTGATCATTTTGAGCATTTAAAATTGCTGATACGAGTTGTTTTAAAGGTAATCCAGGAATACTTTCATATTCAATCACTGATTTAACTGTCATTGTACCGTCAGTAATGGTACCTGTTTTATCTAAACATAACGTATCAATTCTTGCTAACATTTCAATACAGTATAATTCTTGAACTAGGGTATTATTTTGACCTAGTCTAACAACCCCAACTGCTAAGGTGACTGTTGTTAATAAGAATAAACCTGAAGGAATCATACCTAACATCGCCCCAGCCGATTTAATAATATTGGTCGGAATATATGCTGGGTCATTCCATGCACCGGGTGCAAGTAAATATAGCGTAATACCTACTGGAACAATAATAAACCCGACAACTAAAATAATTGTCCCAAGTGATTTAAAGATATCGGATTTTGGTTTCTTATACTTTTTCGCTTGGCTTGTTAATTTTTCAATATAAATATCGCCGCCAATTGCGGTTGCTTGTGCATAACATGAACCTGAAATCACAAATGAACCAGAATATAATGTGTCTCCGGCTTTTTTAATGATTGGGTCGGATTCCCCAGTTAGTAAGGATTCATTTACTTCAATAGAACCTTCACGAACAACAGCATCGACAATAATTTGCTTACCACTTGTCAGTTTAATAATATCGTCAATCACTACTTCTGTTGTTGAAATTTCTTGTTCACTGCTGTCACGAATAACAATAGCGGTTGGTGCAGATAATAGTGATAATTTATCAATCATCTTCTTAGCATTAATCTCTTGAATAATACCGATGATTGTATTAATGGTAGCGATAAAGAATGAAGCAGTTTGTGTAATAGATGCTCCAGACCAAATCAGTAATCCACAAATGATAACGATTAATAAGTTAAAGAAAGTGAAAACATTGGTAAAGATAATCTTCCCAACAGTTTTTGTAGAACCTTTTTCTGAGATATTAGCCATACCAGCTAATTGACGTTGTTCAACATCATCTGAAGTTAACCCCTTTAATACTTCCGGGTTATAACGTTCAACGACAACATCATTCTTTGATTTGATTCTCGCAGGCGTTTTCGCCTCACTTAATTGTTTGTTTGTTTGAATTAATCCTAATGGATCTCCACTCATCGCCAGTGGCTCTTCAACAATAACAGTTTTAGGTCCTTTTTGTTTAGACTTCTTACCTTTATCTTGATTTGCCTCTTCCAGTAATGAGAGTAATTCATTTTGAGAATTCTTCGCCATAGTTACTCACCTAACCTTATATAATCAATTGCTTTTGCAATTAATTCCTTACATCTTTCCTCATTGTGGATACTTAAATATCCAATTAAACTTTCAAAGCCTGTAGCTTGTTGATAAGTTACAATATCGATATTCTTTCTGCCAAAATGTGCACCATTTCTCCCTTTTTTGAATGCGTCCATTTCGTCTTCTGTTAAGATGTTTTCTTTCAAGAAGTAATTAATTGCCTTCATTTGTGATGCATTTGAGGAAAATTTAACCTTTTGTTTATGTAATTGATCTATTTTTGTAATGCCTTGACTAAGTAGATAACGTCTCACTGCTAATTCATAATACGCATCACCTAAATAGGCTAACGATAAACCGTTCAAATTATATCCATCCTTTTTGACTTAAGTGTGCTCTTAATTCATCTGCAGTTTTAAAATCTTTATTTACTCTTGCTTCATTCCATGCTTTGTAAATATTGATATCCGCATCATGCACTTCATTGATATTTGGTTTAACCCCTAATACTTCCAAGATATCAATCATTGCCTTAAAATAACTGTAATTACCTGTTTTGTTTAATTGTTTATTAAGATTTTCTAGTTGTGTTATAACAAGTGGGGTATTAAAATCATCATCCATTAATGATTTAAATTCATTCATGGTTTCTTCATAAAATGCTAATGATTTATTTCCATTTACTTCAAATAAGAAATTCCACTTATTCAATGTATATGATATTTTATCATATGATTTTTGATATTGCTCAATTAACTCTTCGGTAAATGAAATTGGATTTCTATATCCATGAGCAAGTAATAATAAGCGATATGCACCAGCACTATATTTTGTTAAGAGTGATTGCACTTTAATATCATTACCAAGTGATTTACTCATCTTAACATTTGCTAAATCTAAGCGACCAACATGCATCCAGTATTTTGATAAATGATGATCATGATGTGCCATTGATTGGGCAATCTCATTTTCATGATGTGGAAATTTTAAATCAAATCCCCCTCCGTGAATATCTAATTCATCATCAAATATTTCAGATGTCATGACAACACACTCAGTATGCCATCCTGGACGTCCTTCTCCCCATGGAGAATCATACTTTATCCCAACTTCGGTAAACTTCCATAACGCAAAGTCAGCACTATCCTCTTTATCACTCTCTAATTCGACGCGAACACCTTTTCTAAGTTCATCAATTTTTTGATTTGAAAGGATGCCATAATCTTTAATTTTAGAAACTCTAAAATAAACACCACTGTTTGTTACATACGCAAAATCTTTTTTGACTAATTCATCAATAAACTTAATCATTTGATCAATATAATCTGTTGCGTATGGTACAACATCTGGAAGATTAGAACCCAAATTATTAACAACTTCTAAAAAACGATTTGCATATTTTTTGGCTAATTCTTCTTCGCTCATATCTAACTTCATTGCACGGTCAATAATTCTATCATCCACGTCGGTAATGTTTGAAGCATACTTCACTTCATATCCAAGATATGATAGGTATCTTTTGACCACATCAAAAAAGACAACCGGTCTACCGTTCCCAATATGAATATCATCGTAAACCGTTGGTCCACACACATACATATTCACTTTGTTTTTATGCTTTGGAATAAATTCTTCAATTTGTCTTGTAAGTGAGTTATATATTTTCAACATGATTGGATACCTCTTTTAAATATTATACTTTACAACGGCTATTTTTCAAAAAAATTCGGCTATTTTCCTTAAGGAAGACAGTATTTTCACCATTGCGAATGTATCTTGGCGACAATATGTAATGAGTGCATCTTTTTTTGCCACAAATTCTTTATTTTCCATGTACGGAAACATTGCGTAAGTAACCATTGCATCATTACCATTTTTAACATCTAATTCGTTATAATTCATGGATGGAACAAGAATTGGAAGGACTTTTTTAATGGAGAAACTGCCTTGCATTTTTTCGTGATAAAAGTTAACGCCTTCTTTTTTTTCAATTCCCCACTTCGGGTAAATTTCATGATAGTTTCCTTTAAAAACAGCCATTAAATCAAAGGTTCTTTCCACCATGTTTATTAGTTTTTCTTTGTATTCTGGGAAAAAATTCGCAAACTCTTTTAAGCGTGCTTTCTCAAAATTATCATTCCAAGCAATAATTGTTCCATCGTCTTTGATAAGTTTTAACATATACTCAACTAACGATTTTCTATGGTCTGTATGATCAGTCGCTAGATAATGGTAACTGTCCTTTATTAAGTGAACATCCTTGTTTTTTTCTTCAATATGTAAGTTAAACTGAAAGACAGATTGACTATATGGTTTTTCACCTTTAAAACGTGGTAAAGGGCATGGAAATGACTCGAAATCCAAATGATATAGCGGGTATGGTAATTTCGATAAAATTTCATTAATTCTAGCATAATTAATATATGGTTTATGGGTTTTAACAGCATTATATTGAATTCTGTTTATTGGCCTATCTAACCAATGATAAGGAATATCTAGTACACTTAATTTATTTTCTCTTAATAAATCTGCTACAAAGTGTTTATTACCTTTTTCATCTTTAAAACCAAAATGTCCATATAAGTATGTAAAAATCGAATTTTCCTTAGGAATCTTTTCATAACAAATATCATGGAACATACATTTATGTTTACCTTTTCTCGGACATAAATCATTTAAACTATCATCATAGTAATTTGTATCTAATCGATTAATCACTATCTTTAAATCTTCTTTAAACTTTTTTAAGGCTATTTCGGTAAGGTCTGTTACATCAACAAGTGTAATAATAAAATTCTTATCAATATCTTTTAAATAATTTGGTTCTTTATTTTCATATACGCCATCAAATTCGTATGTATGGTTTAAAACTGAAAGTAGATATCTTACATTTTTATGATTCAGTTGTTTACTATTTTCAATCACAAATCTTTGATAAGTTAAATCATAAATATAGCTTCCTAATTCATGATTTCGATCAATGATTCTTTCAATCACCTCTTTATAATTTCCACCAATTGGTAATCCTAAACTTTCTCTAGTTCTTAATATACCACTTTGATCAGGCTGAAATATCGCATATTTTTCCTTATCAATGCTGAATTTTTGTTTAAAAAAGGTATTTGATGTGATTGCTTTTGATTCAATAATATTTACGGTATCCCCTAAATCTTGATATCCATCTAAAAAACAATAAAAATAATAACCATCAACTTCTGTTTCAAAGCGTTTTTGTTCTTTTGTTTCAAAACTGAAAATAACATCATGATTAAATTTATGTTTTGCATAAATAGAACTTAACTCTTCAATTTTTCTATAATATGGCATCATGATTTCATGAGAAGGATCAACGCTTTCAATTTTATCAATAATTTCATCTTCATCAGAAACTTCAAACATCTCGTTTATAAGTTCTTGCTTTCTAAATAGGTTTTCTTCATCTAATAAGTCGGATAAATCATCTTTAAATGAAACAGTTGCATCATTTTTCTTTTTATATAATTCAAAAAGCGGAAAAAAACGAGGACAATTAAGTCCCGCCATAAAACGAGTCTTTGATATTTTATTAAAGAAAGCCATGTTTTCACCTCAAGTTAATTATACATGAAAAAAAAGATGCAGTATAACTGCATCAATTTAATTATTTATTATAGTTAGTTAACACGAATTCTGAATCGATGAAATCAGCAATTGCATTCACTAATTCATAATCTGATAATGAAACTGCATTACCATCAACTGTAGCAACTGCGCCAGCTAATCTCTTCACATTTTGGAACTTGTTCCATGAACCAGAACCTTGATAACCATAGATATCAACAACAGCTTTAGTTTGTGTTCCATTTTCTGTTGTGATTGTAATTGTACCACTTGTGATTAGTTTAGATGAGGCTTTAGTTGCATATGGTGTAACAAATGATGCGTAGATAGCCGCTAATTCATGTGATGCTTGAACGTTGATTTGTCCACCGAAGAATGCGTTAGACATATTTGATTTATGTAAGTTTCCTGCGATACCTCCTACATAAATTACATCTAATTTTTCAGTTTCTGTATCTACATGTTTTGTATGTATTACATTGATTGTTGCGTTTGAAACAAAATCAGATGAACTACGGTCACTTCTGTTTGCACCAAAGATACCGCCAACATAAACTTGACCTGAACCATTACCCTTCTTATCTTGAGCAATTGTTACATTGACTTCTGTATCAAAAATTGCGATATTCTTCATACCGAAGCCCTTATCTTGTTCCATAAGACCTACAACGCCGCCTACATAAGTACCTGCTGTTGAAATATCCGTACCTGCATAAACACCGTTAACGCCGCCTTGTGAAACTTCAATTTTAGAATCAACAACTGTTACGTTTGAGATTTTACCTTGGATTGAACCACCAACTAAACCTACATATAAGTTACGGTTTGTAGTTGATTGATTAATGTTGTGTCTAACTTTAATTGTTGAGTTAGAAACTGTTACGTTATCTAATTCAAATTCATTGTTTGAAACTTTAGAAACGACAACTGCAACATAATGAATACCTGTGTAAGGTTTAGCATCGTTATCAATTGTTACATTATCAAATGTAACGTTTTTAATCTTTGATTTTGAAGCATAACCAAATACTGATAAGTATGATTTGTACACATCGTTTTCTGCTGAAATCTTAATATTTTTAATTGTCTTTCCATTTCCATCAAATGTTCCTGCAAATGGCGTACCTGATGTAAATAATGGTTCAAATGACTCATTTTCAAAATCTAAATCATTATCTAAGCGATAATGTTTTTTCGCTTGCATATTTAAGAAATCCGAAGTTGATTTAATTAATAATGGATCTTCTTCAACATCACCTTGAGCTAATGTCTTGAAGGCATTAGTAACTTTAGCAAGTTGGAATTCTTTGTCATCCTTACTACCTGTAACAATTACAGTGTAATTCATTGTTCTTTCTAAGTTTTCAAAATCAAAGTTCTTAATTTGGTTTTTATTAATAGTTTGATCTTCTAATACTGTTTCTTTACCTTTTTCGTCAACAATTTTAATGTCAAATAAGCGATTGTCTAATTCTCCATCTGGGTCTTTGACCTCAACACGGAAAGATGCTTTTTGACTTGAAACGATATAGTTTGAAAGTGTTGCTCTTGCATTTGACTTTGTTCCTTTAGCACATGCTGCAAGCACTAAGATAACTGCAATTGTAAAAATCGATAGTAATTTTTTCATAAAGTGACCCCTTTTATCACGTTGATTGTTTGGCTAATTCTTTGAGCAACTTTATCCTTACCTAATAAAATTAAAGATACTGGTAAACTTGGCCCGTGTGCTTCGCCTGTTGTTGAAATACGTAGAGGCATGAATAAAGTCTTACCTTTAACCCCTGATTCTGCCCCAACTGATTTAATTAATACTTCTAATGCTGTTGCATCTGTAAATTCGCTTTGGTTAACAGCATCTTTGAATGCTTCTAACACTTTTAACACATCTTCTTTAGCAAATTGATTTAATTCATTCAATACTTCATCTGTAATTTTGAAATCATCATGGAAGAATTCATTGTAATATTTAACAATTTCTTTACCATATGAGATTCTATCTTTAAAGATTGAAAGTAAGTTTTCTAACCAAAGTTCATTTGGAATTTCAATACCAGCTTCTTTTAAGAAAGGAACGCATAGTTTCTTTAATCCTTCCATATCTAATTGCTTAATATATTTTGAATTGATAAACGCAAGTTTAGCTTTGTCAAAATATGATGGGGCAGCTGATAATTTATGTTCATCAAACAATGAAACTAATTCATTATGACTTAAGATTTCTTTATCACCTGTTGGTGACCATCCTAAAAGTGATAGGAAATTTAACATTGCTTCTGGTAAATATCCCATTTTTTCATAATCACTGATAAATTGGATTGTATTGACATCACGTTTAGATAATTTTTTCTTATTTTCATTAACAATGATTGTCATATGTCCAAATGTTGGAACTTCCCAACCAAATGCTTCATAAACCATGATTTGTTTAGGAGTGTTTGTAATATGTTCTTCTCCTCTAAATACATGTGAAATTTCCATGAAGTGGTCATCAATAACAACCGCAAAATTGTATGTAGGAATTCCATTATCTTTAACGATAATCCAGTCTTCTACTTCTTTAGATTCAAAGACTAAGCTTCCGCGGATAACATCATCAAATGTGTATGTTTTGCCTGCAGGCACTTTAAAACGGATCGCATATCTATCTGACCCCTCTTTATAGTCTTTATATGCTAATCCTCTTTCTAAAAGTTCATCTGCATATTTTTTGTAAAGATCTAAACGCTTTAATTGATGGTATGGACCATATGGACCGCCTTTATCTGGACCTTCATCCCAAGTCATACCTAACCATTTTAAGTAATTTAATTGTGATTCTTCTCCACCTGCCACGTTTCTTGCCACATCGGTATCTTCGATACGAATAATAAATTCTCCGCCATGGTGACGTGCAAATAAGTAATTAAATAATGCTGTTCTTGCATTCCCGATATGTAGTAATCCGGTTGGTGATGGAGCATATCTAGCTCTAATTTTCTTCATCATAATCCTCTTTTCGCACCTATAATTATAATTTATTTATACTAAATAAACAAGTTTATTTTTCCTGAATACTCATTAAGTAACGCTTTACTTCCCTAGGATGGTTAAAAGTTGTTACTTTTACTCCATAATTTTCTCGGATTTTTCTTAGGAATACTTTTTGTCTTTTTTGTTCTTCCTTTATAAAAAATCCACCAAATGAATTTAACATCTAATTTTTCATGACAATTTTTTTGTGCAGAAGGGAGTGCCTTTTGATGATATTTAATACGCCTTTTAATTATACGAAAAAGACATAAAAATCGATTCATTTCAAATATAAATATTTGATTGGCATCATGCAGACGCTTTTCTATATGAAATTTTGTGTAATTACCATCCATAATCCAACAACGTTTTTCTAACACTTGACTAACTTTGTTCGAAATCACTAAAAAATCATTTTCAACCCAATTATCCTTAAAGTAAATTTAATCCAAATGTGTGACATCTATATTATAAATTGTACTTAGCTCTTGAGCAAATGTGGATTTTCCCGATCCGCTAAAACCCATGATGAGAATTTTCATTTTTATTCACCTTTAGAAAGAAAAAAGAAGCCATTGAAGACTTCTTTTAAAAACATTATCTCTTTGAGAATTGTGAAGCACGACGTGCTTTTTTAAGACCGTATTTTTTACGTTCCTTAGCTCTTGGGTCACGAGTTACTAAACCAGCAGGTTTTAATGTCTTACGTAAGTCAGCATCAACTTCCATTAATGCTCTAGTGATACCTAAACGGATTGCACCAGCTTGACCAGTAATACCACCACCATTTACGTTAGCGTAAATGTTGAATTTAGTTTCGTTAGCAGTTAATGCTAAAGGTTGTAAAACGTCTAAACGTGTAGCTGCTGAAGGAATATAATCTTCGAACGCTCTACCGTTGATAATGATTTCACCAGTACCTGGAGTTAAGATAACACGAGCAACAGATGATTTTCTGCGTCCTGTACCAAAGTATTGAACTAATTCTTTTGCCATGTTATTACACCTCTAAACTTTCTGGTTGTTGAGCTTGATGTTTATGATCTGGACCAGCATAAACAAATAATTTTCTAAGCATATCAGCACCTAAAGTTGTATGAGGCATCATACCTTTAACTGCTTTTTCAACTAATGAAGTTGGTAACTTAGCTAATTGGTCTTGAGCTGCTGTAGCTGTTAAACCACCGTTGTATCCTGAGTGTTTGTAATACATTTTATCTGTCCATTTTTTACCAGTTAATACAACTTTTTCTGCATTGATAACAATCACATAATCACCAGTGTCTACATGTGGAGTGTAGCTTGGTTTGTGTTTGCCACGTAAAATTGTTGCAACTTTAGTTGCTAAACGACCTAAAGTTTGACCTTCAGCGTCGACTACATACCACTTGCGAGTGATTGTAGATTCATTTGCCATAAATGTTTTCATATTTTCTAACTTTCTCCTTATATAATTAATAATTATTAAGGGCAATGTGGAATTTATAAGGTTGAAACGTACCGTCCAATATCTTATAATAATACTTATTATTTGTCAAGAGAAATTCACGCAAATATGATAAAATTATTAAAAAGTTAGGAATTGATTGAAAAACTATATTTTTTTCACATTCTATAACGACTTTTATTACATAAAGGAGGAGAAAATGAGAGTTCTAAATACAATTATTAAGACAAATAAGGTAACCATCGTGAATAATAATTTAAATGGTAATTTCCAGTTATTTCCAGTCTTCACAAAACAAATTGTTAAGTTAGAGGATTCTGTATATGAAATTACATTAAACTTCTCAGTTGAACACTCAATTGAAAAGCCGTTTCCACTCAATATGCAGGCATCTATGTCAGGTATCTTTTCTTTTGAAAAGGGAACACCTGAAAGCGAGATGGAAAACTTTATGAATTTACCTGCCATTCAAATTGTTTTTCCTCATTTAAGATCACTTGTATCTTCTGTAACAGCAAGTTGTTATGTACAACCATTACTTCTACCACTTGTTGACCCAAGATTATTTATCAATGTTTAGTTAAAAAATGATTCCTTTGTGGAATCATTTTTTTATACTGTTGGTGTATAACCTGCTGCTTTAATTGCACCCATTGCTTTATCTTGATCTTTATCTTTGATATCAACCGTTTTTTCTTCTAAACTAATTTTTGACTGAACACCGTTCATGATTAGTTCTTTTTCAATTTTTGCAACGCAATGTTTGCAGCTCATATCATTTACTTTGATTTTCATTTTTAAGACTCCTTTGTTGTTTTAAACTTGAATAACTTTAAACTTAATGCATTTAATACTACCATTATACTACTAAATCCCATACCAATACCTGCTAAAGATGGATTTAAAAATCCAAGTGCTGCAAGTGGTATCATACAAATATTATAGATGAATGCCCAGAAGAAATTCACATAGATATTTTTTAATGTTGCAAGTGATAGATCAATTGCATCTAATACCAATGACAAATCTTGATGCATTAATGTCACGTCTGATGAATTAATCGCAATATCACTACCATTTGAAACGGCAATACCAACGTCAGCCATCTTTAATGCCGGTGCATCATTAATACCATCACCAACAAAAGCACAAACGTACCCCTCATTTTGTATAGTTTCAACAATTTGGGCTTTTTCTTGTGGCAGAACAGATGCATAAACATCATCAATACCTACTAATTGTGCGATATATCTAGCTGTTTTTTCTTCATCACCTGTAATCATAAATGGTTTAATACCACGGGATTTAAGTGTTTGGATCAATTCTTTTACACCATCTTTAATTTCATCAGCAATTGTTATCATATTAATAACTTCGTTATTTTTAATCGTGTAAAAGACTGTTTTTCCTTCATTTAAATACTTTTCACCATCATATGGTATTTCTACCTTAAGTTCGTTTGCTAACTTCTTAGAACCCACATAAATTGCATCTTGGTTAATTTTACCTTTAAGTCCTAGACCAACTAAGACCTCAAAATCAGTAACTTCTAATAAAGTTCCATCGTATGCAAATTTAATCGCATCAGCAATTGGGTGATTTGAATGTGCTTCGATTGAAGCAGTTAATTGTAGTGTTTCTTTATCACCAATAAAATCTATTAATTCTGGTTTTCCTTTTGTAAGGGTTCCAGTCTTATCAAAAGCTATTGCGTTTATTTTATTCGCAATTTCAAAGAATTCTCCACCTTTATACATAATGCCTTGCTTAAATGCCATACCAGACGCCACTGAGATACTTGTGGGTGTTGCTAACCCTAAAGCACATGGACATGAAATAACTAAAACGGCAATAGCAGGTGAGAAGCTTTCTGTTAAACTGTGATTTGTTAGTAAATAAATTACAAATACAATCAGACTAATGCCAACAACTGCAGGAACGAAAATACTTGCTATTTTATCTGCAATTCTTTGCGCCTTTGGTTTAATTAATGCTGTATTTTCTACAGTTTCAATAATTTTAGCTAAAACTGAATTTGAAGCATCTTCTGTAACTTTAACTTCAATTGTTTCATAAATATTCATTGTTGAACCAATAACTTTTGAACCTACCTCTTTACTTGCAGGCATTGATTCTCCCGTAATCATTGCTTCATCCACGTATGTTTTACCTTTAACAACAATACCATCAACAGGTATTTTTTCATTTGCTAATACTAAAACCACATCATCAACTTTAACATCATCTATTTTTTTACTAATAAATGTTCCATTAACCTTTACTTTAGCCTCTTTTGCCCCTAAACTTACTAATTGTTGTAAGGCATCAGAGGTTTTCTCTTTGACTCTGTTTTCAAAGAAATTACCAATTAACACCATTAAAATAATAACCGCCGTAGTTTCAAAATACAATGTGTTGTGATGCATGTTCATTGTTCTAAAGGTTTCAACTATACTATAAATATATGCTGATACAGTACCGATGACAACAAGCGCATCCATACCTAAATTTTTATATTTTATTTGGTTAAATGTTTGAATAAAGAATCTTCTTCCTGGTATAAATAGCACAATTGATGCTAAAGCCCATTGGAAAAAGGCATTCATGAATAAATCCGGTACGGGAATGAAACTCATTCCTAAATGATTAAACATCGTGTATAAAAGCGGTAATGAGAAAACAATTGCAATCATTAAATCAATAAAATCTTTTCTTTTTGCTTTAATTTGCTGTTCATTATCAATTGTTGGATAGTATCCTATCTTAAGTAGGTTATCTGTAATGTCATCTAATGTGAGGTCTTTTTCATTGTAGTTGAAAATTACTTTTTTACTAGTGACTAATACCTTTGCCTCAATATTGAGTTTAGAAAAATGTGATTCAATTGTCTTCGCACATTGAACACATGTAATGTTATTTACTTTAATTGTTTTTCTCATATTTAGCCTCTCAATTCTTTATATGAAGCATGTATCAAGTCAATAATCGCTTTATTTTTAAGTTTATAATACACCATTTTCCCAATGCGATTAGACGAAACTAAGTTATATTTTTTAAGTGTTTTTAATTGATGCGACACAGCACTTTTTGTAATTCCCAATACATGTCCTAGATCACACACACAAAGTTCATCTTCACTAATTGCCTCTAACATTTTAATACGTGTTAAATCACTCATTACTTTTAGTAACTCACTAATTTCAATATATGTTTTGTCATCCTTCATTTTATTTTCTACTTTATCAATGACATCTTTATGAAATAATGTACAGTTACAATTTTCTTTACAAGCCATTTTATCACCTCTATCAGTTGAGTATTCATTCAACTGTATTATACAACCACTCATCCTTTTAAGCAAGAAAAAAGTGCCTTTTTGGGCACTTTTACGCAATTGTCTTTTTCTTAAAATTACCAAACACTTGTTTAACTGGTTGTGTAATAATAAATGCTTTTGGATCAACGTGATTCACAAGTTGTGTTAGACTAACTAATTCATAACTTGAGATAACCACTTTAATTAAAGTTTTATCTTTTCTTGTGTATCCACCTTGTACGTTGACTAAAGTAACACCGCGATAAATCTTAGTTAAAATGTCTGAAATAATATCATTTGGATTATCTGTAATAATATCTACTGAAATGAAATGATAGGCTGTATGCATTCTATCTGTAAGAATCATTGAGACAACTTGTCTTAAGATTGTATATGAAATAACAATTCCCGCAGCAGCTGATGCTTGTGTTACACCGTCAATAACTGCGTTATCAACTAAATGTTGACCAGTAATTAAACCACCTAATAAAGCAATTGTCATATTCATTGTTAATGAAATGAACCCTACTGATTTACCATTTTTTAGTGCTAAATATTGTGCAATGATATCTAATCCACCCGTTGATGTCCCATATCTTAATGCACCACCAGTACCTAAGCCGACTAAGATACCACCTAAAATAGTTGCAGTTAAAGCTTGTGATTGACTATCTAAACCTAGTTCAATTGGTTTAATATAACCAATGATTGTTGCTTGAATTAAAACTGAAATAAGTGAATATATAACAAATTTTTTAGAAACACCAAACCAACCTAGAACCATTAAAGGAATGTTTGCAATAATGATAAATGCACTTAAAAATATACCTTCCCATGCAGAAATATCCATATGCAATGTATATTTAAAGAAGTCACGAATTAACTGAGATATACCTGGAATACCACCTGTATACATTGGAATAACCGATGCTTCTAAAAACCATTTGACACCAAAACCATAAACAACAGTAAAGAACACCACTGCTGCTAATCTTTTTAGTTCAGGAGCTATTTTCGAAGTATATTGATCACTATGTAAGAATTCGTTAATTGATTTCATTTATTTTTTTACCCTAAAATTTCCGCTAACTTCTTCTCTAAATCATATCTTTCAAATAATGGTTTTGCAACACCAATTTGTTTTTCAGGATATAATCCGAATACTTTAGCACTTTCTAAGCCAGAGGCTTCAATATCTAATTGTTCAAAAATCTTTTTAGCAGTTTCTGGTAAGAATGCTTGTAGGTAAACAGCAATGAAACGAATTGTTTCTACAAGACTGTATAAAACATGAGCTAATTTTTCAGTTTCACCGTTTTTATTTAAGTTCCATGGTTCTGCTAAATCAATGTACTTGTTTGCAGCGCGTGCAACATTGATTAATTCTTCTAACGCATCTCCAACATGTAATGAATCCATGTGATTGCTTACAGCATCAAATAAAGCAAGTGCTTTTTCTTTTAATGAATATTCAAATGGTTCCTCAATTTGAACCTTTTTCACTAATCCACCTTGATATTTATTAATCATACCGATGGTTCTATTCACTAAGTTTCCAAGTGTATTTGCTAGATCGGAGTTATTTCTTTCAATAATTAATTCATATGTAATGTTGCCATCTTGAGCATATGGTATTTCATGTAATACATAGTATCTTACCACATCAACACCAAAATGTTGAACAAGTTTATCAGTATACATTGTATTACCTACAGATTTACTCATCTTATTCTTATCTACTAATACCCATGGGTGACCAAAAATCTTCTTAGGTAATTCTAAGCCTAGTGCCATTAAAATCACTGGCCAATAAATCACGTGGAATCTCATGATGTCTTTTCCAATCATATGTAAATCAGCTGGCCAGAACTTTTCAAAACTTTCTGATGGGTTTTCTGGATCATATCCAATCCCTGTAATATAATTTGATAAAGCATCAACCCATACATAGGTTACGTGCTTATCATTTGATAAAACGGGAATTCCCCATTTAAATGATGTTCTTGAAACTGATAGGTCAGGTAATTCTTCTTTTAAGAAGTTTTGTAGCACTTCGTTTTTTCTTGATTCTGGTTCAATAAAACCAGGATTTTCTTCGATATGTTTAATTAAACGTTCTTGGTATTTGCTTAATTTTAAGAAATAAGCATCTTCACTCATCCAAACTGGAATATCACCTGAAGGACCTTTTCCATCAACGATTTCTGTTTCAGTTAAGAAAGCTTCATCAGCAATTGAATACCAACCTTCATATTTACCTAGATAGATGTCACCTTGTTCTAAAAGACGTTCAAATATTTTTTGAACAACAGCTTTGTGGTTAGGGTTTGTAGTTCTTACGAAATTATCATAAGAAACACCAACTAAATCATAAATTCTTTTAATTTCAGATGAAATCATATCCACATAACTTTGTGGTGATAAGTCTTGTTTTGATGCATTATTTTCAATTTTTTGTCCATGTTCATCAGTTCCAGTTTGAAAGAACACTTCATATCCTTGTAATCTCTTATAACGTGCGATTGCATCACTTAAGATAACTTCATAAACATTTCCGATGTGTGGAATTGCTGATGCATATGCAATTGCAGTTGAAATATAAAATCTCTTGTTTGACATATAATTACCTCCAAATAAAAAGTCCTAAGATTAAAAAATAATCTAAGGACGAAAATCTTTTCCGCGGTACCACCTTAGTTCCATGAAAGATTTCATGGCCCCTCTATATCTATAACGCGATTAACCGTTTTACTCTACCTATCGAATAAAATACTCAGAAGCCATCGGTATAAGCTATTTATTCCTTTACACCAACCAGGAACTCTCTTTGAAATAGTTGTTATACTAAATCTTCTTCAACGTATGATTAAGTTCATTATCATTATAACTTATTTTATAAAATAAAACCACATCTACTCATTTTATTTTATATGCTTTGTAAACTTCTGATTTATGTACACCAAGTTTTTTAGCAACAATTTTTAACGCTTCTTTTTCTTCTCTTCCTGAAGCGATTAACTCGCCCATTAATTGATCAATATCAATTGTTTGTTCTTTTTCAGTTTGTATGTGTCCTTCCAACAAAATAACATATTCGCCACGTTCATCAAACTCAAGTTCATGCATTTCGCTTAACATACCTCGATAAAACGTTTCAAATTTCTTTGTAATTTCTCGTGCTAAAACACATTTACGTTCACCTAAAACATCATACATGATTCTTAATGTTTTAGAAATACGTAAAGGTGATTCATAAAAGACTACGGTTTCTTCTCTTTTTACATACTTTGATAAAACAATTTCAATTTCGCTCTGCTTCTTAGGTAAGAAACCAACGAATGTAAATGGTTGTGGAACTAATCCACTAGCACTTAGTGCACTTAACATTGCTGATGCTCCAGGAATTGGAACAACATCAATCTCATTTTCTACAGCGAGTCTCACTAATGTAAAACCCGGATCATTTACTAAAGGAGTGCCAGCATCAGAGACCAATGCCACATTTAATCCGTCTTTAATTTTAGATATGATTTCATCAGCTTTTAAAGTTTCATTATACTTTTGATAACTTTCTAGTTTTGCTTTAATTTCAAAATGCATTAGTAGTTTAGATGTTACTCTTGTATCTTCGCAAAGCACTAAGTCTACTTCTTTTAAAGTTTCAATTGCGCGAAATGTCATATCACTTAAATTACCAATTGGAGTTGATACGATGTAAAGTTTATTTTTTTCAACTTGAAAACTATTTTGAACTTTCATTTAGATAACTCCTTCCTTGATAGATTGCCTGCATTTCATCACTGTATTCCGTTTTGTTTTTATACTGAATCAGTGGAGGCTCAACGATTAAATATCCCTCACCTTTAAATCTAGCCTCGATGAGAACTTGATTTGGTTTTGATGTAATTGTTGGGTGTACAAATCTAATTCTTTTAATTCTAAAATCATATTTAGTTAAATTGATTATAATTTCATCAAGGCGGTCAGCTTTATGTACCATAAAGAATAACCCACCATGTTTAATGTTTTTTCTTGCAGCTAAAACTAAATCTTCTAATGTTAAAAAGAGTTCATGTTTAGCAATTTCCATATCTAAATCCATACTTCTTTTGGTTTCTTTGTTCACTTTAAAAAAAGGTGGATTAGATACGATGACATCTGCTTTTTGTTCTAAATTTAATGTTTTTAAATCAATATTTAAACAATCTAACTGGTTTTCTAAATGATTTAAAATGATGTTTTTCTTGGCTTGTAAATATCTAGATTCCTGTAATTCAATACCTAATATTTTTGCTTTTGTTTTTTGTGACAAATAAAGCATAATTGCTGCATTTCCACATCCAAAATCACAAACCAATTTTGACCCTTTAGGAATTCTAGCAAAATCAGAAATGACAATGGTATCTAGATTAAATGCTTTTCCAATTTCAGACTCTATATTTAATTTTGTACCTAACAAATCACGAACGGCCATCTCTTGTTATTTCCTCTAATATGATTGCATATGCAGTTAAATTTAAGTTTACATTAATTGGAAGTCTTAAGTTCTCTATTAATGTATGCGTTGCTTCAATCATTTTCTGAACCTTTTCAATTGTTAATCGATTAACGATTGCAAGCAGTTCATCTTTCATAAAATCAAAATATACATTTAAATTCATGTATAAATGCATAACATCAAGTAAAGTTGAACTTACTAAAGTTAATACAAATGTTAACCACTCTTTATCATCACTATAATGCATTACTAGTTTGTTTGTGATTTCTAAGAATGATTGCTTATTTAATGCAAGTTTTAAAACAATTTCATCATATAATTCAATCGCATTTATATAATTTGAATCGTGAATAAGTTCAATTGCTTTATTTATATCTTTTGTGTACTCTGTTAAAAATTTAGCATTTTTTAAATCAATATCATGCTTTCTAAGTTGATTCACAATCTCTTCTTTACTTAGATCTACGATTCTTACGATTTGGGCACGAGATAAAATGGTAGGTAACATACTAGATAAATCTTCAGTTAATAAAATACCTATTGTTTCATCGCCTTTTGGCTCTTCTAAGAACTTTAAAAGCGAATTAGCGGCCGATACCGACATCGTTTCAGCATATTCAATGACATAAACTCGTTTCCCACTGACTAAGCTGGTTTTAGAAAATTCCTTTTGCAAGGCCATTATTTGTTCTTTTTTTATCGATAAACCCTCTTTTGTTATGTAAACAAAATTTGGGTAATTACCTGAATCAATTAATTCTTTTAAATTATCCTTATTTGAACTAGACTTAAAAATCTCATAGGCGATTTCTTTAGCTAGTTTTAATTTATTCTCTGCTGAAGAACCACTTAAGAGATACAAATGAGATAATCTATCTTTTTGTATTGCATTTTTAAATCTTAGGATAATATCATTCATAGTCTTTCTAAAATTACCTTTAATATTTCTTTATATATTTCTTCAATACTTCTATTTCCATCAATCTTCATGACTCTATCTTGATCTTTGCAAACAAGTTTTAGATAACCTTCACGAACCTTGATGTGAAAATTAAATTTTTCGCTATCTAATCGATCTTTTTTATCTGTTCTATTTTTATTCACACGACTAATCCCAACTTCTGGATCTAAGTCAATATAGAAAGTTAAATCTGGCATATAGTTTAATGCGTAAGTATTAATACTTTTAACAAATTCTTCTCCCAAATCTCTTCCATATGCTTGATATGCCATTGATGAATCAATATAGCGATCACATAAAATGATTTTGTCTAGATTTGGAATGATTACTTCATCAAGATGTTGTGCTCTTGATGCAGCAAATAAAAGTGCTTCTGTGTGAGGAGTAATCTCTGTATTATGATTATCTAATAATACCTGTCTAATTTTCTCAGCTATTTTAGATCCCCCTGGTTCCCTTGTCACAACAACCTCTTTACCCGCATTGATTAAATATTCCTTAATCATAGCAATCAGTGTTGTTTTTCCGGTTCCTTCTCCGCCTTCAAATGTAATAAACATAAAGATTCTCTCCTTCTTAGTTATGCTTACTTATAGTATATATGATATAAATATAGACCACAAGCCGGTGCAGTCTTGGCTGTTAGTGTTCTTTCCTTCGTTTCAAGTAAAGTTTTGATATGTCCAACAGGTTTTTTACCTGTGCCAATAGCCAATATATTGCCCATGATACTTCTAACCATATATCTTAAGAAACTATTTCCATGAATCTTAAAGATATAATGTGTTTTTGTTTCTTTATAGTCAAATGAGTAAATTGTTTTTACCGGTGGTTTTCCTTCTTTATTTGGGCTAAATGCTGTAAAATCATGTGTTCCAACAATTGCTTTCATATCTTCTTTAACAAGATTAATGTCAAAACCACGCTCATATACTTCATAATTACAAGTAAAAGCTGATGAAGGCTTTTTAGCAACTTTATAAATATATGTTTTTGATTTAGAACTGTGTCTTGCATGAAAATCATCATTCACTTTTTTCACTGACTTAATTCTTATATCTCCAGGAAGACGCTTATTTAATCCTTCAACCCAACGTTCTTGTGGAATATCCATATCCGCATCAAAATGAAGTACTTGATAAAGTGCGTGAACACCTTTATCTGTTCTTGAAGATGCAAATGTGGGGATATCAATTTGTGTCATTAAACGAAAGGCCTTTTCGATTGCTCCTTGAATACTTACATCATTAATTTGTTTTTGGTAACCACTATAATTGGTTCCATCATATGACACAACCGCTTTATAACGCATAAATATTCCACGCAATAATTCCTACTAAGAAAATTGATGTTAAAACAACTGAGAAAATGTCAGTTCCTTTGATTTCATACACATCAATCTTAGTTCGTTTTTCTCCGATTATATAGCCTCTTGCTTCCATCGCATTTGATAAATCATCTGCCCTTGACATATTAATAACAAATACTGGAATTAATAATGCAATGATTTGTCCAATCTTATCTTTAATTGAACTTT
Organism: Acholeplasma hippikon; assembly: GCF_900660755.1. NCBI lineage: Bacteria > Bacillati > Mycoplasmatota > Mollicutes > Acholeplasmatales > Acholeplasmataceae > Acholeplasma > Acholeplasma hippikon. The sequence continues at coordinate 993,860 of NZ_LR215050.1, forward strand.
CATTAATGTCAGCACCTCTTGAAGTTTGAGCTTTCATAATCTTTTGGGTTTCTTCTAATAGTGTGGGAATCGTTCTTAACGTTAATGAAATCATCATTGAAATGATATATGTTTTTAATCCAATTAATCTAAATGGTGTTAATAATGATTCTAATGCATCATTTAATTCAATTGTTGAAGTAGTGAATGTTAAGAGTGATGCAACGATCATGACTGATGTTATTCTTAAGAAAATAAATCCTGCATTTACTAACCCTGCTTGATACACTTTAAAATCATAAATAAATCCTGCACCATAGTTTAAATAATTAGCAACCAAATACTGAATGAAGAATATTAAGAACACAAAAATAAAGAATAGTGTCGTCTTCCATTTTACTCTTTGCTTCATCCATTGATATAAAATAAATAATACCACTAATACAGGAATACTGATGACTGATAAAGTCATTTTTACATCCATTAAAGGTGTTTGATCAGCTGGTCTAATTGTAAAGAGTTGAATAAAGAAGGTAAATGTTAGTAAGAAGACGACTGCTTTTAAGCCTTGAATCACCTTTCCAAATGGAATACCTGATAAGAAGACTAAAAATACAGTAAATACAAACATAAATAAAATAAGTGAAATGTTTACGATATTTGAACTTACACCAATGCTAAAGATTGAAACAATTAACATTAACATTGATAAAAGTTTAATTCGTGGATCCATCTTATGTAAAAAGGAGTCACCTAAAATGTATTGACCAATACGAATGTTCATAACTTGGCCTCCTCTTTGATGTGATTGAGTAATTCTTCTTCCGTTAAAACTAATTTTTTAGGTAAACCCACAGTTTCAGTTAAATGATTCATAATCTTCATTGGTGTTGGATAATCTAAATGGAATGATTGGAAGTCAGGATGACTAAATAAATCTTCTTTTGTGCCATCAAATACGATTTCACCTTTATTTAATACAATGACTCTTTTAGCATATTTAGCAACAACATCCATATCATGAGAAATCATGACAATTGATTTATTTTGATTTACATGTATATCATTAAATAATTCCATGATATCATCTTTACCTTGAGGGTCTAATCCTCGGGTTGGTTCATCTAACACTAATATTTCAGGTTTCATTGCTAAAATTCCAGCGATTGCTACCCTACGCATTTGCCCACCAGAAATTCTAAATGGACTCTCCGTATATAATGATTCATCAATCCCAACTGTCTTTAAAGCTTCAATTGCGTATTGATTGGCAAATGGTTTAGTTTCTTTAAAATTTGATGGACCAAATTCAACGTCTTTTAAAATGTTGATTTCAAATAATTGATATTCTGGAAATTGAAAAACAAGTCCAACCTTTTGTCTAATATGATTAACTTTTTGTTTCTTTTTTGAAGGTAATTCAGTACCTAAAATATTGATCTTACCTGAAGTAGGTTTTAATAATGCGTTCATATGCTGAACAAGTGTTGTTTTCCCACTCCCTGTATGACCTAAAATGGCTATGAATTCACCTTCATTTTTTATTGTTAAATTAGTGTCTTTTAAGGCATGAAAGACTTTCTTAAAACCATAGTATGCGTAGCCTACTTGATTGAATTGAATGACCATAACGCTTCCACCAATTCTTTATTATTTTTTAATGATTCATCTTGTGAGATTTTTAAATAAACATTTAATCCCATTGGAATATTTAACTTAGAACTCTTTAGTAAGTCCTCATTTACAAATAAATCTACAGGTTTACCCTCACCAATCTTTTCACCATCTTTTAGGATGATTGCATAATCACTCATTAGAGCAAAATCTAAATCATGTGTGATGGTAATGATAGTTTGATCTGTAGTTTGATTTAAATGTCTAATTAATTTTGTCACTTCGTTTACGCCTTCCGGGTCTAACATTGAAGTTGCTTCATCAAAGATAATGACGTCTTTGTGCATTGCTAATGCACCAGCAATAGCTACTCTTTGTTTTTGTCCCCCTGAAAGTTGTTGAGGTTCTTTATTTAAAAATTCTTCCATACCAACCATTTTTGCATACTCATGTACACGAGCTAACATTTCCGGTTGAGGTACTTGCATATTTTCCAATCCAAATGCAATGTCATGTTTTACCGTAACACCAACAAATTGATTATCTGGATTTTGAAATACAATTCCGATTTTCTTTCTTACTTCATTTAAAGTTTTTTCGTTTAAAGTTATACCATCGACTTCAATTGTTCCACTATCTGCTTCGACTAGTCCAATTAATAGTTTTGCTAATGTACTTTTTCCGCTACCATTATGTCCTAGGATAGATACCCATGAACCTTTAGGTATTTCAAAAGATAAGTCTCTTATAACTTCTCTATTATCATCATATTGAAATGTTAAATTTTTAACTTTAATCATGATTAATCACCCGTCTTATCTTTTCTATTATATCATTTTATGTTGATAATTTTCATTCAAACTACGATATAATTATTATTGAAATGAGGTATCCAATATGCTATTTGAATTAGATAAAGATACATTTAAAACACTCGTGTTAGATAGTAAAGAACTAGTTTTAGTTGATTTCTTTGCTAATTGGTGTAAATCTTGCGAAAGTCTAGAGACTTATTTAGAAAATATTAGTGAAGATTATTATGGTAAAATTAAGATTTTTAAATTTAATATTGAACAAGATGACGAAATTTTAGATACTTTAGAAATATTTAATTTACCAACACTCATTTTATTTGATAACGGTAAAGAAAAGGGACGTCTTGAAGGCTTAATTAGTGAGAAAAAGATTGTTGACTGGTTAGCCTTATGATTGATTCCATTATTATTGGCTGTGGTCCTGCTGGAGTTTCAGCTGCACTCTATTTACATAAATTAAATCATGAAGTTGCTATCATTGGTAAAGATCTCGGTCATTTAACTTCACTTGATATCATTGATAATTTTTATGGTCACAATAAAATAAAGGGTGATGAACTGATTCAAAAAGGTATAGATCAAGCGATTGATTTAGGTATTTCTTACTATAAAGATTTTGTCTTATCTGTCGAAAAAGTTGATGACCATTTTCTAGTACAAACTGTTAAACATACCTATACATCTAAAACTGTTGTTATCGCAACCGGTAAAAATAGAATTCCATTGCGAATGAAAGGTTATGCGAACTATAAAGGTCGCGGGATTCATTTATGCGCTACTTGTGATGGATATTTTTACAAGAATAAAAAAATTGCGATTATTGGCTCTGGAGATTATATGCTTCAAGAATTATCTATACTAGAAAACTATACAAATGATATTACAATATTTAGCAATGGAAAGCCATTTACCCATTCTAAGTATAAAGTTATTGAAGAGCCCATTAAAGAGTTTATAGGTGAGAAAAGACTTACACAAATCATAACTGACACTAATTCTTATGAAACTAAAGGCGCATTTATTGCTGTGGGTTTTCCACAAGCAAACGAACTTGCACTTAAACTTGGTGTCTTAGTAGAAAACAACAACATTATCGTTGATGAAGATATGCAGACAAACATCCCAGGTGTATTTTCAGGAGGGGATGCTATTGGTGGTAAACTTCAAATTGCTAAGGCAGTATATGATGGGTTACTAATCTCAGATGGTATACATAAATATATAAAAAAGGTTACTGAGTAACCTTTTTTTGTTAACTAAAATATAAATCTACATATTCTGGATGATCAATAAACGGATTTCTATTTCCTTGATAACTGTAAATCACGTTATTTCTATTGCGTTCGAAATCAGAAACTGGATCTTCTTTATGCCATTCTAATAACACACTTAATACTCCCATCACTGCACTACTTTGATCATATGTAGTACCACGATCAATATCAGTTTCAACTAAAGATAATATATTAGGGTAACGAACAACCATATAAAATAGAATTCTAGCAACATCGCCTTTGTATTCATCCCCAGGATAATATCCATTTGAACCAATTGTTTGATTCTCACCACTTCCGCGTACAAAATACCTATTTGAACGTGTACTATTTACACTTGGATTAATTGCGCGAAGATTATGTACATCTGAACCCTGATTTTTTGTATTGTTATCTACTCTTGGAATACCTAATCTTGAATTCGGCCAAACATGTTCTCTTGACCAAGTTTCCCCACCATCCCAATATTTAACAATCTTTGTTTTTGCATATAAGCCATCTAAATATTGTTTCCCATTCTCATCAACTAAATCAGATTTTTCTAAAACAAATCTTGCTTCTCCATATGAAATGAATCGCATATGTGTTGAAGATATAATTTTTTCCAGCTCCGTCTTAAATTGTTGCCCTGTTAAGCCATTTAAAGTGGCATAATACTGAATTAGTCCTGCTTGTGATAATGCATTAGAATACATTGGAGCACCTAAACTATTACGATCACTTTGGAATCGATTTTTAAGTGTTAATAGCTTTGCCTCATCAGTTTCAGGATAATCATCATATATTAGTTTAGGATGTATAACTAAGCTTCTACCTTCTTCATTTGTATACATCTTTAAATTATCAAAGTATACTTGTGTACTTGTTTGACTAGAACGAGGGAGAATCTCAAAACGTAATCTAATTCGTCCTTCTTCATTAATATTAATTGTGTGTTCTTTATTTGTATTATCCAGTGTAATTGTAAATTGCGTTTGAGATAAAACCCCATCTACATAGTATTTAACCAATAAATCATGATACTGAGATTTTGAAACGAATGTAACTTTAGACATATTTACAATTTCAAATTTCATTTCTAAATATCTAATCGTCGGGTTATTATAAAAGCGAAGTTGAAAACTCTTTGTCCCATCAATTGGTTGCGTAGATGAAACAGAACCACTTACATATTCCCAAGATTGATTAATTGGACCTGTTACTTTAGGTGTTGCATTATTATATGTTGTAGAAGCGACAAACTCTGCTTCTTCAAAACCCGTCTCATACTTAAGACTGTTGCTAATAAATTGTAAATCAACATCAAACAATTTTAGATTTTCGCCTTCACTAAACTCTGCATAAACTTCTACATTTGTTTTGTTTAGCAACTGTGATTCATATGGAAGTAAATCAATGATTGGTTCATTAATTAAAATTGGATTACTCGCATCACCTATATAAACATGATATATAAGTGCTCCATCAATAGCGGTAAAAGTTAGTGAGGTGTTTTCTATTGCATATTCTACCTCTCCTAAATCATGTTTAATTACCCATTTTGCATAGAGTTTTATGTCATTTTTAATTGGCGTGTTTTCATCAAATAAAACATTGAAGTCTGGATCTATAAACCAGCCCATGAATAGGTAATTTGCCTTTATTGGAATTGGCAACTCAATATTTCTATTGTATAAAACAGTTATATCTTGTATATCATTTCCTTCATTAGTTTCAAAAAATACTGTAAATGTCTCAGCACTCATTTTTGCATATAAATTGATGTTTTCTTTGATTGCTTGATTTGGTTGATAACTCATTGTAAAAGATTCATTATAAAACCATCCTTCAAAGATATAGCCTTCTTTAATGGGAATATATTCATCATTATAATTATGTGCTATAGAATTCTCTATAACTTGAACTTCTTTATATAATGTTCCATCAACAAAGAACTTCACTTCAAATTTAGTTTCTATTTTACAAGCAACTAAAAATATTAACATGATGAAAGTAAGTGTATAAAGTCCTCGCTTCATTTTTCTCTCCTTAAATACAAAAGGCAGATAAAATCTGCCATTTTGATTAATTACTGATTTCTTCAGTTGTTGATTTTTCTTTTTTTGCTAATTTAGCAGTTCTTTTTTGTGCTTTAGCTTCGCGTTTTTTTTCAGCCTTGCTTAATTTCTCTTGACGCTTTTCATCAAGTTTATTTTGTTTTGCTAATGCCTTAGCTTCAATAGCTTCTTGTTTACGTTTTTGCTCTAAACGACGAAGAATTTCACGTTCTGTTAAGAAAATTCTTGAGCCAAGTCTTACTTCATCTTGAGATACGAAATCAAAAGTTATGTAATGACGTTCCATTGATGAATGTTTAACAAAGTTATCATCTTCTTGTGTGATTTGAACTTTTTTAACTTCTTTAGAACCAAAAATTGCTTTACCAACATAATTCACTTCATTACCTTCAACTGCTCGGTATAACTCAGTTTTACCTGTGTTATCAATATACCAAGCATTTGGACCAGCAAACATCACTGAATCACCGTCATTATCTTTAAAAATAATACGTTTTTTAGATCCTACTGTAGATTCCACAATTATTTTTTTAGCTTGTTTATTGCGCTTAGCCTTCATAAGAGGAATAACTATAAATAATAAAACAATTAAGAATAATGCTGCAGCTAAAATAGCATGTTCCTTCCATGAATATGTATTTAAATCTCCCCAATTAAATCCATTACCAAACGGCATATAAATCCTCCTATTATCATCTATTTGATTACTTTTATTATATCATGAAGATTCATATGATTCAAAATTATAAACATAAAAAAAGATACCCGAAGGTATCTTAGTTTTATCCATTAAATGAATTCGATGATTGCCATTGGCGCAGCATCCCCTCTACGAGGAACTGTTTTAATGATTCTTGTGTAGCCACCATTACGATCTGTGTAACGTGGTGCAATTTCATCAAATAATTTTTGAAGTGCATTTTGTCCTTCTTTAACTTCTTCAAAACGTACAGTTTCTGCAGCTTGACGGCGAGCAGCTAATGTACCTTTCTTAGCTAAAGTAATCATTTTATCAGCTAATCTTTGTAGAGATTTTGCTTTTGCTTCTGTTGTAATAATACGATCATTGATAATTAAATCAGTTACTAAATCGCGTAATAACGCATTTCTTTGATCTGTAGTACGGCGAAGTCTTGATGGTATTGCCATTGTTAATTACTCCTTATCTTCGTCTGAATCGAAATCAAACTTTGCATCTTTACTTGCAGAGTGTTCGAATTCAAGACCATGTTCTGCTAATTTGTCTTTTAATTCTTTGAATGATTTTCTTCCTAAGCTTCTTAAACGCATAACTTCTTCTTCAGATAATTTCATTAATTCGCCAACAGTAGTAATACCAGAACGTTTTAATGAGTTAAATAATCTTACAGATAGGTCTAATTGTTCAATCTTAGTGTCTGATTTTTTGCTTGCTGGTTCTTCTTCGACATCTCTAATGAAGTCCATTGAAGCAGCTTTATCAGATAGTGAAACAATAACTTGGAAGTAGTCAACTAACATCTTAGATGCTAATGCTAATGCTTCTTTAGCTTTAATTGCTCCGTTTGTTTCAATTTCAATAGTTAATTCATCTAAATCTCCGCGTGTTTTTTCAACATGATAGATCACTCTATTAACTGGTGAATATAACGCATCAATAGGAATTACCCCTACTTCATATTTAGAAAATTGCTTATTTTGATCTGCTGGTACATAACCAATGCCTCGTCTAACTGTGACAGTCATTGATAATTTTGCACCTTCAGCAAGTGTTGCAATGTGTTGATTTGGATTAACGATTGTTAAACCATCAACTAAGTTGAAGAATTCTGCTGTAACAGCTTGTGGCCCTTCAGCATATAATTCAACTTTTTGTTCGTAATGTGGATCTTGTGAATCGGTTGAGAATACTACTTTCTTTAAGTTAAGAATGATTCCCATTACATCTTCATAAACGCCATCAATCGTAGAGAACTCATGGTCTACACCTTCGATTTTAACGTTCACGATTGCAGCACCAGGTAATGAAGCTAATAGAACTCTTCTTAATGCATTACCTAAAGTCAAACCATAACCACGTTCAAGTGGTTTTACTAAGAAACGACCAAGATTACCTTCTTGAGAAATTTCTTCTACTGATGTTGGTTTTTCAAATTTTAAATCTTTCACAAGTATACCTCCTATTTAGATTTAGATTAGTTACGTGGACGTTTTGGAGGACGGCAACCGTTATGAGGAACTGGAGTTACGTCTTTAATCGCTGTAATTTCTAATCCTGCTGCTTGTAAACTTCTAATTGCAGCTTCTCTTCCTGGTCCTGGCCCTTTAACGAAAACTTCAACCTTAGCCATTCCATTTTCCATAGCAGCTTTAGCAGCAGCTTCTGAAGTTAATTGAGCGGCAAATGGAGTTGATTTTCTTGAACCTTTAATACCTAAAGCACCAGCTGATGACCAAGAAATTGCATTTCCTGCTGTATCAGTAATAGTAACGATAGTGTTGTTAAAAGTTGTATGAATATGAGCAACACCTAATGGAATATTTTTTCTAACTTTTCTTTTAGTTGTTTTTTTCTTATTATTTACTGCCATAATTATTTACCAACCTGTTTCTTTCCAGCAATCGGTTTAGCTTTACCTTTTCTAGTACGTGCATTATTTCTAGTGTTTTGTCCACGAACTGGTAAACCTTTACGATGTCTAATTCCACGATAAGAACCAATTTCCATTAAACGTTTAATAGCTAATGTTCTTTCTCTTCTTAAATCCCCTTCAGTTGCATACTTAGCAACTTCTGAACGGATAGCTGCTAATTGATCATCTGATAAGTCTTTTACACGGATATCTTCTGAAACGTTTGCATTTTTTAAGATTTCATGAGCAGTTGTTTCACCAATACCGTAAATGTATTGTAACGAGATTATCACTCGTTTTTGAGTTGGAATGTCAACTCCTGCAATTCTTGCCATAGTTTAAATCTCCTTAACCTTGTCTTTGATTATGTCTTTTGTTCTTTTTGTTGATCACGTAAACGCGACCTTTGCGGCGCACGATGATATCATCTGCACTACGTTTTTTAACCGATGCTCTAACTTTCATATAGCTTCTCCTTATTTCTTGCGGTAGGTTATACGACCGCGGCTTAAGTCATATGGTGATAATTCAACAGTTACCTTATCACCAGGTAAAATGCGTATGTTGTTGATACGGATTTTACCAGATACGTGAGCGATGACGGTATGTCCGTTATCTAGCTCAACTTTAAATTTTGTATTGGGTAGAACTTCAACCACTTTGGCTTCAACTTCAATTAAGTCTTCTCTTGCCATAATTACTCCTTATATTGTAGTTAGAATCTCGTAACCAGTCTCAGTCACTAAGATTGTATGCTCGAAGTGAGCACTATAACTTTTATCTTGTGTTACTGTGGTCCAGTTATCTGCTAAAATTCTTACACGTTTAGTTCCTATATTAACCATCGGTTCAACGCAAAATGTCATCCCTGGTTTTAATAGAACTCTATTGGGCTCATATCCGAAATTTGGAATGGCTGGATCCTCATGTAAACTTCTACCAATCCCATGCCCTGTAAACTCTTCAACAATTCCAAAACCATGCGGTTTAATAACTGCTTCAATAGCCATACTAATATCGTTAACATAAGCCCCTGGTTTAATAACTGAAAGACCAGCCATTAAAGAATCTAATGTTACTCTTAATAGTTTTTCGACTTTAGGAGTTACAGTTCCAACTGGATAAGTCCATGCTGAATCTGCGTGATAACCTTTATAGTTAACACCTAAATCTAGTGATAAAATATCACCATCTTTAAGAACTTTTTTCTTTGAAGGAATTCCATGAACAACAACTTCGTTTACTGAAGTACAAATAGAAGCTGGAAAACCGTTGTAATCCTTAAATGATGGAATACCACCTAAGTCTCTTATAAATTTATCTGCGAGAACATCAAGCTCATGTGTGGTAACACCCGGCTTAATATGTGGAACTAGGAATTCCCTAGTTCTTGCCAAGATGTTACCTGCAGTTTTCATGAGTTCGATTTCTCTTGCACTTTTGATTGTAATCATTTATGCTCCAAGAATTTCTAAAATATCATTAGTAATAGGTTTTAAATCTCTATTTCCATTAATATCAACTAAAAGCCCGGCTGACTTGTAGTATGCGATGAGTGGGTAGGTCTCTTCATGATACACAGATAGACGTTTTACAACAGTTTCCTTTGTATCGTCTTTTCTTTGTACTAAAGTTGCCCCATCTTTATCACAAATTCCATCAACTTTTGGTGGTTGATTTGTAATGTGATAAATTGAACCACATACCGGACATGTTCTTCTACCCGTAATACGATCGATGATTATCTCATCGGGAGATGTGACGTTAATTACCACATCTAATGACCATCCTAATTCACTTAACAACTCATTAAGATAGTCTGCTTGAGAAGGGTTTCTAGGATATCCATCAAGGATAAATCCTTTCTTCACATCCTCTTGCATGAATCTGTCTCTTACCATTTCATTAGTAACACTATCTGGAACCAATGTCCCTTGATCAGTATAGCTTTTAGCTAATTGACCTAGTGGCGTATTGTTCTTGAAGTGCATTCTGAACATATCTCCAGTAGAGATATGAGGAATATTTAACATTTCAGATAAAATTTTTGCTTGAGAGCCTTTGCCGGCACCTGGAGGTCCGACAAAAATCATTCTAGTTTTCATTTATTAAAATAGTCCTTGATATGTTTCTTGATTTGCAGCTGCTTCAACTTGTTGAGTTGTGTCAGCGGCAACACCAACAACGATAAGTAAACCTGTACCGCCTAATGTAATGTTTGCTGCTTCTTGACCTACGAAGCCAAAGACTGCTGCTGTAATGATTGGAAGAGCTGCTAAAATTACTAAGTAAACTGTACCGATCACTGTAACTTTGAATAACACACGTGAAATATAATTCTTAGTATCTTCACCTGGTCTAACCCCTGGAATATACGCATTAGATTTTGATAAGTTATCAGCAATTTGATGCGGATTTGTAACCATGAATGTGTAGAAGAATGAGAATACTACAATTAGAATTATATAAACGATGAATCCAACTGGTTGGTTATAAGAGAAAATTGATTCAATCCATGATTTAGTACCTTCTCCAATGCTTGATTCTAAGAACCCAACAATTGAAAGAGGAATACTTAATAATGTTGAAGCAAAGATAACTGGTAAAACCCCTGCTGAATTAATCTTTAAAGGAATGTTAGATTCAGATTTACCTAAACTTCCTTGACGATTAGCATATGAAATAGGAATTTTACGTTGTGCAATATTCATATAAACAACAGCTAATAGAATTGCTACATATAATACTAGGATAAATACGTAAGTTACGATATCCCAACCATTATTTGTACCTAAATATTTATTACTTAGTGTTGAAATCATAATTGGAATTGATGTCATAACACCAATACCGATGATGATTGATGAACCGTTACCCACACCTCTAGAAGTGATTGTATCAGCTAACCAGATTGTGAATACTGTTCCGGCAAGAACTGTTAATGCCATATATAAATATGTTCCAATACCAGAACTTACACCGATTTGAATTTGTGAACCACGTTCACCTGTACCAATAATTAATAGTAAGGCTTGAGCGAATCCAAGAACTAAAGCAAGATACTTAGTTAATCTAGCTGCTTTAGCTTTTCCTGTATCTCCTTCTTCTTGCCATTCTTTCATTTGAGGAATTACTACTTGTAATAATTGTACTGCGATAGATGCAGTAATATATGGTGATATCCCTAAAGATAACACTGAATAACGTGATAATGCTTGGCCTGTATAGCTATTTAAGATTCCTAAGAATCCAGAACCCCATTGTGAACCACCTGTTGTAAGTAATTCTACATTAAATAAAGGGATTGGAATATAACTTGCGATTCTATATACTGCGATGAGCGCAAAGGTAATACCTAAGCGGATCATCACAGATTTATTTGCTAATACATTCTTAATGCGTGTTAACACGTTAAATCACCTCTACAGTTCCACCAGCTGCTTCAATTGCTTCTTTAGCACTGTTTGAGAATTTATTTGCTTTAACAGTTAATTTCTTTTCTAACTTACCATATGCTAAAACTTTAACACCTGATAAAACTTTAGTGATGATTTTAGTTTCTAATAAAATTTCAGGAGTGATAACTGTACCATCTTCGAAAAGATTTAAGTCTTGAGTGTTTACGATTGCGTATTCTTTTCTAGTGTAGTTATTGAAACCACGTTTAGGAATACGTTGGAAGAAAGGAATTTGACCCCCTTCGAATCCAGGACGAACTCCGCCGCCTGTTCTAGCCCATTGACCTTTAGCACCTTTACCTGAGGTTTTACCTGTTCCACTACCTGGTCCACGACCAACACGTTTCTTAGCGTGTCTAGCACCAGGAACTGGTTTTAAGCTGTCTAACATAGTTCTTCCTCCTTACACTTCTTTAACTTCAACTAAATGAGCAATAGCTTTGATCATTCCGTTGATAGCATCATTTTGTTCTTTAACAACAGTTTGTCCAATACGTTTTAAACCTAATGCGCGTGCGGTTGCAACTTGTTGAGGACGTCTTCCAATTAAGGATTTCTTTAATGTAATTTCTACTGTCATGATATTACACCAATTGATCTACTGAGATACCGCGTAATGCAGCTACTGACTCAGGAGTTCTTAATGATTCTAAGCCTGCAAATGTTGCGCGCACAACGTTTACTTCAGTTCTTGAACCTAATGATTTAGATAAGATGTCGTTAATACCAGCTAATTCGAAAATGATACGAGCAGCACCACCGGCTTTGATACCAGTACCGGCTGAAGCAGGTTTCATAACGATATGACCAGCGCCATAGATTCCTTCAGTTGAGTGAGGAATTGTAGCATTAGTCATTGGAACTGTAATTAAATTTTTCTTTGCAGCTTCTACTGCTTTTTTGATTGCTTCTGGAACTTCAGTTGCTTTACCAGTACCAAAGCCAACTTGACCTTGTTTGTTACCTACTACAACTAAAGCTGCAAAACGGAAGCGGCGTCCACCTTTAACTACTTTTGTTACACGGTTAAGTGCAACAACTTTTTCTTCAAAAACTACTTGTTCTTCTTGTTTTTCAAATACTTTTTCTGCCATGTGATAGACTCCTTCCCTTAGAATTGTAGCCCAGCAGCTCTTGCTGCTTCAGCTAACGCTTTAACGCGTCCATGGTATAAGTAACCAGCACGGTCAAATACTACTTGAGTGATGCCTAACTTTAAAGCTTTTTCAGCAGCAAGTTTACCTACTGCAGTAGCAGCTTCCATGTTAGCACCTAAATTTAATTCTTTAGAATTAGCACTTGTTAAAGTTGTTTGATTCACATCATCAATGATTTGAACATAAATCGTAGTATTAGAACGATATACATTTAATCTTGGACGTGATGGAGTACCAACGACATTTTTTCTAATACGTAATTGTCTCTTTTGTCTTGAAACGTTAGATGAGATTTTCTTAATCATGTTGTCTTACTCCTTACTTCGCAGTTTTACCAGCTTTACGAGCAACGTATTCATTAACATAACGAATACCTTTGCCTTTGTAAGGTTCTGGTTTCTTGAATTCTCTAATTTCTGCAGCGAATTGACCAACTGCAGCTTTATCGATACCTAATACATTAATTTCTGTATTTTTTGGAACTTCTAATGTAATTCCTTCTGGGATGTCTAACTCAATATTGTGTGAGAAACCTAGTTGTAACACTAATTTCTTACCTTGTAATTGAGCACGGTACCCAACCCCACGAATTTCTAATTCTTTCTTGAAACCTTCGCTAACACCCTTAACCATATTGAATAATAATGCGCGAGTTGTTCCATGAATTTTTCTTGTGAAGATATCATTGTTTGGTCTAGAAATCTTAATTTGATCTCCTTCAACATGAATATCTAATAATTGATTGAAGTTTTGTTCTAGTTGTCCTTTAGGTCCTTTAACTACAACGTGATTGTTTTCACTCACATTTACAGTAACACCAGCAGGAACTAAAATAACTTTATTACCTATACGGCTCATTTTTTATATTCCTCCCTAATTACCAAATGTAAGCTAGCACTTCGCCACCAACTTGTAGTAAGCGTGCTTCGCGATCTGTTAAAATGCCTTTTGATGTTGATACTAATGCAACTCCTAGACCATTTAATACTTTAGGTAATTTGTCTAGTGAAGCATATACTCGAAGACCTGGCTTCGATATCCTTTTCAATCCTTTGATGACACGTTCATTGTTTGCTGTGTACTTTAATGTAACAACAATTTTTGGTTGGTTATCATTTGTAACAACAAAATCTTTAATGAACCCTTCTTGCTTCATAACAGCTAAAATTTCAGCTTTTAATTTTGAAGCAGGAATTTCAACTTTAGGATGACGCGCTTTATTAGCATTGCGGATACGCGTTAATAGGTCCGCAATTGGATCAGTCATAACCATAGTTCTTCCTCCTTACCAGCTTGCTTTCTTAACACCAGGTAATTCACCTTTATGTGCTAACTCTCTGAATGTAATACGAGAAACTCCGAATTTTCTCATATAACCTCTTGGTCTTCCATCAAGTGAATCTCTGTTTTTAAGTCTTACTGGAGATGCATCTTTAGGTAATTTTGCTAAAGCAGCATAATCCCCAGCTTCTTTTAATGCTTTTCTTTTTTCTGCGTAGATTTCTACTAATTTACGTTGTTTTAAATCTTTAGCGATTTTTGATTTTTTAGCCATGGGACTCTCTCCTTACTTCTTGAACGGGAAACCGAATGCAGTAAGTAAGCTCTTAGCTTCCTTATCGGTATTTGCCGTTGTAACGATAATAATGTCCATACCACGTACTTTAGTTACTTTATCAATGTTGATTTCTGGGAAAATGATTTGCTCTTTAACACCTAAAGTGTAATTTCCACGTCCATCAAATGAATCAGCTGAAACTCCACGGAAGTCACGTACACGTGGTAAAGCTACTGAAATTAATTTTTCTAAGAAATAGTACATACGTTCTCCACGTAATGTAACCTTAGCACCAATAGCTTGTCCTTCACGTAATTTAAAGTTTGCGATGGATTTTTTAGATTTAGTAATTAATGGTTTTTGACCAGTTAATAATGTTAATTCTTCAACTGCAACATCTAAAGCTTTAGAGTTTGCAACAGCATCACCAACACCAATATTAATTACGATTTTTTCTAATTTTGGAGCTTGCATAACTGATGAGTATCCAAATTCAGACATTAACTTTGGAACGATTGTTGTGCTGTATACTTCTCTTAAGTTACTCATTATTTGCTAGCCTCCTTCTTTGTTTTTGCAGGTTTATCAATTAATGAACCTGATTTTTTAGCGAAACGTACTTTTACGCCATTTTCAATTCTGTATCCAACTTTTGTAGCTTCACCAGTTTTTGGATCTACTAATGCAACGTTTGAAACATGAATTGGAGCTGGTTTTTCGATGATGCCACCTTTGTCATTTGCAGTTTTTGGTCTTTCATGCTTTTTAACAAGGTTTACACCTTCAACGATCACTGTTTGTTTTTCTTGATTTACTTTTAAAACGCGACCAGTTTTGCGTGTTTGCACGCCTTTTTTGTCAGTTGTAAATTGATCACCACCAGCAATCACTACAACTGTATCTCCAGTTTTAATCTTCATATGTGGCTACCTCCTTACAACACTTCTGGTGCAAGTGAGACGATCTTCATGAAGTTCTTTTCTCTTAATTCTCTTGCAACCGGTCCAAAGATACGTGTACCTTTTGGATTTAAATCATCTTTAATGATAACTGCTGCGTTTTCATCAAATTTAATGTATGAACCGTCAGCTCTCTTAATACCTTGTTTTGTTCTAACAATTACCGCTTTTACAACGTCACCTTTTTTAACTACGCCAGTTGGAGTAGCTTTTTTAACTGTAACTGTAACGATATCACCAATGTTTGCATAACGACGACGAGTACCACCGTTTACTCTAATAACTAGAACTTCACGAGCACCTGAATTGTCAGCAACCACTAATCTTGATTCTTGCTGTATCATGTCTTTCGTCCTCCTTATACAATTTCAACATGTGAAACCACTTCAACTAAACGGAAACGTTTAGTCTTTGATAATGGTCTTGATTCAATGATTGTTACGATGTCGCCAACTTTAGCAACATTGTTTTCATCATGCACATGGAATTTCTTTGATGTTTTTACACGCTTGTTATAAAGCGCATGTTTTTTGTAAGTATCTACTACTACTGTAATAGTCTTGTCAGTTTTGTCAGATACAACTTTTCCAGTATAAACTTTTTTAGCATTTAATCTTTCCATCGTTATATCCTCCTTATTCGCCACGCTCAGAAATGATAGTCTTCATTTGAGCGATAGTCTTTTTAATAGTTTTTAAACGTGCAGTATTTTCTAATTGTCCGACAGCGTGTTGGAAGCGTAAATTGAATAATTCAGCTTTTAATTCAGCTATCTTAGAGTTGATTTCTGCAGTTTTTAAGTTTCTGATATCAGCTGCTTTCACGCTTGGTCACCCTTTCTTACAATTTTAGTCTTAACTGGTAATTTATGAGATGCTAATCTTAAAGCTTCTCTTGCAACTTCTTCTGAAACACCAGCAATTTCAAACATAATTTTTCCGTCTTTAACTACTGCTACCCATGAGTCTGGAGCACCTTTACCAGATCCCATACGTACTTCTAGAGGTTTCTTAGTTTTTGCAAGATGTGGGAAGATATTAATCCAAACTTTACCTTGACGTTTCATATGACGAGTCATAGCAATACGCGCAGCTTCGATTTGACGAGAGTTTACCCAAGCACCTTCTTGAGATACTAAAGCGAATTCTCCGTTAATGATTTCATTTCTACCTTTTGCTTTACCTTCGTAAGACACACGATGAGGACGACGATATTTCGTTCTTTTAGGCATTAACATGTGAATTAGTCCTCCTTGTTATTTCTTTGAGGCTTTCTATCTGTACGAGGACGTCTGCCTTCGTTTCTGCCTCTCTTTTGATCAATTTCGAATGGTTTTCTTGTATCTAAGATTGATTGTCCCGGTAATACTTCACCATGGTAAATCCAAACCTTAACACCTAAAATACCGTAAGTTGTTGATGCTTCTGCAGTTGCATAGTCAACATCAGCTCTTAATGTATGTAGAGGTACACGGCCTTCAGAATACCCTTCACTTCTTGCGATTTCAGCTCCACCTAAACGACCTGATACTACAGTTCTAACACCTTTAGCACCAGCTTTAAGCGCACGTTGAATCGCCATTTTTTGTACACGTCTGAATGAAGCACGTTGTTCTAATTGTTCAGCAATATTTTGTGCAACTAGAGCAGCAACTTTTTCAGGTTTTCTTACTTCAATGATGTTTAATACGATTTCTTTCTTAGTTAAGTATTCTAATTTAGAAACCGCTTTGTTTTTGTCGCTTCCTTCTTTACCTAATGCGATACCAGGTTTAGCAACATATAATTTGATTGTAACGCGTTCTTTATTTTTAGCTTTAACACGTTCGATTTCGATTTGAGATACACCAGCTTTTTTGAAGTTAGTTGATAAGAATTCGCGAATCATCGCATCTTCTTTAACTAAAGCAGGTACATCATTCTTTCCAGCGTACCATTTTGATTCCCAAGTACGAATGATTCCTAGACGTAAGCCATTTGGATTAGTTTTTTGTCCCATGCTTGATTACTCCCTTTCCGCCACTACAACAGTGATGTGTGATGTTCTCTTTTTGATCACGTTACCAGTACCTTTAGCTCTTGGTAACATTCTCTTCATTGTTACTGATTCATTAACCCAAACTTCTTTAACGAATAATTTATTTTCGTCCATGTTTAAGTTATGAGTAGCATTTGCGACTGCTGAATTTAAAACTTTAGCAACAATCGGTGATGCTGATTTTGGAGTAAACATTAAGTAAGCGCGAGCTTCTTTAACGTTCTTTCCGCGAATTAAGTCAACTACAAGTCTCGCTTTTCTAGGA
Source organism: Acholeplasma hippikon (assembly GCF_900660755.1). NCBI lineage: Bacteria > Bacillati > Mycoplasmatota > Mollicutes > Acholeplasmatales > Acholeplasmataceae > Acholeplasma > Acholeplasma hippikon. The sequence goes on from NZ_LR215050.1 coordinate 1,011,645, forward strand.
GCGATTCTCACAGTTTTTGCAATTGCTTTAGCTTCCATGATTCTTTCTCCTTATCTCTTAGCGACTTTCTTGTCTTCTTTTTTATGACCTGGGAAAGTACGAGTTGGAGCGAATTCTCCTAACTTGTGCCCTACCATGTCTTCTGTAATGTAAACTGGAATGTGTTCACGACCATTATAGACCGCAATAGTGAAACCGATAAATTCAGGGAAAATTGTAGAACGTCGGCTCCAAGTTTGAATTACTTTTTTGTCATTTGAATTTGCTTGTTTTGCAACCTTCTCTAATAATGATGCATCAGCGAAAGGTCCTTTTTTAAGTGAGCGTGCCATTTTTTTCCTCCTTATCCGTTTCTACGTCTGATAATTAAATCATTTGACGCCTTCTTAGAATCACGTGTCTTAATTCCACGAGCTTTCTTGCCCCATGGAGTCATTGGTTGTTTTCTACCAACTGGTTGTTTACCTTCACCACCACCATGTGGGTGATCGTTAGGGTTCATAACAGAACCACGTACTGTAGGTCTAACACCCATGTGACGAGTTCTACCCGCTTTACCGATTCTTACTAATTCGTGTGATTCGTTACCTACTTCACCGATAGTCGCACGGCATGCGCCTAAAATCTTACGAACTTCACCTGATTGTAAACGAACTAACACGTACTTGTCTTCACGTCCTAAGATTTGAACTGAAGTACCTGCTGATCTAGCGATTTGACCGCCTTTACCTGGGTGTAATTCTACGTTGTGTACAACTGTACCAACTGGGATATTCATAATTGGTAATGAATTACCTACTTTGATATCAACGTTTGAACCAGAAACCACTTCTAATCCAACTGTTAATCCTTTAGGAGCTAAGATATATCTCTTTTCTCCATCTGTGTAGTTAATTAATGCAATATTTGCTGATCTGTTTGGATCATATTCGATAGTTGCAACACGTCCTACGATATTTTCTTTATCGCGTTTAAAGTCAATAATACGATACTTACGTTTAGCACCGCCACCGATATGTCTAACAGTCAATTTACCTTGATTGTTACGTCCACCTGTTTTAGTAATTGGCGCAAGCAGTGACTTTTCAGGAGTAGATGTTGTGATTTCATCGAATGTTAAAACACTCATGTTACGACGACCATTAGTCGTTCTCTTATAAATTTTAACTGCCATAAGTTAAATCTCCTATATTTTTCACTTCAATTACACTGCAAATGCAGGAATTGTTTGTCCTTCAGCTAATTGGACAATTGCTTTTTTGTATCCAGATTTAAATCCTTCATATTTACCAACTTTTTTTGCTTTTGGTAAAACATTGATTGTATGAACGTTTAATACGTTTACTCCGAATACTGCTTCAACTGCTTTTTTAATTTCTACTTTGTTAGCAGTTTTTGGAACTCTAAATGTATATCTATTAGCTGTTTCCACTAATTTCATTGAGTTTTCAGTGATAATTGGTGCTTGTAACAGTTCATAGTATTTAACTTCTACTTGTTTAGCCATTATCCTAATACCTCCTCGTAGTATTTAACAGCATCTTGAGTTAACACAACGTTGTTGAACTTTAATAGTTCGTAAACTGAAACTTGTGAAACTTCTCTGATTTCTGCAGTTGGTAAGTTAGATGCAGCTAATAATAAGTTTTCATCTACATTAGTAGCTAATACTAAAGTCTTACCTTCTAATTTTAAGTTTGAAATAATTTCAGCGAATAACTTAGTTTTTGGTTGAGCCACTGATAATGAATCAACTAGTACCATTTGGTTTTCTAACACATGGTATGATAACGCTGATCTTAATGCTAATTGTTTAACTTTTTGGTTAACTTTTACAGCATAACTTCTTGGAGTTGGTCCGAATACGATACCACCATGTCTCCATTGTGGTGAACGTGTAGAACCTTGACGTGCTCTACCAGTACCTTTTTGTCTCCAAGGTTTTTTACCGCCACCAGAAACTTCTGCTCTAGTTTTAGTTTTATGTGTTCCTTGTCTTAATGCAGCACGTTGTGCGTTTACTACATCATATAAAACTTGTTGATTTGGTTCGATTCCGAAGATTGCATCATTTAAAGCAACTTCAGAAACTTTAGTACCATTTTGGTTTAATAAATCTAATGTTGGCATATTCTTTTTCCTTAGTTACCTTTCTTAATTGATGTCTTAACAACTACATAACCTTTTTTAGGTCCTGGAACCGCACCTGAAACTAATAATAATTGGTTTTCAGTGTCTACTGCTACAACTTTTAAGTTTTGAACAGTAACTGTTTCAGCCCCCATTTGTGATGGTAATTGTTTACCCTTCATCTTACCTTTAATTGGTCCCATTGAACCTGGAGCTCTATGATACATAGATCCGTGAGTCATTGGTCCTCTTGATTGGTTATTCTTTTTGATAACCCCAGCGTAACCTTTACCTTTTGAAGTTCCTGTTACGTCGATGTCATCTCCAGCATTGAATAAATCAGCTGATAGCGCTGTACCTACTTCTAAAGCTAACATTTCATTATTAAGCGCATCAAATCTGATTTCTTTTACGAAGCGCTTAGGTGCTGTATTAGCTTTTTTCACGTGCCCTAATTCTGGCTTGTTACTTAATTTTTCGCGTTTTGATTCGAATCCAAGTTGTGTCGCAACATAACCGTCTGTTTCAACAGTCTTTTGTTGTAATACAACGTTGCCTTCAACATCAATAACGGTAACTGGAATTAAAACTCCATTTTCATCGAAAATTTGAGTCATTCCAACTTTTTTACCTAAGATTCCTTTGGCCATTGTCTTTCCTCTTTCTTTTTTTCTTTTGGGTTAACTATTTTTTTGATATCCAATTATTTCTTTAGGACGATATCAATTCCTGATGGTAAATCAATTCTCATTAAAGCATCGATTGTTTTTGAATTTGGCTCTAAGATTTGAATTAATCTCTTGTGTGTTCTTCTTTCGAATTGTTCACGTGAATCTTTGTTTACGTGTGGGCTTCGTAAGATAGTGAAGATTTCTTTCTTTGTTGGTAGTGGAATCGGACCTTGTACTACTGCACCAGTCTTTTCAACACTTTCAACAATTTTCTTAGCAGCTTGATCGATTAATCTATGATCATATGCTTTTAAGCTGATTTTGATAATTTCTTTTGCCATTTTTTGATCTCCTTTCGTCTATAATCCCTTGCATAGACTAACTCCCTGGAAAAACTCGTTACACCGACAACGGCTATCCGTGTATCGACAACCTTCCAGATCATCGCTTTACTTGTATATACGCAAGCCTTTTAATTATATAAAAAAAGGTCGCTGATTGCAACCCTTTTTATACTTTTTTATTTAAAAAATATATTTTTTAAGATTATGTTATTTTATTTTTTTGAATTTTCCTCTAGATAAATTATATTCAGTAATGATTTGTTCTAAATATGGATACATTTCGGGATTTATCACAAAATTTTTAAATCCTTTTTTCACTAACATTCTTATTATATCATAAGATTTTAAATCTTTACCTATAAGGTAAACTTCTTTCTTTCTTATCTTTAATTGTTGATTTAAGAATGAAATGTCTTTATAAAATAACTTTATGTCATCACTCATACTAATTTCATCATAAATGCGATCTAAATCAATACAAGCAAAATCAAACTTCTTAAAGTACTCTGAATAGTCATATGATGAGTCTGTTTCTATAGAAAAACCAATATTCGGTATACTTCTTTTTAACATTTTCAACCATTGTTTAACTTGTGATTTTAGTTCTTTAAACTCGAAATCATCTGTTAAACTAGGGATTGAGATTTTTAAATTAGGATTTTCAGTTATTGTAGCTGCATCTAATTCTTCAATATACATGAAATAATGTTTTAAAAAATTAGATTTATCTAAAATATAATCTTGATCTGAAAAATGATATTTATTTAAGACATCCAATTTGGGTAATACAAGTATAATTTCAGTATCTTTATAGGCTTCATAAAGCGATTTATAAAATTCAATTCGTGATTCTTTTTCTAAAATTCCAGCATATTTAATATAGGCTTTTTCTGGTTCAATATAGATGAAATTTGCACGATGATTTGAAACATTTTTTAGGTCTTCTAAATCATTGATTTGAAGCCCAATTTTAAAGTTTTTTGTATCAATTTTTATTGGTTTTTCATAGTTTTTTAAACTCATTTTTTGGGTTGATACTCTTTGCTTAATAACATCTAAAGTATAGGGGATTTCATAAGAAATTTGGTCCTTATTAATAAAAAAATTAATGTCTTTTGACATTAATAACGACTTAATTAATGCTTCAGGTTCTTTCTTGAATGATACAAGTTTAACGGCCTTTGGCATATAGATGAAGGTGAATAAATTATAGTTTTCTATTGCTAAGAAAATTGCGTTTTCTTGGCTTTGTAGCTTTGAAAAAATAAGTTTTGCTTCTAATTTTGCTAACACTTGTTGCAAAGTATGCGTAATTTCTGGTTGATTTTTATAATTCAACAAGAATGACTTTTGTAGATGATTCATGATATTTCCAATGTTTTGATTTAAAACTAGACTGAAGGCAAAAGTATCATAGAGTGTTCTAAATGCTTCAGAAAGACTAATGACATTAGAAACCTCAAGGTCAATAAATCCTTGTTTGTGTGTCTCAACGATCCTTCCTAATGTTTCTTTTGTTATCTCCTCTAGTGTATCTAGGATGAAGTTTTTATCAAAATCCTTCTCACTATAATCCTCAATTTTTGGTAATTTAATGAACTTTTGTGTAAAAGTTGATGTGTTTGGGTTCATAATTCCGATATTTTCCTTTCATAAACGCTATCAATTATAGCCACATTTGTTTTAGAAAGGCAAAAATTTTGTTAAAAAAAAGAGATTTTTTCTCAAAAACCTCTAAATTTAATACTTTTTCTTGAAATATTCGGTTAAATTAGCCAATGATTTCATTAAAACTTCATCTTTTTCTAGTTGTAAGTCTTTAAACGTGGCCTCAATCATCTCATCATGAAAATTATCATGTATTTCCAAGACTTGTTTAGCACTGTCTGTTAGTCTTAAATAGACTTTACGTCTATCCTTCTCATCACTGTAACGATAAACATATTTTTTTCTAACTAAAATATTGATCGAGGTTGTTAATGTGCCTAAGGTGATGTGAAGTCTTTTGGCAACTTCACCCATTGTCGGTACTTCCGTGTTTCTAATTGCTTCTAACACATGTACTTCAGACATGGATAAAGTAACTCCTCTTTCTTTGAGTGTGCTTTCTTCAATTCTCAAGATGTGATTAAAAACGTCTACTAGTAACATGTTGATTACTTCTTTGGGTGATGTCATATCCTAACTCCTATCTTTCTGAATATCCTAAACCAAGCGTTCCTGGTCCTGCATGTGCTCCAACAACTGGCGTTAATGGAATTAATGTAACAAATGCTCCTGGTCTTTCGGCTAAAATCTCAGATTTAATTTCTTCTGCTTTTTCTTTGTTTGTTGTGAAAGCAATGAAATACTCCACATCTTTGTTCTTTGTTTCTTCAAATAAAATTTCTAACGCACGTTTTTGAGCTTTAGATGTTGTACGAATTTTTTCGTATGGTTTTAAATAACCCTCTTCTGTGATTTTTAAAAGTGGTTTAATTTTTAGAAGTGATCCTAGAATCCCTGCCGTTGATGATAGTCTACCATTTTTTACTAAATACTTCAATGTATCAACAAGAACATAGATCTGACATTTTTGAATAGCCAGTTCTAATTCTAATTTAATTTCTTTAAGTGATTTATTCTCCTCAATCATACGGAGTGCTCTAACTGCAAGGAACGCCTCACCATATGAAACACTCTTAGAATCAATAACTTCGATATCAATTCCTTCAACCATATCTTTAGCAAGTACAGCACCTTGGTACGTACCACTTAGTTTTGATGAAATGGTAATGACAATGATTCCTTCATAACCTTCTTGTTTTAATGTTTCAAACGTCTCAACAAATTTACCAACAGGAATTTGCGAAGTATGAATTTCAGCGTTTGGATTATCTAACATCTTTTGGTAAAAGTCTTCTGCTTTAATATCAACATAGTCGAGATATTCATCTTGATCAAATGTGACTGTCATTCTCAAAATACTTATTCTATCTTTTTCAGGTAGATAATCAAGACCTGATGTAGAGCAAGTTACTACTGCGATTTTTTTCATTTTCTTCTCCCTCGTGAAATTACTTTGAAAGTCAAAGTATTCTTTAATAGTGTACCATACTTTTCTTTTAATTCAAAGACATTAACTTGAAAGAATATAAAAAAAAATCGCCAAAGCGATAATATGCTATGGCGGTCCGGACGGGATTTGAACCCGCGATCTCCTGCGTGACAGGCAAGCATGTTAACCCCTACACCACCGGACCTCTTAAGCACTACTATTGTAACAATTTATAACACTTAAGTCAATATTTTTTAAGTATTATCTTTGATAAAATTTAATGACTGATTGGGTTCCTAAATTCTCATCGCCTTCAAGAACTAGCTCTTTTAAAATTTGAATTGCTAGATCCAAAGTTGGAAGTTTTTTTGAAGTAACTTCATGAGCAATTTGTAAATCTTTTAGAAAGTGCTTAACATAAAATCCTGGATTAAAATCTTCATCAATCATCTTTTTACCGTTCACTTTAAGTTGAGTACTTTGAGCACTACCTCCATTTAAAATCGCATAGACCGTATTGAGATTAAGATTCTTTTCTTTAGCAAAAGTTAAACTTTCGGCAACACCTAAGAGCGCACCAGCAATTGCTATCTGGTTACTGAGTTTAGCATATTGTCCAGACCCTGCTTCACCTACATAATTGATTGTTGTTCCCATCAACTTAAGAACATCTCTAACTTTTAGAAATGCATCATAGTTACCTCCAACCATAATAGATAAAGTTGCATTTTTCGCACCAAGGTCCCCCCCAGTTACGGGAGAATCTAGCACATCAATGCCTAAGGGTCCCCCCTTTTCGACCAATTTTTGTGCTAAAAGGGGTGAGGAGGTTGTCATATCAACACAAATTGTACCTTTTTTAACATATTTGAATATTTCATTATAAACTGCCTCAACATCTGAAGGATAACCAACAATAGTAAAAATTAAATCTGCATTTTTTACTGCTTCTTCAATACTTGCCACAGCCTTTACTTTTGGTTCCAATTTTTTTGCTTTTTCAAATGTCCTATTATATACAGTCACATCATATTTTTCTGCGACATGTAGTGCCATCGGCGCCCCCATGATTCCAGTTCCAATCCAAGCTATTTTCATTTTCAATTTACCTCACTTCCAAACGGACATAATGTTAAAATGCCAATCTTAATCCATGCAATTCCAAAAGGAATTCCAATAATTGTTATTGCATATATTGCTGCAATTGATATGCAAAATATCATAAGTTCCCATCCAAATAAAATTGCCCAAATGATATTTATCAGTGGATGTTTATCAAACCCTAAATTTAGATTTTTTCCAAACGGCGTTAAGACTAATTTAGATAACTTAAAGAGTTGAAGTCCAATAGGTAATCCAATGATTGTAATAGAAAAAATAATACCCAAAACAAATAAAATCAATGACATCAATAAACCACCAAAGATTATCCAAATGATGTTTAATAAAGTTTTCATGTTTACCTCTTTTTTTATTATATATATTAGTATACCTGATAATTACAATATTTATCTTATATATATGATTATAGAAAAATAGAAATTCATATTTAATTGATTCAATTTTAAAAATAAAAAAACCACACTTAAGTGGTTAATGGTTTTATTGAAGTGGTGCCTCCGGACGGAGTTGAACCGCCGACACGTGGCTCTTCAGGCCACTGCTCTACCAACTGAGCTACAGAGGCAATTAATGGCGGTCCGGACGGGATTTGAACCCGCGATCTCCTGCGTGACAGGCAAGCATGTTAACCCCTACACCACCGGACCATTAATTGGTTGCGGGAAATGGATTTGAACCAATGACCTTCGGGTTATGAGCCCGACGAGCTACCAGACTGCTCTATCCCGCGATATGTTGATTAAATTAAATGGCGGAGGAAGAGGGATTTGAACCCCCGCGGCTTTTACACCCTGTCGGTTTTCAAGACCGATCCCTTCAGCCTCTTGGGTATTCCTCCGTTTGATTTATAACTTTTATTAAGACTTTAATGATGTGAGTCTGGTGGACCCGGTTGGACTCGAACCAACGACCGACCGGTTATGAGCCGGTAGCTCTAACCAACTGAGCTACGGGTCCATTTTCTGGTAGCGGCGGGGGGACTTGAACCCTCGACCTTGCGGGTATGAACCGCACGCTCTAGCCAGCTGAGCTACACCGCCGTATGTGGTTGGAATCCTTTAAATCATTAAATGGTGGAGCTTAGCGGGATCGAACCGCTGGCCTCCTGCGTGCAAGGCAGGCGCTCTCCCAGCTGAGCTAAAGCCCCATTTATGAAAAAAAGATGGTGCCCGGAGTCGGACTTGAACCGACAAGGATTTTACTCCACAGGATTTTAAGTCCTGCGTGTTTACCGATTTCACCATCCGGGCATTATCTAGTTAATTAAGTGGTGTCCCGTGATGGACTCGAACCATCGACACCTTGATTAAAAGTCAAGTGCTCTACCGCCTGAGCTAACGGGACATATGAAGTGGTGCCGAAAACAGGAATTGAACCCGCAACCTACTGATTACAAATCAGTTGCTCTGCCTATTGAGCTATTTCGGCAAGTGGTGGAGGCTGACGGGATCGAACCGCCGACCCTCTGCTTGTAAGGCAGATGCTCTCCCAGCTGAGCTAAGCCTCCATGTTCATGCAATGTATATTATATCATAATGAGATAATGCCTGGCAACGTCCTATTTTTGCTATTTGTATTAACTATCTTCGGCGCTGAGGTGCTTAACTTCTGTGTTCGGGATGGGAACAGGTGGATCCACCTCGCCATCGTCACCAGACATATACTCTCAAAACTAGATAAATGATTTTTCAGAAATGTTTATTTGTAAATTTAATTACTTAAGGTTAAGTCCTCGACCTATTAGTATCAGTAAGCTAAACACATCACTGTGCTTACACACCTGACCTATCAACCTTGTCGTCTTCAAGGGGTCTTACTAATTGGGAAATCTCATCTTAAGGTGGGCTTCACGCTTAGATGCTTTCAGCGTTTATCCCTTCCATACATAGCTACCCAACTGTGGCACTGGAATGCCAATTGGTGCACCAGAGGTATGTCCATCCCGGTCTTCTCATACTAAGGACAGCTCCCTTCAAATTTCCAACGCCCACGATAGATAGAGACCGAACTGTCTCACGACGTTCTGAACCCAGCTCGCGTGCCGCTTTAATGGGCGAACAGCCCAACCCTTGGAACCTACTCCAGCTCCAGGATGCGACGAGCCGACATCGAGGTGCCAAACCGCTTCGTCGCTGTGAACGCTTGGAAGCGATAAGCCTGTTATCCCCAGGGTAACTTTTATCCGTTGAGTCACGGCCCTTCCATTCGGTACCGTAAGATCACTATGTCCGACTTTCGTCCCTGCTCGACTTGTTTGTCTCGCAGTCAAGCTACCTTCTGCCATTGCACTCTATAGAACGATTTCCGACCGTTCTGAGGTAACCTTCGAGCGCCTCCGTTACTCTTTAGGAGGCGACCGCCCCAGTCAAACTGCCCACCAGACACTGTCCTCCCGGATCCACTCCGGCGAGTTAGAAACTAAGTGCACGAAGGGTAGTATCCCAACGACCGCTCCATCGATACTAGCGTACCAACTTCATAGCGTCCTACCTATCCTGTACATCTTACACCCAATTTCAATATCAAGTTACAGTGAAGCTCCATGGGGTCTTTTCGTCTAATCGCGGGTAGCCGGCGTTTTCACCGGCAGCTTGATTTCACCGAGTCTGTTGTTGAGACAGTGCCCAAATCGTTACGCTTTTCGTGCAGGACGGAACTTACCCGCCAAGGAATTTCGCTACCTTAGGACCGTTATAGTTACGGCCGCCGTTTACTGGGACTTCAATTCAATGCTTTAGGTTACCCCTGACATCTCCTCTTAATCTTCCAGCACCGGGCAAGCGTCACCCTCTATACTTCACCTTACGGTTTTGCAGAGAGCTGTGTTTTTGCTAAACAGTCGCTTGGGCCTTTTCTCTGCGACTTAATTTTTTCATTTAAGTCCCCCTTTTCCCTAAGTTACGGGGTCAATTTGCCGAGTTCCTTAACAACAGTTTTCTCGCGCGTCTTAATATATTCTACTCACCCACCTGTGTCGGTTTACGGTACGGGCAGTATAATGATTAACCCTAGAAGCTTTTCTAGAGAGTCTGAACTCGTACTCCATCAAGCCTCAGCCTTATGTGTCCCGGATTTGCCTAAGACACAGCCTCGTACTCTTTTCGCTCAATCCACTAAGAGCGGGAGCCTATCCTCCTCTGTCACTCCATCAGTCATTACACTGGTACTAGAATCTCTACTAGTTATCCATCGGCTACGCTTTTCAGCCTCACCTTAGGTCCCGACTTACCCAGGGCGGACGAACCTTCCCCTGGAAACCTTGGGTTTATGACGGACAGGATTCTCACCTGTCTTTTCGTTACTCACACCGGCATTCTCACTTCCCGCCGCTCCACATGTCCTTACGATCATGCTTCTCCGCAACGGGAACGCTCCCCTACCACTTAAAATATTCTTTACTTTAAATCCGCAGCTTCGGTAATATGCTTAGCCCCGGTACATTTTCGGCGCAGAGTCACTCGACCAGTGAGCTTTTACGCACTCTTTAAATGATGGCTGCTTCTAAGCCAACATCCTGGTTGTTTGTGCATCTCCACTTCCTTTTCCACTTAGCATATATTTTGGGACCTTATCTGGCGGTCTGGGCTCTTTCCCTTTTGACCACGAACCTTATCACCCGTAGTCTGACTGCTAGACGCATTTGCCGACATTCGTAGTTTGATTGTGTTCAGTACCCCGAGGTGGGGCCATCACACATTCAGTGCTCTACCTTCGACAAATCTTTTTTCTAACGCTATCCCTAAAGATATTTCGGGGAGAACCAGCTATCTCTGAGTTCGATTGGAATTTCTCCCCTAGCCACAAGTCATCCGAGCTGTTTTCAACCAACACCGGTTCGGTCCTCCATAAGGTACTACCCTTACTTCAACCTGCTCATGGCTAAATCACCCAGTTTCGGGTCTACATCACACAACTTAGTCGCCCTATTCAGACTCGCTTTCGCTTCGGCTCCGGACCTTCATCCTTAACCTTGCTATGTAACGTAACTCGCCGGTTCATTCTACAAAAGGCATGCCATCACCCATTAACGGGCTCTGACTATTTGTAAGCACACAGTTTCAGGTTCTCTTTCACTCCCCTCCCGGGGTTCTTTTCACCTTTCCATCACTGTACTGGTTCACTATCGGTCACCAAGTAGTATTTAGCCTTAGGAGATGGTCCTCCTATCTTCAAACGGGATTTCTCGTGTCCCGCCCTACTTTTTGATAACATGGATCATACCATTTCGATTACGGGGGTATCACCCTCTATGCCCGACCTTCCCAAGTCGTTCACCTATGATATGATTTTGTAACCTTAGTTATCTGGCTCCTCCGCGTTCGCTCGTCGCTACTGACAGAATCGTTTTTACTTTCTTTTCCTGCAGGTACGTGAGATATTTCAATTCCCTGCGTGTCGCTCAGTCTTACGACTGTACCATGTCTTCCACATGGTGGGTTCCCCCATTCGGACATCCGGGGATCGTCGCTTACTTACAGCTACTCCCGGCATTTCGGTGTTAGTTCCGTCCTTCATCGCCTCTTGGTGCCAAGGCATCCACTGCATGCCCTTTCTTCCTTAACCTTTTTTAATCATTTCTGACATCATTTATCTACTTTTCAAAGATCTCATTAGGTATTTAGCCTAATTGGTGGAGCTTAGCGGGATCGAACCGCTGGCCTCCTGCGTGCAAGGCAGGCGCTCTCCCAGCTGAGCTAAAGCCCCTAATTTTTTAATGGTGGGCCTAAATGGACTTGAACCATCGACCCCACGCTTATCAAGCGTGTGCTCTAACCAACTGAGCTACAGGCCCCACTGTTTAATTGGAGAAACATAAGTCTCTCAAAACTGAATATGATGAACATGAAGAAATTGTTTAGCTTATGCTACTAAGCTATTTTTGCTTATTATTAGTAAGCCTTTCTCCTTAGAAAGGAGGTGATCCATCCCCACGTTCCCGTAGGGATACCTTGTTACGACTTAACCCCAATCATGAACCCTACCTTAGACGGCTCCCTCCCTTTCGGGTTAGGCCACCGGCTTTGGGTATTGTTCACTTTCGTGGTTTGACGGGCGGTGTGTACAAACCCCGAGAACGTATTCACCGCAGCATGCTGATCTGCGATTACTAGCGATTCCAACTTCATGAAGTCGAGTTGCAGACTTCAATCCGAACTGAGACAATTTTTATGAGATTCGCTCCAGGTCACCCTCTTGCTTCTCTTTGTATTTGCCATTGTATCACGTTTCTAGCCCAGGTCATAAGGGGCATGATGATTTGACGTCATCCCCACCTTCCTCCAGTTTATCACTGGCAGTCTCGCTAGAGTCCCCAACTTAATGATGGTAACTAGCAATAAGGGTTGCGCTCGTTGCGGGACTTAACCCAACATCTCACGACACGAGCTGACGACAACCGTGCACCACCTGTACATCTGTTAACCTCCGAACTTATTTCTAAGCCATTGCAGAGTATGTCAAGACCTGGTAAGGTTTTTCGCGTATCGACGAATTAAAGAACATGATCCACCGCTTGTGCGGGGTCCCGTCAATTCCTTTGAGTTTCATACTTGCGTACGTACTACTCAGGCGGAGTACTTAATGCGTTAGCTGCAGCACTGACCCTTAGGGCCAACACTTAGTACTCATCGTTTACGGCGTGGACTACCAGGGTATCTAATCCTGTTTGCTCCCCACGCTTTCGTGCATCAGCGTCAGTAAAGACCCAGTAAGCCGCCTTCGCCACTGGTGTTCCTCCATATATTTACGCATTTTACCGCTACACATGGAATTCCACTTACCTCTGTCTTACTCTAGCTAACCAGTTTTTCTAGCATCACAGCGTTGAGCACTGCACTTATACCAGAAACTTAATTAACAACCTACGCACCCTTTACGCCCAGTAAATCCGGATAACGCTTGCCCCCTATGTATTACCGCGGCTGCTGGCACATAGTTAGCCGGGGCTTATTCATCTGGTACCGTCAATTTGGTTATTTTTCTTCCCAGATAAAAGAACTTTACATTCCGAAGAACTTCTTCGTTCACGCGGCGTTGCTCGGTCAGGGTTTCCCCCATTGCCGAAAATTCCCTACTGCTGCCTCCCGTAGGAGTTTGGGCCGTTCTCAGTCCCAATGTGGCCGGTAGACCTCTCAGTCCGGCTACGCATCATCGTCTTGGTAGGCCTTTACCCCACCAACTAACTAATGCGCCGCAGACCCCTCCTTACTCGATAAATCTTTAAACATATTAAGATGCCTCAATATGTCCTATCCAGTATTAGCTCCAGTTTCCCGAAGTTATCCTCGAAGTAAGGGTAGGTTATCTACGTGTTACTCACCCGTTCGCCACTCCCTATATTGCTATAGAGCGTTCGACTTGCATGTATTAGGCACGCCGCCAGCGTTCATCCTGAGCCAGGATCAAACTCTCCATTAAATGTTTTTGTTTGATTTTAGCTCTTTATTTTTTTTAATTCATTGTTCATCATCATTCAGTTTTCAAAGACTTATTTGATTGTGCTGTCGTTTGACAGCCTAATCATTTTATCACTTCATTTTCGCCTTGTCAACTATTTTTTTAAGAAAATAATTTTTGGTTTTTTAAGTGATTTTTTATGAGTGGTGGAGGGGGACAGATTCGAACTGCCGAACCGTAAGGAACAGATTTACAGTCTGCCGCGTTTAGCCTCTTCGCTACCCCTCCGTATTTTCGTGTGCTTAATTATTCTATCGTATCCTAAGGAAAATTGCAACTACTTTTTTTAACTTTTTTTATATAATCGTTTTTTAAGCGATGTATATATAAATATACATAGTTGTTTCTATTCTCTTTTTCGTGAATAAGAATAATTAACTACTAACATTATAAACATTTTATTTTAAATGTCAAACCCTAAAAGTGCTTTTTTTAGAAAAAAACACCAAATCATGGATTTAGTGCTATTTGTTCTTTATTTTCTTATCTAATTCTATTTTAGATATCATGATTTCGCGTCCACATTGGACACATTTAATCTTAATATCTACACCAGTTCTTGTAATTTCCCAAGAACTATTCCCACAAACATGGGGTTTTTTTGTTTCAATGATTTGTCCTAATGTATAAATCATTTAAATCACCTCATATTATAAAGGTTTTTTTACTATACGCGCGTACTCGCGTGGGTATCCACTCACGTGCGCGCGCTTTTTTATTAAAATATTAGCTCTAAAGCCAGATTCCTCAATTAAATCAAATGTCGAAATTTTCACAATTTCTGATTGGAGCACCTTTAAAGCATTTTGGGCATGAGCAATTTCTTCTTGATATTTAGATCCTTTTGGTGCAATGAAATATCCATTAACTTTTAGCATTGGTATGCCATATTCTAAAATTAAATTAAGTTCGCCAAGTGCTCTCGCTGTGACACAATCAAACTTGTTTAAATTATTTTTAGCATAAACTTCTGCTCTTTCGTGAACAACTTCAAAAGTGATTCCCAAAATTTCTTGCAATTCATTTAAAAACTTTACACGTTTGATTTGAGATTCAACAATTGTAACTTTCAAATGTGGAAATACAATTAAGAGAGGAACGGATGGAAATCCAGCTCCCGCTCCCATATCGCATATTGTATTAATCTCATTAAAATCCACTAAATTTGAAATTAAGACTGAATCTAAAAAATGTTTAATGTAAACTTCTTTTTCATCTGTAATTCTTGTTAAATTTGTATGTGTATTAAAGTCCACTAAATGCTTGTAATACTTTTGGAATTTTTCAATTTGATCTTGATTTAATTTGATTTTTAACGCTTTTTCAATTAAATGACTATTCATTGACGTGACTCTAAATAAACCATTAACACGGAAATATCCGCTGGGTTAACACCTAAAATTCTTGATGCTTGTCCTAGTGTTTCCGGTCTAACCTTCGTTAATTTTTCTCTTGCTTCAGATGAAATATTTTGAATTGATTTGTATTCAATATCTTCTGGGATATGTCTTGATTCAAAACGAGTTAATTTTTCTGCTTCTCTAGCCGCTTTATCAATATATCCTTGATACTTGATATGAATTTCAACTTGTTCGTAAATGTCATCTGATACATCTAATTTCATAAAGTATTTTAGTGTTTCCACACCTAATTCTGGACGTTTTAATAAATCATAGATAAATACGCCTTCATAAATTGGTGCAGAATTCATACTTGATAAATAATTTAATGTTTCTTCTGTTGGTGAGATTCTAGTTGTTTTTGCAATTTGAATCAAATTTGCTATTGTTTCTTTTTTATGATTGAATCTTTGATATTGTTCTTCTGTTACTAATCCAATTTGGTAACCATATTCTCTTAGTCTTAAATCCGCATTATCATGTCTTAAAAGTAATCGATGTTCTGCTCTAGATGTTAGTAAGCGATATGGTTCATATGTTCCTTTAGTGATTAAATCATCAATTAATACGCCAATGTAAGCCTCATTGCGTCCTAAAACGAGTGGTGCTTTACCTTGTACTTTTAATCCTGCATTGATTCCAGCCATTAAACCTTGACATGCTGCTTCTTCATAACCTGAAGTACCATTAATTTGGCCAGCGCAAAATAGGTTCTTAATGACTTTGGTTTCTAATGAACGATAAAGTTGGTTTGGATTAATCGCATCATATTCAATTGCATATGCATATCGAATAATTCTTGCATTTTCTAAACCAGGTAATGATTTAATCATCTTTTCTTGAACATCTCTTGGCATCGATGTTGAAAAACCTTGTACATAAATTTCATCTAGACTTCTTGATTCGGGTTCTAAGAAAATTTGATGGCGTTCTTTGTCTTTAAATCTAACAAATTTATCTTCAATTGAGGGGCAATATCTTGGTCCAACACCTTCAACGACACCACCGTACATCGCTGAATCATCTAAATGGTTAAAAATAATTTCTTTGGTTTCAGGTGATGTATGAATTAAATAACAATCTTCTTGATAACCTAATTCCGTAATAGGTGAGTCAAATGAGAATGTTTGAAGTTTTGCATCTCCTGGTTGTGGTGTTGCAACACGATAATCAATTGAATCTTTAGCAATTCTAGGAGGTGTACCAGTTTTTAATCTGATTACATTAAATCCTAATTCTTTTAATTGTGCTGAAATACCATAAGTTGTTTTTTCACCATGTGGTCCACTAGGTGTTTTTTCATGTCCAATTAATATTTGGCTTGCTAAATATGTACCTGTTGTAATCGTGACTGTTTTAGAGAGAATTTCAGAACCGTCTTGCATTCTGACACCGTAAACTTCTCCATCTTTAACAAGTAATTGATCAACTAAGCCTTCTAGTAAAGTTAAATTTTCTTGTTTCTTTAAAACATCCAACATAATTTTTGGATATTCTAATTTATCAATTTGAGCACGTAAAGCTCTGACTGCTGGACCCTTAGAAGAGTTTAACATCTTCATTTGGATTTGTGCCATATCTGCAGATTTAGCCATTTGGCCACCTAATGCATCAATTTCTCTTACAACAATACCCTTTGCTGGTCCACCAATCGACGGATTACATGGCAAAGTGGCAACCTTCTCCAGGTTACCTGTAATTAAAATTGTATTTAAGTTCATTCTTGCCATAGCTAGAGCAGCTTCAACACCTGCGTGTCCAGCCCCAACAATTAATCCATCATAAATCATATTTTTATTACTCCATTATACCTACAAATTTTTCCGCTACAATTTCCGGAACGAATCCGAAATGTTCAACAACTTTATTTTGAGCTGCTGATAAACCGTATGTATCAATTCCCATCACGTGTTCTGTAAAACGATACCAAGAATAACTTGATCCCATTTCAATTGCTAATGTCTTCACACCTTTTGGTAAGATACTCATTTGGTATGCTTTATCTTGATCTAAGAATTCATCATGAGATGGCATAGATACAACTCTAATATCATACCCTTTTTCTTTTAAGATTGCTTTAGTTTCGATTGCTAATTCTACTTCACTACCTGCAGCAAGTAAAATTCCGTCTAATTTCACATTTTCTTTATCAACGATATAAGCTCCTTTTGCCACGCCTTCCTTAGAAGTTGTTGCTAAGTTACGAACATTTTGACGTGATGTAATGATTGCAGTTGGTTTATTCTTTCTTGATAATGCAATTTCTAACGCTGAAATTGTTTCTGTACCGTCTGCAGGACGAATAACTCCTAAATTAGGAATGCTTCTTAACCCAACTAATTGTTCAATTGGTTCATGTGTTGGTCCATCTTCACCAACCGCTACTGAATCGTGTGAGAAGATGAATAGTGATGGTAAATGCATCATTGCAGCTAAACGTAATGTTGGCTTCATGTAATCAGAGAAAACGAAGAATGCACCTGAAAACGATCTTAATCCACCATGTAAATTAATACCATTAACAACAGCACCCATTGCATGCTCTCTTACACCAAAGTTAATATTTCTACCAATATAACTATCCTTTAGGAAGTTTCCATCAGCACCTTTTGCCTTTGTTGAAGAAGTTAAGTCTGCTGAACCTCCAATAATGTTTCCATTTAATTTAGATGCTAAGTCTAGTGCTTTTCCAAGCATGTTTCTTGTTGCATCTTTTGATCCTTCAGCAAAAACTAAACTGCTGAAATCTAAATTAAATTCTCCTGATAAATATTGTTTAAATTCTTTTGCTAATGCTGGGAAAGCTACCTCATATGAAGCAAACATCTTTTCCCATTCATTGAATGCTTTTTTACCACGATTAAATACTTTTGACTTGTATAAACTATATACTTCTTTAGCTACTTCAAACGGTGCATAAGTATATCCTAATTTTTCTCTTAGTTTACTTGCTTCTGCTTCTCCAATTGGAGATCCGTGAACTTTTGAAGTGCCTTCATTTGATGTTCCGCGACCAATGATTGTTTTTACTTCAATGATGGTTGGTTTGTTTAATTCTTTTTTCGCTTTAATAATTGCTTGGTTAACTTTAGCAATATCTTCACCATCATTAACTTTAATGTATTGCCATCCTTGTGCTTCAAACTTCTTCTTAACATCATCAGAGATAGCTAAACTTGTTTTTCCATCTAATTGAATATCATTTGAATCATATAATACAATTAATTTTCCTAAGCCTAGGTGACCCGCTAAAGAAATTGCTTCTAACGCAACACCTTCTTGTAAGTCTCCATCGCCACATAAAACATATGTATAGTGATCAATGATATTAAATCCTTCTTGATTGAACTTAGCTGCTAAATGCGCTTCAGCAATTGCCATACCTACTGCATTTGAAATACCTTGTCCAAGCGGTCCAGTTGTTGCTTCTACGCCTTCTGTATGACCATATTCAGGATGACCAGGTGTAATTCCTGGGTAATTTCTAAAGTTCTTTAAATCTGCTAATGAAATTTTATATCCTGATAAATGGTTTAAAGCATAAAGTAACGCTGAGCCGTGACCTGCTGATAAAACGAATCTATCACGGTTAATCCATGACTTATTTTTTGGATAAATATTTAAATGTTTAGTAAATAATGTATGTGCCATTGGTGCAGCACCAATCACGATACCAGGATGCCCACTGTTTGCAGCGTTAATTGCATCCACTCCTAAAAAACGAATCGTATTAATAGCAAGTTGATCTTTATTCATTGTTTTCCCCTGTATTTTCTTCTTCATTGTTTTCAGTTTCAATTTCTTCAGTCACTTCTTCATCTACTGAAGGTTTGAAATATGATTCATAATATTTTTCTTGTTTAGCAAGAATTTCTTTAAAATGTTCTTCACCAAGTTCTTGTTTGATTAGTGTTGATGCTTTTTCATTTTCTTTAGCCACTAAAGCCTTTAATTTCTTTTGTTGAATTTGAGATGAAGTCATAATACCAACAAACATAAGAACCATTACAACTAAGAAAATAATATCTCCAGCAGCAGGGAATGCCATTGGTAAGAACATTAATGCAGCAAATGCTACAACGAATAATCCTAATTGAATTAACATGAAGAACTTAGACATTTTCTTATGTTCTCCATAAATGCTGTTTGTGAAATCTAACCAAATTGTGTTTACTTCATTTTTATATAAATCTTCAACTGCGTTATAGTATCCTTTGTCAACAAATAAACGATAGTCTACTCCATTTGAAGTCCATACAGAAAATCTACCACGTTGTGCGAACTTTCCATAATCACTTCTATCATCTAAATAATACATTTCTAATTTAGCACCTTTATAATCTTCAACTCTAAATGGTTGACCTTGTGCTTTTGCGTACTCTCTTGGTAAAATTTTCATTTCATTTCCTCCGATATGTGAATTCTACTTTAAATTATATCATAAAGATATAATACTTTATGAATAGAAAAAAACATCCCCATGGGGTATCCTCACCCACACATCAGGTAACTTATGGCTGCTCCACTCAAGGCCTGACCAGGTTCGTTCCTTAATGTTGAATGAGAATACCCCATAGGGATGTTTCTAATTAACTTCTTAATTTTTTAAAAAATTCTTTAAGCATCATTGAAGCTTTTGACGCTTCGATTCCGCCTATATATTGTATGCGATGATTAAAGGGATTGTCAAGCAATTTTATAACACTTTCAACCGCTCCAGCCTTTTGATCTTTTGCGCCATAATATAAATTTCTGATTCTTGATTGAATCATTGCGCCAGCACACATACTGCATGGTTCTAGTGTAACATAAACATCACAATTTTCCAAACGCCATGACCCAATTTTCTTAGATGCTTTTTTCATCGCTAGAAATTCGGCATGCCCCGCAAAATCTTGTTTACTTTCACGTAAATTGTGGGCTCTTGCAATTATTTTACCCTCATAAACAACGACTGCACCTACAGGAACCTCATCTTTGATGAATGCTTTTTTTGCTTCTTTAAGTGCTTCGTTCATGAAATACTCGTGACTATTTTTGTTCATCTTTTCCTACAACTTCATGTGCATGACGTGAACGAGGTTCATATGAATCTGATGCACCTACAACTACGATTGGATCATCGTATCTTGCTGGTTGCCCATTAATGATTCTTTGTGTTCTCGTAGCAGGCATGCCCGTTTTAACGCAAATTGCAGTCAGCTTTGTTACAAACTCAGCAATTGCTAATAACTGTGGCATTGGACCAAAAGGTTCACCCTTAAAATCACGATCTAATCCACCAATAATTACTCTTAATCCTTTGTCAGCTAACGTATCGGCAATTTTAATCACACCATCGTCTAAAAACTGAGCTTCATCAATAATAACAGCTTCAGTATCTGGTTCTAAAAGATTTAAAATTTCACTTGAATGATTAATTAAAATTGCATCCTCTGTTAATAGGTTGTGGGAAACAATTTCAGATTTTAGACTATATCTATTGTCTATACTCGGTTTAAATACTTGAAATTTTTGTTTCGCGTATCTTAAACGTTTTGCTCGTCTGATTAATTCTTCAGTTTTACCAGCAAACATTGGTCCACAAACAACTTCAATAAATCCATTTTTATATGTATGATACATCTTCATTTCCCCTCTTGTTTTATTTTAGTGTATCAAAAAGCGAGATATATTTCAATCTCGCTTTATTGTTATTTTTGACTCTTTTGTAAACGTTTATTGAATTTATCAACTTGACCAGCTTGAGCAACGAATGTTTGTTGACCAGTGTAGAATGGGTGAGTATCAGAAGTTACTTCTAATTTCACTAATGGATAAGTTTGTCCATCTTTTTCATACACGCCAGTTTCTTTTGTGTTGATAGAAGATTCAATTAAAAACTGTTTGTTAGTTTGAGCATCTTGGAAGATTACTAATCTAGTTTTTGGATGAATTCCTTGTTTCATGTTTTACTCCTTCCGCCATGAGTTAGGTCTCATAGTAAGTTTTTGCTAATTCATTATATCATTTCATATTTATTATTGCAATAAAATACTTTATATTCTAATATATATGGTTTTTTTGGTAAAAAGTCGTTTTTTAGTATCCTTTTGGGTGTGGTCTGTTTTTGAAAATAGTAAAGAATCTGTTGGAAATGATGCCAATAAATACGCCGGCTGGAACACTGATTAA
This sequence comes from Acholeplasma hippikon, assembly GCF_900660755.1. Lineage (NCBI taxonomy): Bacteria > Bacillati > Mycoplasmatota > Mollicutes > Acholeplasmatales > Acholeplasmataceae > Acholeplasma > Acholeplasma hippikon. The sequence goes on from NZ_LR215050.1 coordinate 1,032,979, forward strand.
TAACATGATTGGTAAGTAAAGAATTAACAATTCAGTACTTAATAAGTACATACCTACTAAAACCTGTCCAATCGTGTGTAAAATAGCACCAAAAACTGATACCGTAATTGGGTGTAATTTGAACCATTGTTTTAATATACCCATTGTTATTATAGATAGAATTGCACCACCTAGTCCCATCCAAAATGTGATTGTAAATGAGCGATATAATAACGCAACAATCAACACTCTTAGAATAGTGACTAAAAATGCTTTTTTAAATCCATAGATATATAAAACAATTACAGTCACAAGGTTAGCAAATCCAATCTTAGCGCCAGGAACTGGAATGACATTAATTGACATTTCAATGACGTTTAAGACAATTGCACTCGCTAACATCATAGATAAAGTTGTAATTGTTTTTAAATTATTCATATAACTCCGTCTAAATCATCATTTGTTTGTTCAAATCTAATTGAAACTTTATTTGGTAATGAAACAACTGGTAAACCTTTACCATTATACCAATTTCTATTCACGCCAATTTGTTTAGGTGTTTCATCTCTTTCAATTCTAATACTTTTTGTATCAAAATCAACTTCAATGATTAATTCAGTTCTTCTGTCACCAATAAAGAAATCACCAAGCATTACAAACGCTAAGTCAGCTCCTTCTTTTGATAAAGGTTCAATAAGTTTTGGATAGTTGTTATCAACTTTTTGTGGATACAATTGGTATGTGTTTTTACTAAAGTCAACTTCAATTACAACATCATTTATATGATAAACCTTAGCAATTGTGGATGGTTTTCCTTGACTTAGGTTTATCCAAATAAAGGATATTAAAATGATTATAAATAATCCACCAATTAATAGATAATCTTTTTTCTTCATTATTAATTACCTGTCTTTGTAAATCTACCAGATGGATTAACTATTTCGATTGTTTGATCAATTTGATACGCAATAAATTCGATGTCTTTATTTTTCAAGAATTCTTTAACCTCATCAAGAGGCATACTAAATAGAGCAGTTGAATATGCATCCATCAATCCTGCGCCTTCACCGATAATACTAATTGCATAATATATATTTTCAGGTTTTTTAGTTTTTGGTGAAACGATGTGGTGATACCAAGTTCCATCGGAAGTTTCAAATTTTTGCATGTTGCTTCCTGAAGTTGTAATCACAGTGTTTTTTGCTCTTACAATACCATAATTTTGATATATATTTAATGGGTTCACAAGGCCAATATTGAAGTTTGGTGTTTCTTTAGTTTTTACGCCTAAAGCAAGCGAAGAGGTACCACCATTGATTAAGTAATTTTCTATGTTGTTATTCTTTAAATAGTCAATTGCTTTTTGAGTTGTATATCCTTTAGCAACTGCACCTAAATCAATTTTTGCACCTTTTTTAAGGGTAATAAAATATTTATTATCTTGTGTGAATAACTTAATTGGGTCTTCAATGATATCAATTTTTTCTACTTCTTTTAATGCCCACTCAACTGCAGCATCTGGGTCTAATAAGAAGCCCATCTCATACTCTTCTATAATGGATTTCCAAATATCAATAATCTTGCCAATCGCAATGTCAAAGTAACCATTAGAATTTTTTTGTATATAATATGCGAAGTCAATTAAATCATATAATTCTTTTGTGATTTCAACTGTTGCTTCAGCCTCTGATAAATCAGCTTGTTCATTAATATAGTAAACATTATGTACGCCAGGATATTTTCTAAAGTTATCAGAAATCTCATCATATAACATGTAGATATCTTCAATATCTTTATAGATTTCTGCTTTGTTTGATGCATTACTATATGTTAAATCAATAACTATTTGTGTATCCATTGCATAAAAAGTCATTGAATCTTTCGTTGGTGGAACAGGCTTTTTTTCACAAGCTAAAAGGACTGCTCCTAATAGTATTAAATTGAATAGCAGCAATCCTTTTTTCATGTGTTTATACCTCGATTAGAAAATTCCGCCTAATCCTGTTAATACCATAGCAATTAAGCCAATGATAATTAATAGAATTGGAAGTCCTTTGAATCCTTTTAATACCGGATTAATACGGATTCTTGTTTGAATAATTGTAATTAATGATGCGAATAGAATATAGCCTACTAAGGAACCTAATACAATAACTATGCCGTTACCAAATGTCATTGTTGCAATACCCATAAACGCAACTAATAATAATACGGATTGTAATCCGATTTTTTCATCTTGTGGTAAAGATAATTTAACTTTTGCGACTAATAATTGATATATTTCATTTAATCCAATAGCTAATAATGCTACCACAACTAAATTTAAGAATGTTGCATCTAACGGAACTAAGATAAATGTATAAAGTACAAAATCAATTAAGTATGCAACAAAAGCTAATACCGCAATGATACAAGCACGAATAAATACATTTTTAACTCTTAATTCTTTTTGACTTAATACTTCTAATCCAAGACCTTGTAGAACAACGTTTGATAGGATCGCGGCTGTTAATAGACTTGCTAAAATACTATAGAATGTCATCTTTAGCTACCTCCTTAACTTTAATAAAGTCTAATGAATTGATGATACCAAATACAAAACCTGCTAACACAAATCCACCAGATGCTTGTTGTAGGAAACTAATTGCATATTTAGATGCGAAGATTTGAATTGTATCTACATTGAATAATGCAATTGTTAATGTGCCAGTTCCTAACACTTCTCTTAACAGACCAACAAACACAATTAATACGAATGATAATGCTGAAATGACTAATTGTTTTACCGCTGTTACTTTTTCAGATGGGTTATATACTAAATCCACATTTAAAATGAATAATACGAAATATATAGAATATAACTCTGTTTGAGAAATATAAGTTCCTAAAATAATATTTAATAGTGATACAATACCTGCAGTTAAGATTACATATGTATATGTTCTAAATCTTCCCTCAGCAAGTTTATCAATTAATAATGATAATCCCTTAATTGCCATTGTAACAACAACTAAAACTAAACCCGCAATCAATGCATTTTCAAATGTTGTTGAGATAAAGATAAGTGGTAAAATGCTTAAAATAATCATAGATTTAACAAATTGTTTCATGATACCACTTCCTTAATTTCATTTAATAGTTTTGTGATTAAATATTGTGATCCCATTGATTCATCAGTTGGGCCCGCAGTGTAATCAACTAATTCATCATTAATATTTGTACTAACATAACTATTGAAATAATTTACTGATCTTGTATAGTATGATCCACCTGTATGACCATATAAATCTTCAGGTAATGATACAAATTTAATATCATTTGATGCATCTAATGCTACAAAGATTGTAATTGGCGCAACATGTGTTGCTGAGTGATCATAATAATCACCTTCGCCAGTATGTTGATAAACCTTATATTGAACACCACCAACTGTTACATCCATTATAGTAATTTTGTTAACTGTAGATGTATTAGTTAATGTGTATGCATCTGTACCAAATAATAATTCTAAATGGTCAATCGGTTCACCATTATGATAAATAATTGTTTGGCTTACAGCTGCTTTAATAGTTGAACGAGATACACCAATTGTTGTTGCACCAGCAGCACCATCAATGTATTGTACGTTTTCATAATATAATCCATTATAGTTTTGTAATAAGTAATTTCTTACTAATTTAAAATAACTTGCAGATGTTGAATCATGTGTTTCAACTTTTTTATCAATTGCATAAACTTTACCGTTAGCATCAATTGCAACATATAATTCTAAATCAAAGTATGTTGGGTGATTAGCAGTAACCACATAAAGGTCGGCTAATTTTTCATTGCTTAATGACATCACGTCTGCATGTGAACGAATATTTACATAATCGCTATCTACAACCGTTTTCTCGTTAACAATGTTTACTTTTTGATTAAACATTTTGTCAACTGGTGTAGATGGGAGTACTGTTTGGATTGATACCACAACAATACCTAATACAAACATCATCACAAAGCAAAGCACTAAGATTAGGTTTTCTTTTTTCATGCTAAATAAACCTCCTTAGCAATCACATATAATCTATGGATTAACCATTTTGTATTATTAGGTTCTCCATCATCCGCTGATACTCCTGCATAAGCATCAACGAAGTCAGCGATGTTTGTGTCTTTAAATGAGTTAGCGTATGTTAATGCTAATGTACGGTAGCCCATTGTATGTTCATATGTTTCAACCGGTAATAATGCGCCTAAAATCTTGCCATCATTGTCCATTGCAATCACTAATGTAATTGCTTTTTCAGTTGAACTATCTGAGTTGTAAATGCTCTTCTTATTTAACGAATAAACATAACCCTTATCTTTAATTACTTCAACTTTTACTTCTGCACCATCAATCACTTTAGTATCTGTAGATTTGATAACATAATCTTCTCCAAAGAAATCAAAGTAAGCTGGTTTATTGTCAAATTGAGGAACTACTTTATGATGTTCTCCTAAGTTTCTAAACATACCCATAATTGTATTGTGAGAAACTGAAGTTGCACCAGCGTTTAAATCTGTAATTTTTGATAAGTTTTGATTTACGTATGCTGCGATTAATTTTTCTGATTGTGCCACATACATTGTTTGATTTAATTCAACAATAACTGTTTTTGTAATAATACCTTTAACATCAGCGGCAACTAAGATTTTGATATTACCAAAACCATTTTTTTCGTTCATTTCATAAACGTAACCTAATTCTTTACCGCTTACGTCTTTAACACGTCCGCTTAAACTAATTTCTGTACCATTTACAGTTGTTGCTTTATTTAATTCAAATGTTTTTGCCATTGGAATCACTTCACGAATTTTTTCTAAAGTGATTTGGTTTTGTTTTTCTACTTTAATTGGGTTAAAGATTACATATGTTGTAATCGCTAAAATAAAGCTAATTAGGATAGTAACAATAAAAGTTAACATGCTTTTTAGTTTCATGCGATGTACCCTCCTAATAATAAGAATCCAAATAATGTAATTAAAGCGAATGAAACACCATATGTCACAAAGAATCTAGTCTTAAATTTATTTGTTGACCATAATGGATAATCAATCACTGGAGTTAACATATTAGCAAATAATAATGCGAACGCAACCCCTTCTGGTAGGTTACCAAAGATTCTAATTGCAAAGATTACGGTACCAATAATTAATCCAAAGTACCATCTACCTGGTCTTGAAACTGGTGAGGTCGCTGGGTCTGTAACCATAAATGCTAAACCAAATAATAATCCACCCGATAATAAATGATATAATACGAACTCAACTAAATGGTTAGGTTGTAAGAAGTAACCTGCAATTGTCGTTAATACAACAAAAATTAATGATGCTGATAGGATTGGTCTAAAATCTGCACTCTTTCTAATGATTAGATAAGCCATACCCATTAAGATTAGAATTGAGTTGATTTCGCCCATTGCCCCTGGAATGTTACCAGTTAACATATCAATTAATGAATATGAGTTAAATACATTTGGAAATTGTGTAGATAGTGGTGTTGCACCTGCTGCAGCATCTACTGCACCATAACTACCTTGGAATAATGTTGTAAATGAAATTGCAATGAATACTCTGCCAAGTGCTGCTGGGTTAAAGATGTTAAATCCTAAACCACCAAAGATCATCTTACCAACTAATGACCCGAATAATGCACCCATAATGACTGCATAGAATGGTAACTGATCTGGTAATAACATTGCATAAATTAATCCACTTACCGCTGGAGCAGTTAAGTTATTAATTGAATATTTCTTAAATTTATTTGATAAACGCTCACTAAAGTGATCACCTTCTGCTTTAGTAACAGATAAGAAGTATACTGCTTCTACTAAAATGAATACTAGTAAACTCACTAAAATTCTTGTTAATGCATCCATTCCATATTTATATACTGAGAAGAATGTTACAGGTGTTAAAGCGATTAACACGTCAACCATCATACGTTTTGTAGATGTTTCCTTACGTACATAAGGAGAGGTGCGTGGAACAATATTTACTTTTTGCATGTCTTATCTCCTTATCGAATCATTCTCTTACCTTGACGCATGTAATCTGTTAAGTGAATCTTAGATGGACATACGAATGAACATAATCCACATTCGATACACTTATTAACAGTCAAGGCTTTTAAGAAATCTTTGTCTTCTGCTTTTACAGCATTCATGATTTGAACTGGTTGTAAACTTACTGGACATGAGTAAACACATGATGCACAGTGAATACATGGATCTTCATCTAAGAATGGCGTATTTTGAACAATTAATGATGTTGTTGTGTGCTGTAACACGATATCATCACTTAGTAAACTTGACCCCATCATTGGTCCACCTAAGATTAAAGTCTTAGGAATACTTGGTTCAATATATCCACCAGCGATGTCTAATAAACTTTGAATTGAAGTACCAATTCTTGCTTTAAATGATTTATTAACAGCACCATCACCTGAAATCACAAAGTATCTTTCAAGTACTGGTAATCCAAATTTAACTGCATGGTATAAAGATTGTAATGTTGAAACGTTAAATGGAATAACTCCATAATCACCTGGTAATTTACCTTGTGGTACAACAATACCTGTTGCAGATTTGATTGCTTCTAATTCCCATCCTTGTGGATAGTAATTTCCAACTGGAGTGACTTTAATATCATAATCATGGAAAGCAGCTAATGCAAAGTTTAAACGTTCAACTAATTCAACGTATTTCTTTTTAACTGCGATTACTCCTTGTTTTGCTCCAACTGCATTCATCGCATAAATTAACCCTTTGATTAATTCTTCTGGATGATTCATCATTAATTCATAGTCTGAAATTAATTTAGGTTCACACTCAACACCATTTGCTAAAACAATATCAATCTTCGATTTTGTATTTAACTTGATGTAAGTTGGGAAACCAGAACCACCTAAACCGACTAAACCAGCATCTTTAGCAATCTTAATATAGTCTTCCTTAGTTAGTTTCTCGATTTCTTCATCAGTTCTTGTTTTAACTGATTCATGTAATTCATATTTGAAATCATTTTTAACGATTAAACAGTCAACTTTTTTACCTGTTGCATCGTATTTCATTTCATGCCCTACAACTTCTCCTGAAACTGTAGCATGAATTGGTTGTTCAAAGAAAGCAGCCTTTCTTGTACCAATTACTTCACCAACTTTTACGAATTGACCGAATACAACACAAGTTTCCCCTTCAGGACATCTTTGGTTTGTAATTGGGTAGTATAAGTATTGTGCTTGTAAGTGATGTAATAAAGGTAACTTCTTTAAAGCATGCTTCTCATCTGGTATAATTCTTGTCTTTGTAATCAAGAAACTCACTCCCTTTTCTAATTATTTTTGAATTGCTTAGTCAACTCAATAACTCTTCTTCTAATATCTTGTAAAACTTCTTCATTTGAAGTGTGGGTCAATGCTTCATGAATCCATTCTGATATTAGTTTAAATTCTTTTTCTTTAAATCCTTTTGTTGTCATTGCTGGGGAACCTAAACGGATTCCTGAAGTGTGTGCAGGCTTTTCTTGGTCAAATGGAATAGCATTTTTATTAATTGTGATATTCACTTTATACAGCGTTTCTTCTGCTAGTTTACCCGTAATCCCTAACTTAGATTTAACATCAATTAAAACTAAGTGATTATCTGTTGTTCCTGAGACGACTCTATAACCTAATGCTTTGAATGTATCTGCCATCACTTTAGCATTTTTAACAACTTGTTTTTGATATTCAACAAATGAAGGATCTAATGCCTCTTTGAAAGCAACTGCTTTTGCTGCAATCACATGCATTAATGGTCCGCCTTGTTCACCAGGGAACACAGCTTTGTTGATTTTTTTAGCGACTTCTTCATCGTTAGTTAAGATAATGCCTCCGCGTGGACCTCTTAACGTTTTATGTGTTGTAGAAGTTACTACATGCGCATATGGTAGCGGAGATGGGTGAACCCCAGCTGCTACTAATCCTGCAATATGTGCCATATCTACGAATAAATATGCACCTACTTCATCAGCAATTTCTCTGAATCGTTTAAAGTCAATTGTTCTTGCATAAGCACTAGCTCCTGCAATAATCATTTTTGGGTTGACTTCTTTTGCTATTCTTAAGACTTCTTCATAATCAATGCATTCATCAGTCTTTGAAACTCCGTATGCATAAGCCTTGTAGAATCTTCCCGAGAATGAAAGTTTATATCCGTGTGTTAAATGTCCGCCCGCATCTAAACTCATTCCAAGTACTGTATCTCCTGGATTAACTAGTGCATGATAAACTGAGGCATTTGCTTGTGACCCAGAATGTGGTTGAACATTAACGTATTTAGCGTTGAATAATTGTTTTAATCTTTCAATTGCTAATCGTTCAATCTCATCTACAAACTCACATCCACCGTAATATCGATTGCCTGGATATCCTTCTGCATATTTATTTGTCAAGATTGATCCTTGAGCCTCTAATACTGCTTTTGAAACAAAGTTTTCAGAAGCAATTAACTCAATGTGTTCATCTTGTCTAACAGATTCTTTGATTAGTGACTTATATAATTTAGGGTCTTCGTTTTGTAAATACATACTCTTTATACCTCATCTTTAAAATTACGATTAAATTATACCATTATACGGAAGTATAAAGTTCATCCAAGACACACTAAAGTCTTTTTCATCGATTGCGCAGTTATTATTATATTAATAATACCCACTTATTGCAAACGATTCTATAAATGATAGCGCTTTACTCGAAATATGGGAATTTTTTCTCATTTTCACATTCTTTTTTTCCGAAAAAAAGAGGCAAGATTTACTCACCTCTTTTCAATGATTATATATTAAATTTGATTTTTGAAGATAGAGTTTCTAAAGAATTTGAAAAATCTGAAGAAGTAATTGTTGAAATATTAAATCCAATATACATATAATTTGATAGTAATTCTTCTGTAAGTTCAATAGTACCTGTTAAATTATTTGTTCTAAATAATACCGTATATGTATTGAAACTATAATCGAAGAAAATAATTCTAACTTGATATCCCTCTTCAATTGTTATGCTTGAATAATTCTTTAAAGATTCTAATGAAATCACATTTGAAGCTCCAAATCCTTTTGAAAATGAATCAGTACCCGGAGTCACTTGAATTGCTCTATCATTCCAATAACCTGATACAAATGTTAACTCATCATCCATGTGTGGAATAAGTGGTTCTTCAAATCGATGGATGCTTAATTTTGTTGAAACATTTTCAATATCATTAGTAATATCTTGTGTTGGGTTTTTAGAAAGATTAAATGCAATATACTCATAGTCTAGCCAGAAAGCTTCATCCATCATAACCGCGCCTTTCAAGTTATCAGATCGTTTTAGAACCTTATAGTTACCGTATCCATCATAACTTAAGAAAATAACTCTGACTTGGTAACCTTCTTTAATTACTAAATTTGAAGCCCCTATGAATCTTTGCTTAGAAAGTACATTTGAGGCGATAAAACGTTTATTAAATAGAGTATCTTCTGTTAAGATACTTGTTGCGTTATCTGCCCAAAACCCTTGTATGAAATGTATATCTTCATCTTCATGTTCAATTGTTTGTGATGTAATCGTTATGATTTCTTCGAGTTTTTCTTCTGTTAAATCTTTATTATCTTCGGCAAACACCATAAACGAAATTATTTCTTTATCCTCTTTAAAAGTTTCTGATAAAACTAATTCATTGAGGGGTTCTGAAATGTTAACAACGATATATCCGTTTTCATAAATCAGTTCAACAACTACAAATCTATAGCCCTCTTTTACTCTCACAATATCATCAGTTATAAAGAATCCAATGGTTAAAGGAATAGAAATAAATTTTTTCGTTGATGGTATTGGATGATTTCCATCCATTTTCCATTCACCTAATTCATAAGTTAATTCTATATCCACGTGTCCTTCTCCGGTTCCTTCTGGATGATAGAGTTTTAGTTTACTTGCAACCTCATCCAGTCTTGAACTAATATCAACTGTTGGAACTTCAGAAATATTGAAAGCAATATATTGATAATTTTCCCAGAATGCTTCATCTATTTTTACATATGGGGCTTGTGAATTATCTGTTCGATGTAAAACTTTAAATCCATCTCCTTGTTTTTCCAAGAAAATGACACGATATTGATAACCTTTTTCAATTGTAATTTCAGACCCCACCGGTAAGAATGCTTTAGCAATTGGCATAACCGCTGCGAAATTCTTATGAAGTGCGTCCGATTCTGGTGAAATAGAAGTTGCATTTGAATTCCAAAAACCTTTTACATATGTAAATGAATAATTAACTCCTTCCACTTCAATAGGCTCTGGTTCAGGTATATCATAACTTGATTCTGTTACCTCAAATGGCTTTATATAGTCATTATTTACTGCTTCCATTGACATTAGTTGGTCTTCTTCTGATACACCATTTGGTCGATACGAAATTGTTTCGGGTGAAATATTAAATCCTGTGATTGATTTAAAGAACATTAAACCTGCAATGTATCTTCCTAGTGGATCACTTAGGTGATATCCATCACGCGTTAATGTGTCTTGAACATAGGAAGTTCTCGCATTTTGAATTGCAGTTCCTGATGGAATAACAAAGTTAACTTGTGTGTTTGTTAATACTTTTTCATTTACCGAATCTATAATCATTTGATACATTTTTGCTTGTGAAAGAACATAATTAGCAAAACCACTATGTGAACTTGTTTGTTGGTATGCCCATGTCATTTGCCACCCGATTTTCACGTTTGGGTTGACAGCTAACGCGTCTACCCATCCAATAAGTGAAGTTAAATGTTCTGCATATGTTGATACTAATCCACTATGATGACTGGCTTGTTGGAATGTGATTACATCCCAATATTCTTTAGCAATTGCTTCCCCTAATGACATGCTATTTGTAGCAATCATATTTGTCCCTTTATATAACTGATACTGATGCACTTTTGCATTTGAGTTGGCGTTTTGCACATGTTGGATTAGTTCTGCTCCACCAATATACATGTTAGCAATAACAACTTTACATTGATCAACACCATAAGATGTGGCAATATTATACAAATAACGGTGAGCATCTTCTGAGAAACTATTTTCAATAGATAAAATCTTTAATGATTTTGTATAGTCTGATACCTGCTTCCATCTAGCAATCAACTGGATGTCTTTATTGGGTTTATCAAAAGTAAAACTCCATGATTTTGAATAAGTTTCATCTTTATACCATCCTGAGAATTCATAACCTTCTTTTGTTGGAGGTGTCGGTGAACTAAATAAACTTCCTTTATTAACTTTCATATCCCCTATTACACTTCCACCTTTAGTATCAAATGAAATGGTAACTTTTTCTACTTCATCCCTTTTTGTAAATAATGTCATGTTGGAGTCTACTTTATCAATTTTAAAATCCCATTTCGTCTCAAACTTATCATCTTTATACCAACCACCAAATTCATATCCTTCTTTTAGAATTGAAGATGGCTCTATAATGAGTAATCCAGCTTCAATTTCTTGACTAGGTATACTCGGTGTTCCTCCATTTGTTTCAAACGAAACAACAAACTTTTGTGTTGAATTGTCATCATTACATGCAATTAACACACCTATAAATAACAACCCTAAAATGAATGTAACAATCTTTTTCATCTTACCCCCTATATTTCGAAACGTTTCGATTATTTTTGAATAAAAAATAACTTTATAATGATATAGTTGTATTCTTCTCCTCTAATATACCCCAGTAAAAATAATATGGCAATCATTATATGAAAACGTTTTCTTCGCTATAGTAAAAAAACACCATTCAAGGTGTTTTTAAATTATTTTACGTTATGGTATACGTTTGAAACATCATCTAAATCATCTAATGAGTTTAATAATCTTTCAAATTTTTCAATATCATCTTGTTCAGTTAATTCAACTGTTTGAAGTGGTAAGAAAGTAATATTTTCTTGAGTTGGTTCTAAGTTAGCAGATTTTAATGCATCTTTGATTGCATTATATTCTGTTGGTTCAGCATAGATTGTAACAAATTCACCTTCTACTTCAACATCAATCACATTAACGTCATTTTCTAATAATACTTCTAAAATTTGATCTTCTGAAGCTTCAACTTCAAACACCGCTCTGTGTTCAAATTGGTGTAATACTGAACCAGACACACCTAATTTACCATATGCTTTATTGAATGCAGTTCTAACATCAGATAATGAACGATTTGTGTTATCAGTTAAACATTCAACAATGATCAGGCTGTTTCCTGGACCAAAACCTTCATAACGAATTTCTGTATAGTTTTCGTCACTTCCACCTTTAGCCTTTTCAATAGCTCTTTTAATAACATCGGCAGTTACTTGTTCTTTCTTTGCCTTTTCAATGATACGTTTTAAATTAACGTTTGTTTCAGGATCTGGAGTTCCTGATTTAGCTGCCATATAAATTTCTCTTCCGTATTTTGAATATACTTTTGATTTTGCAGCAGCTGTTTTAGCCATAGCTACTTTTCTGACTTCAAATGCTCTTCCCATAATTCTTCACTCTTTCTGAAATTTTTCTTTGTAGGCTTCGATAGATTCTGCAATTACTTTAATTGCTTCTTCCTTATTTTCGATATCTAAGATGTATGTTCTTTTACCTTCTAATGATTTATACACCTCAAAAAAGTGAGAAATCTCACTTAATAAGTGATGTGGTAAATTCTTAAGGTCTGTATATTGTGTTAATGAAGGATCGCCTAATGGAATCGCAATAATTTTTTCATCGACTTCATCACTATCAATCATTTTGATAACCCCGATTGGGTAACATTCCACTAATGACATAGGTTCAATGTCTTCTTGGCATAAAACTAAAACGTCTAATGGGTCCTTGTCTCCAGCATATGTCAATGGAATGAATCCATAATTTGCTGGGTAGTGAGCAGAGGTAAATAAGACTCTATCAAGAATGATCATTCCTGTTTCTTTATCTAACTCGTACTTCTTTTTACTGCCCTTTGAAATCTCAACGCAAACAATAAAACGCTCTGGCGTGATTCTTTTGGGACTAATATCGTGCCATATGTTCATATATTTCACCCTATTTTCTCTAATTAGCACTACTATTGTAACACTATTTATGTATTTTTTCTATCTAAAGATAGTATAATTGAAGAAAAAGAGGTGTTATGATGAATCCTGCATATAAAACAATTATTACTAATGAAAATGGAATCAACGGTTCTGTAACTGCTGATAACGGCTTCACTGTGCAAGTTGCACCTGTTAAAGGTGCAGACCTTGAACACACAAATCCAGAACAATTAATTGGTGCTTCATGGGCAACTTGTTTAAATGCCACAATTTACTCAATTTTAAAGTTAAAACAATTGGATAATAAGGCTCGTGTTCGTGTTGAAGTACTTTTATTTACACATGAAAAAACTGGATATCGCTTTGAACTACACGCAAAAGCAGCTATTGAAAACATGCCGTTTGATGAAGTTAAAGCAATCGTTGAACATGCCGATAAATTCTGTCCAGTATCTAAATTAGTTAGCGGTCGACAAGGTGTTACACTAGAAGTTGAAGCATATTAATTAAGTTTTTTTAAAATCTTAATTACGAAAGTATGCCCTATAAAATATTTAATCTTACATGGTTATTTATTTTGTAGGGCTTTATTTTTTCATAAAAAAACTAACCTAGATGGGTTTCTAAATGAGTTCTTATAAGTCTAATATTTGATACCCTGCTGCTTTTTCTAAGCGGTTCATTAATGCATAACCTAATTCATCTTTGTTTAAGTAATGAATGTAGATATATTCCACACTTTCTTTATCCATATCTCTTAGGCTTGAAAATAAATTGTGTGCCATTTGTAATTGATTATCTTTTGAGCCTAATGGAACAACGTTCACATTAAATAATTCCTGATATTCAGACTCACAGATTACAGCAATTTTATGTCCTTCTAGTTTTATTTTTTGTTCACAAACATAAGCAGCCATTTTTTCTATCGAACCTCTAATAAGTAAGACTTCTCCTTTGGGCTTATAGTGTGTATATTTCATACCAGGAGATTTTACTTGACCAGTAGGTTTTGTACCAGATACATCTTGCACGGTATACTTTAAGACTTTTTCAACCATCTTCTTAGTTACATATCCAGGTCTTAGGATTGTAGGAATATCTCCTGTCATATCAATAACTGTAGATTCTAATCCAATCTCAGAAGGACCACCATCAATGATGATATCTACCCTACCATTAAAATCCTCTAGTACATGTTCAAATTTAGTTGAACTAGGTTTTCCTGAAATATTAGCTGAAGGTGCTGCAATTGGAACACCTGCCAGTTTAATTACTTGTTGTGCAGTTTTATCTTTAGGGAATCTAATAGCAACTGTTTCTAATCCACCTGAAGTTTCTTTAGGAACAAGTTCATTTTTTTCAAATACCATAGTCAGTGGACCTGGCCAAAATGCATCCATTAACTTTTCAGCATCTTCACTCACATAACGAACATATTTATATAAATCATTTCGATCTGCAATATGAAGAATAAGTGGGTTATCAGAAGGTCTTCCCTTTGCTTGGTAAATTCTTTTTGATGCCTCTGGGTTTAATCCGTTTGCACCAATGCCATAAACCGTTTCAGTTGGGAATATAACTAAATTCCCTTGAAGTATAGTTTCTTTTAAAATTGATTGATTTTCTTTAATATTTAGGTCATTATTAGACCAACAAATGGTATTTTTCAAGTTGAACACTTCACTTTCGAACGTATTATATCAAAAAGCGATTATTTTGTCTTAAGAATGATGAAAAAGGGAATAGATACCCTATATAAAATATAGAAAGATGTTGAAAATGTTCTTTTTTTGTTAATAATTCGATATTTATCAAATAAAAAATGAGTTATCCTTTTTGTGGTAGATAACTCATTTTATGTTTAGTTTTGGAATTCTTTTAATACTTCAATTAAAAGGTCAGGTCTATCTGTAATAATTCCATCTGCACCATTTTTAATCAATAGTCGCATTTCTTCCGGATCATCTACTGTCCAATAGAATACAGCCATATTCTTTCGATGTGCATCATTAATTAATTGTTTGTGCATTAAGTTAGCACGGTAAACCCCATTTTCATCTTTCTTAGCGATTGAATTACTAAACATATTTGGTAAAATATCTAAAATTTTCGCTGTACTTCCAGTAATTGACATTGAACTTGGGTTTGGTAAGATTAAAACTTCTGATTTCACTGTCCAGAAGAAATCAATATGAAATGCTGAGAAGATTGCAAAATTCGTTACTTCTTTTGTTCCAGCATTGTTTTTAGCTTCTGGTAAGTTTTCTTTAAAGTATGAAATAATTCTATCATCAAATGATGCTAAGACTACTTTATCTACTAATTCATATTGTTCAACTAATCTAACTAATTCTGCTGCTGCATCATATCCGATATTTTCCGGTTCATCTTTGATTTCTAAAATATATAAAACATCATCACCAACATTTGCGAAGATATCTTCAATCTTAGCAGGAATCATTCTAACCATATCGGGATGATTTGAATCTAGATTTGCAAAAGGTTTATTTCCATCAATATCTACGAAGTTTCTTGCTGAATAATAATCATCTGCAATAATTTCACTAATGATTTCATTATATGTATAATTTCTAATTAATTGACCGTTGTAATCACTATCAGGTGACATTTCTAAATCTAAATCATGGTGAGAGATTAATACACCATCTTTAGTCATTGCTAAGTCAATTTCTAACACACCTGCTTGGAAATCATTAACTAACATATCGTAAGCATAAACTGTGTTTTCAGGAGCTAATTCTTTAGCACCGCCGTGTGGAATAATTAATGGTAATTTACCATGTGTTCTAAAGCTATTTTCACCTTTAACTTTTGAGATTGTAAATGGTAAGAAATTGATAGCGGCAAAGAAAATTGTAAATCCTGCAGCCACATAAACTAACACTTTAATCCCCTTAATTAGTTTCTTCATCTTGTTATTCTCCTCTTTGTTTTAAATATAATTCATATAAATTATAACCTAAAGCACAAATTGTCATGGGTCCAACACCTTTTGGAACAGGTGTAATGTAAGATGCGATTGGTTCCACTTCATTAAAATCAACATCTCCAACAAGTTTTCCATCTACGCGATTGATACCAACATCAATTACTACAGCACCTTGTTTAACCATATCTTTAGTTACAAACTTAGCTTTGCCGATTGCAGCAATTAAAATATCTGCTTGTTTGGTAATCTCAGCTAAGTTTTTTGTTTTTGAATGGGTAATAGTAACTGTTGCATTTCTATCTAACAACATTTTAGAAATTGGCGCACCAACAATTTGGCTGCGTCCAATCACAACCGCATGCTTCCCTTCAATTTCAATTCCGTAATGATCAAGTAACATCATTATGCCTTTTGGCGTTGCAGGGCGAATACCTGCCTTCTTTTGGAATAATAAACCTTGATTAATTGTATGGAATCCATCTACATCTTTTCTATAATCAATACTTTCCATTAACATTTCACTGTTTAAATGTTTTGGTAATGGAAGTTGAAGTAAGATTCCATTGACCTCATCGTTATGATTAAATGAATGAATTAAGTCATAGACTTCTTTTTCACTTACATGTTCATCTAAATAATTAATGTTAGTAACCATACCAAGTTTTTCAGTTGTAGATAATTTTCCTTTAACATAACTTAAGCTTGCAGGATCATTTCCTACTAAAATAATTTCTAATCTTGGTTTTGACTTTAATAATGATACTTTTTCTTTTAATACTAAATTTAGTTCATCCGCTGTTTTTCTTCCGTCTAATATCATATGATCAATTCTCCTTCGTCATCCACCCTAATATCTAAGGCTCTTGGATGTTCGTTTAACCCCGGCATTGTATTAATACCTTTTGTGAGAGTTACGATTAGTTTTGCACCAAATGATATTTTAACATCACTTATGTCTAAAGTGAAATCTTTTGGGCATCCTTTTAGTTTAGGATCTCCAGATAACGATAAAGGTGTCTTTGCGATACAGACAGGATAATTAAAATCTTTTACAGCATTTAACTTATCTAGTGCTTTCTTTGTAAATATAACTTCCTTGGCACCATATAAGGTTTTTGCGATTCTTTCTATCTTATCTTGATGCTTTTCTTCTAAGTTATATAAAGGCTTAAATGTTGTTGCTTGTTCTATTTCTGAAATGACTAATTTTGCTAAGTTTTCTGCTCCTAATCCACCTAAACTATAAGCTTCAGATAATTCTACTTTATAGTTATGTTTTACAGCCCAGTTACGTAAAAATTCGATTTCTTCTAGTGTATCTGTATGGAATTTATTAATAGCGACCACACTTTTTAGATTAAAGGTTTTTATATTTTCTAGATGTTTTTCGAGATTAGATAAACCTTTTTCTAAGGCATCAAAATTTACACTTAGCAAATTATCTTCATTCGCTCCACCATGCAATTTAAGGGCTTTTATAGTTGCTACAACTACAACGATTTTAGCACCAGCATAAAGGTGAGGTTGTTTAATATGTAAAAATTTCTCCATTCCTAAATCTGCACCAAATCCAGCTTCGGTTACAACGTAATCAGCTAACTTTAATGCTGTATTAGTTGCAATGACTGAACTACAACCATGCGCAATATTTGCAAATGGTCCTGCATGAACAAAGGCCGGTACCATTTCTTTAGCAAAAACAATATTAGGCTTTATTGCATCTTTTAAGAGTAATAAAATCGCGTCTACACAACCTAAGTCTTTAGCATGAATAAGTTTTTCTTCTTCATTTATTCCTATAACGATGTTTGAGACTCTTTCACGTAAATCTTTGAAATCTCTTGCTAATGCTAAAATAGCCATCATTTCAGATGCGGCTGTTATTTGAAATTTGTCCGTTCTAATTTCTGTTTCAATACTTCTTAAAGATCTATCATTCATATCCATAGCACGTTGCCAATAAACTTCTTTTATTTTAAGTTCATTACCAAAATGAATATGATTATCGATGACTGCGCTTAATAAGTTATTCGCGCTTGTTAGTGCGTGTAAATCCCCTGTAAAGTGTAGATCAATATCAAGTGCTGGTTCTAATGAACTCACTCCACCTCCGGTTGCTCCACCCTTTAAACCAAAGACGGGTCCAAGTGATGGTTCTCTTAAGGCAAGCATTACACTTTTCCCAATCTTTTTTAATCCTTGGGCAAGTCCAATAGAAACGGTTGTTTTTCCTTCTCCACTTGATGTTGGATTAATGGCACTCACTAATATTAAATTACCGTTGGGTTTATTTTCGATTCTATTTAAAATTTTTGGAGAGATTTTAAATTTATCATTTCCATATGAAATAATTTCATCTTCGTTGATTCCAAGGTTCTCAACTAAATAGCGATACTTATTCATTTTTTCACCCTCTTTATCTTTAATATCATTATACATTTATTTCTCTCATAAATATAAAACCACGAATTGCTCGTGGTTTATATCTTCATATAGTTATAATTGGTTTTTAATAAATTCTCTACATGTAACACTAAATCTTTACTTGGTTCACTAATATGATTAAGTTCATATGGGATACCCATTGCTTCCCATTTCTTAATACCTGCTTTATGGTAAGGTAAGACATCAATACCTACCATATTCTCTAATGTATCAATAAATTCTCTTAATCTTAAAACGTAATGATCTTGTGAATTAATTGTAGGTAATAAAACATATCTTAAACGTGTAGGAATTTTTAAATCACTTAAATGTTTAGCAAAAGCGAGGATATTTGTGTTAGGTGCTCCAACTAACCATTTATGTTCTTCGTTATCAATATGTTTAATATCCAGTAAAACTAAATCCGTATATTTTAATAATTCATCAAATGCTTCTTGTCTATTTTCTCTATATGTTCCAGCCGAGGTGTCCAAACAAGTATGGATACCTTGTTCTTTAGCCTTTTTAAATAATTCGGTAACAAATTCGAGTTGGAAGGTAGCCTCACCACCCGAGGCAGTGATGCCACCCCCTTTATAGAAGGCTTTGTATTTTTTGTAATCTGCAATGATTTCATCTGCAGTCATTAATTTATTTTCAGTTGTTGCCCATGTATCTCTGTTATGACAGAACTTACATTTTAAAGCACAACCTTGAAAAAAGACTACATAACGAATGCCTGGCCCATCGAAAGCACCAAATGTTTCAATGGAATGCACATTACCTTTTAATCCAATATTAGAATCCTTCATGGAAAGTACGTTTCATAACTTCAAGTTTTTGTTCAGTTGTTAAGTTAGAGAAGTTAACTGCATAACCTGATACACGCACTGTTAAGTTTGGATATAATTCAGGATGTTCGAATGCGTCTTTTAATGTTTCTCTATTGAATACGTTAACGTTTAAGTGGTAACCACCTGAAGTGAAGTATCCATCTAATAAACGAACTAAGTTTTGAACTTGAATGTCATCTTCAGCATGAACGATTGAACCTTCAATTTGAAGTTTTTTACCTAATGCTGCTGGAATAATTGTGAATGTATTTGAAATACCATCTTGACAGTATTCGAATGGAATCTTAGCTACTGACATTAATGATTTTAATGCACCTGAGTTATCTCTTCCGTGCATTGGGTTAGCACCAGGAGCAAATGGTTCCTTGTAACGTCTACCATCTGGAGTATTACCAGTATGTTTACCATAAACTACGTTTGAAGTAATTGTTAGGATTGACATTGTTGGAACTGAATCTCTATAAGTCTTGTGACTTGCAATTTTCTTCATGAAACGTTCAACAACATCAACTGCGATTGAGTCTACTCTATCGTCATTGTTTCCATATTTAGGGAAGTCTCCAACTGTTTCGAAATCAGTGATTAAACCTCTTTCATCATAGATTGGATGAACTTTAGCATATTTAATAGCTGATAATGAGTCAGCAACTACTGATAGACCTGCCATACCTGTAGCAAAGAATCTAGTTACGTCTCTATCATGTAAAGCCATTTCTAATTTTTCATATGCATACTTATCATGCATATAGTGAATGATATTTAATGCATTTACATAAACTTCAGCAAGTTCGTCTAATGTTTCATCATAACGAGCCATTACTTCATCAAAGTTTAAGACATCTGCTTGCATAACATCACGTTTAGTTCTGTAGAATACTTGATCTCCAGAGATTTCGTCTCTACCACCGTTTAATGCATATAATAATGCTTTAGCGCCGTTAGCACGAGCTCCAAAGAATTGCATTTCTTTACCAATAGCCATTGGTGAAACACAACATGCGATTGCATAGTCATCACCATGAATTGGACGAATTGCATCATCACTTTCATATTGAATTGATGATGTATCGATTGAAACTTTAGCACAGAAGTTTTTAAATCCTTCTGGTAAGTTTTCAGTCCATAATACAGTTAAGTTTGGCTCAGCTGATGTTCCTAGGTTGTAAAGTGTTTGTAATAAACGGAATGAAGTCTTAGTTACTAGTGATGAACCATTTAAGTTCATACCACCTAAAACTGCAGTTACCCAAGTTGGGTCACCTGTGAATAATTGATTATATTCAGGAGTTCTTGCGAATCTAACCATTCTTAATTTCATGACGAAATGATCAACAAATTCTTGAATTTCTAATTCTGAATATTTACCATCTTTTAAGTCTCTTTCAATATAGATATCTAAGAATGCATCTACTCTACCTAATGACATTGCAGCACCATTTTGTTCTTTAACTGCCGCTAAGTATGCTAAGTATAAGTATTGAATAGCTTCTTTAGAATCTTCTGCTGGTCTTCTTAAATCGAAACCATAGATATCTCCTAATTGAATTAACTCATTTAATGATCTGATTTGATCAGTAATTTCTTCTCTTAGACGGATTACATCCTCAGTCATTGGGAATGTTAAGCTGTTTAATTGAGCTTGTTTGTCTTTAATTAAGAATTCAACACCATATAGTGGTACACGACGGTAATCACCAATGATACGTCCACGTCCATACCCATCTGGTAAACCAGTGATAATGTGTGATTTTCTTGCACGACGAATTTCAGGTGTATAAGCATCAAACACACCTTGATTGTGAGTCTTTCTTACATTTGTGTATAAATCGATTGTTTCTTGCTCTACATGGTATCCGTAAGCTTCAGTTGCTTTTACGGCAACATTAATACCACCATTAGGGAAGAATCCTCTCTTTAATGGTGCATCAGTTTGTAAACCAACGATCTTTTCAAGATCTTTGATCATGTAACCAGCACCATGTGAAATGATTGTTGATGGAACTTTAGTATCTAAGTCGATAACTCCACCTTTTTCTTTTTCGACCTTTAATAAATTTTTAAAAAATTCATTTAATGTAATTGATGCGTCTGTTGCACCAGCAAGGAATTGATCATTCCCTTTATATTCTGTGTAGTTTTGGTGAATAAAATCAGAAACGTTTACGCTTCCTTCCCATAAACCACCTTTGAATCCTCTCCATGGATTATTCATAATTGGCCCTCCTATAAATTTTTCAACGATTGTACATTTTCATTTTATAAAACTGTAAAGAATTTTGCTTGGTATTCTATAATTGAAAACGTTTTCTATATGATTCTATGAATTATGGGAAAATATCTTATAATATAAAGGGTAGATTAATTATCCTAAAGGAGTAACATCAATGAAACAAGCAACCCTTCTATTATCTATAGATAATAATCAAATTAATGAATTTATTCGTATGAATAATGGAACTATTGTTTCATCTTCAAACATGTTAGAAAATGTGAATCTATTTGAAGAACCAAATTTGATTGTCACAAACCTCCCAATCTCTAGAGAAAAAAGAATTCGTATTTATACATTACTGAAATCACATAATTATTATGTTTCTTCTTTGTTACTTCATGCACCATTAAATGTTATTTTAAAGGATACCTTAAATGCTGAAGAAAGAATATTTAATTATAAATTCATGGGACCACCAAGAATTGGTGTTGATTGTGATGAGATAACTGTAGGCAATAATTATCACTTTTTAAAACCCAACACAAACTTAGACGATGTACTTATGTATTCAAAAAAATATGGGATATTAAAAACAATCAAAGCATATATACACGCTGACTATCGTGAAGAACTTAAAAATATCGCATGTGAACACGAAACACCTTATCACTTAGAATCTATCCATGAACATATTGATATGTGTATCATAAATTCCAATACCCAAACACTTCAAACAACGGCCTTACTACACGATTTAGGGAAAACTGTTTGTAAAAACGTTGGTTCTTATAAAGGACATGATAAATTATCTAGTTTATATGCAATGATGTTCTTTAATGATGTAGAAAAAAGTACTTTAAATAACTTTGATATCATTGAGATAATCAACCAACATATGCAAGCTCACAAAGGCATTTCAGAAAAAGTCATTCAGGAAAGTAAACTTAACTCATATATTCTTAATCAAATTGAATTATTTAAACAAATTGATGAAAAGAGTCGCAGAACAGGGAAGTAATGCGACCTTTTTATTTTTTAAAAGATGTAAAATAGATGTAATCAAAGGGGGTACATGATGAAAAAGAAATCTATTAATTATTGGATAAGTTTTGTTATTTTGGTTGCAATGATTTTAACAACAAGTATATTATCAATTATTGTCTTAATTACAAAAAACGATCCTAACGAACGTTTAGGAAGTCATATTGCAACAATTTTAATTTCAGTCGTATTAATTTTAATGTTGAACAATAAACGTATAAATGAATTTATTTTAACTTATGCCGTAATTTATGTATTTATTGCTTTATTTTTAGGTGCTAGTTTAAATCTATATAACACCGTATCGTTTATTCATTATGATAAGTTTGTTCATGTTTATTTTGGATATACAGCAACATTTGTTGGTTTACTTATTATGAGTAAATTAACTAAGATGTCTGAACAAAATAGATTATTCATCATCTTATTTATATTTTCATTTTCTCTAATGACTGCTGCGGTTTGGGAGTTTATTGAGTTTACTGGAGATAAGCTATTTGATACTGTGACTCAAGGGCCTGCTTTTTATACTTATGATGGTAGAAAGATTATTGATGTCGGTGAAACGATGTTTGATATGATTTCTAATACAGTAGGAACAATTATTTTTATACTTCAATATGTTTTCTTAAAAGAAAAAGCAATCACCAAATCGATGATTGCAAGTGCTTTAAAGTAATGCAGAAAAACCTCTAAGTAAAGCTTGTAACGCGCGGTAAATAAAGTTTCTCTTGCGCAACATATGTGCAGTAATTAGTTTACTATTTTGAACTGTTTTATCATAATATTTAACCATGTCTTCTATGGTTGTTAAATCATCAAACCAAACATTATTTTCTAAGTGCATATATAGGCTTCTAAAATCTAAATTAGATGTACCAATCATGGCAACCCTATCATCTGCAATAATCATTTTTGAGTGAATAAATCCTGGTGTGAATTTATATATTTTGACACCATAAGGAATCAGTTCAGATACGTAGGATTCCGATACCATATATACTAACTTTTTATCAGGGATGTTTGGAATAACAATTTTTACCTCAACACCGCTTTGTGCAGCCATTTTAAGTGCTGTATTAATTTCATTATCTAAGATGAAATAAGGAGCAGTTATATATATTTTTTCTTTTGCATCATTAATTAATTGTAAGTAAATTGATCGAGCAGTATAATTTTTATCAGTCGGAATATCACCAAATGGAATATATAAGGCATTATTTTGAACTTTGTATTCACGATAATATTTTCTAAATTCCATTTTTTCTTTTTTTGAGAAAGCCCAATTTTCTAAGAATAAAACAGTTAGTGACCAAACAGCTTCTCCTTCTAACATAATGCCGGCATCGTTCCAATAACCAAACACCTTCTTTTTATTGGTATATTCATCACCAATATTAAATCCACCAGTAAAAGCAATTTTATTATCAATAACCACTATTTTTCTGTGATCTCTGTAATTCATAGAAAATTTAACTCTTAATCGCATTGGATTAAATCTAACAACTTTGAAGCCTAGTTTTTCTAATGTCTTATGGTAATGAAATGGAAGTTTAGTCGCTGAACCTAAATCATCGTAAATGATTCTAATTTCAACACCTTCTTTTTGTTTCTCTTTAAGAATTTGGAGTATTTCATCCCACATCTTAGATTTAGTGATAATAAAATATTCCATAAATATATATTCTTTAGCTGACTTAAGCGCCTTTAATAATTCTTCTTGTTTTACCTGTCCATTTGGTAAAAATTTAGATATTGTATTTTCATAACTAGGAAAATGTAACCCTGTTAAAAATTTTTGATGTCTAAGATAATTATCATGGTATATCGATTCAACTTTTTTTAATTCTCTCATTCTTCGTTCTTGCATCTCATTCATGAGCGTAGATTTTGAATGTGATAGTTTCTCTGTTCTTGAATAACTATATAATATGACACCAAATAAAGGGAATACTAATATGATGATAATCCAAGTTAATTTAAACATTGGATTTTCTTCATCTGCCATAATGTAAATTGTTATTAAAAAACTTAGAGCAGTTGAAATGATGGAGATATAGTACCACTGATTAGCAAACTCTAAAATCAACGTGGCAACTAAGATAATTTGAGCTAAAAAGATGAGACCTAGAAATGTAATTCTGCTTGTTAATAAAGAAATTAGTTTTCTCATTTATACCTCCTATTAAACGTCTTGTGTACCTTGATTTTATCACATTATTATATTTATTATATATTTCGTCATTTTTATCAAATTATTGTTTTTTATGTAGATATTTTAAAGAAAAAAACATCGTCTAATTTCCAACGATGTTTTTCAACTTTACATTTTATTTATAATTGTTTTAATTCGCTTTGCAAGGCCGTATACTTCATCGGTTGTAATACCACAGAGCGCTATTCTTAAGCCCTCATCCATAGGAATTAAGTATATCCCTTGTTCTTTAAGTTTTTCAAAATCTAAAACTGGTTTTTCTGACTTTACTAAAACGAAGAATCCACCTCGATAAGGATAAATAGCTAAATTAGCTTCTTTGGCTTCTTTGATGAAGATATCCCCTCTAACTTTTAAAGTATTGGTTAATCGATTTAATGTAACTAAATAACTATCCTTTTTATTTACAAGTTGATTAAATATATTTACTCCGACACTTGGTGCAGTGCTCCATTTACCTAATGCATCTTCGTATGCGTTTTTTTCGAAGTAATTATACTGTGATTCGTTATGATGTAACCCAATTAAACCACCCAGTCTTACACCATACATAGCAAACGATTTAGAGGCACTAAATGAGATGAGTACTTCTGTGTGTGGTGCTAGGCTCATGAAATATTCAAAAGTTCTTCTAGCTTCTTCATACCCTCTTGGATCATAGTCAAAATAGGCTAAGTCATACACTAAAATGATGTGATTATTATTAAACTTATTAAGTATTGAAACGATCTTTTTCCATTCGGATTCACTTAATTGATAACCCGTTGGATTTTGACAAGGGTCATTGATGACCACAATAACAGTTTCTTGTATTCTACATAAATACGCTAATTCCTTTTCAAATGATGCTAAATCAAACGCATCACCTAAGAACATGTTATGTTCATGAATTAATTTTTTAGCAGCGCTTGTGAAATATTCATAACGCCAACGCAAATTCGATACTAAAACTTTGTCATTAACATGCCCATAACTATTAAATATAACAGATAAAGCGCCAGATCCCCCTGGCGTTGCTAAACCAGTTAACTTATATTTTGATTGAATCATTTCTTTTTTATTTGATAATACCCAATCAATTGCGTTATTAACAAATAAATTTCCTCCATCTGTTGCACCATATTTAAATGTTTCAAATAAATCAATGTTATAGTATGCTTCTTTAACATCATTAATGATTAATTTTTTTTCATCATCATAAAACATACCTATTGTTGCATCAACAACAGTCGAATCTTTTTGTTTATGTATTTGTGCTTCTTTTGCGATGGAAAGAATGTCAATTTTACCCATATAATCTCCTATAAAATAGGGAATCTTTGAATTGTTTGATTGCGATCTGGACCAACAGAGAAGATTGCGACTTTAATTCCTGTTAATTCCTCTATTTTTTCAATATATTTTTGTGCATTTAATGGTAATTCCTCAAATGATTTAACTTGTGTAATATCTTCATCCCAACCAGGTAATGTAATAAAGTTTGGTTCACAACGTAAGAAGTCTTCATAGTCACTTGGGACATTGAATATTTCTTTACCATCTAGGTTATAACTTACAACAATCTTTAGTTCTTTAATTTTTGATAAAACGTCTAATAATGTGACTGCTAAGTAACTTAATCCGCTTACACGTTTTGAATAATTGATAACAACTGTATCTAACCAACCAATTCGACGAGGTCTACCAGTTGATGTGCCATATTCTCTTCCAGTTTCTCTAATGTATTGTGCTAACTCATCAAACATTTCTGAAGGGAATGGTCCACTACCAACTCTAGTCGTATATGCCTTTGTAACGCCAATTGCACCTTTAACATACCATGGAGCAATACCTGTATTTAAAGGTACAGATGCAGCTGTCGGACTAGATGAAGTAACATATGGATATGTACCATGATCTAAACATAACATAACACCTTGTGCACCTTCAAATAAAACCTTATGATCATGAATTAATTCATTTAACAAATACGATGTGTCTGCAACAAAAGGTTTCATATACTCTGCATACTTTTCATACTCACTAATAATCGCATCAATATCTAAAGCTTCTTTACCTTTTGAAATTAAGATTTTATTTTTTTGTTCAACAATTTGACGAATCTTTTGTTCACGTTTTTCTTTATTAATAAAACTTGATACACGCATACCTGTACGAGCTGCTTTATCTGTATAAGCAGGTCCAATACCACGATTGGTCGTACCAATACCATCTGTTTTTTCATTTAATTTATCCATTTCAATATGTGCTGGTAAAACAATATGTGCACGGTCAGAAACAAATAATTGATATTCATTTTTAATCTTAGATAATTCTTCATAAAACGCTTTTGGGTTGATTACCATTCCATTAGCCATAATATTTTTAATATTCTTATTTAAAATACCTGAAGGTAATAAATGAAGCGCATATTTCTCGTTGTTAATAACAACCGTATGTCCTGCATTATTTCCACCTTGATATCTAACAACCACATCTGCATTTTGTGCAAGATAATCGGTTATCTTACCTTTTCCTTCATCTCCCCATTGAGATCCTACAACAACGATGTTTTTCATTATTCATCCTCCAAAAAAAAGAAATTGGTTCTAAACCAATTTCCATTTTATCACGTATTCTTATGCTTTTGTTTTTATAACGATAATTTAAGAAATGATTGATTGATTAATATCTGTTTTTAAGTAAGACTCTAACAGTTCACACGCTAAATATAACCAATGTTCTTTATGTCCTCTGGTAATCATGTTAACCTCAACATGTCCTCGCTTATCAGCTAGAGATACTTTTGTCTTGCTGTTAGTCGCTGCATACAGTAATTTGATACCATCAACTTTTTCACTTTGATCTAATGAGAAAATCATTCGAACTGAATCTGATTCTCTTACTGTCTTTTCAATACCAACTTTACTTGATAACTTCTTAAATAATTTTTCATGCATATAAATTAAGACTTCTAAATCAATTTGACCGAAGCGGTCTTCTAATTCTAGTTTTAAATCTTCTAAGTCTTTTAACGAATTTAATGCTGCAATACGTTTATGTATTTCAATACGTACTGGATCATTATCAATATATTCTTTAGGAATATGACGGGATGCAAACACTTGATCTGGCACTTGTGATTTTACTGGATCTTCCATGATACCATTCATTACCTCATCCAATAACTTCATGTACATTTCCATACCTACCGAATCAATGAATCCAGATTGCTCATCTCCTAAGATATCCCCTGCACCACGAATTGCTAAATCACGAAGTGCAATTTTAAATCCACTGCCTAAATCTGTGAAGTCTTCAATGACGCTTAATCGTTTTTTCGCCTCATCATTGATATTCTTATATGCATCAAACATCAAGTATGCATAAGCAATTTTATCACTTCGACCAACTCTACCCCTTAATTGATACAGTTGGCTTAAACCGAGTTTATCCGCATCATGGATAATTAATGTATTCGTATTTGGTATATCAACACCTGTTTCGATAATTGTTGTTGATACTAAAACATCAAATTCTTTTTCTATGAATGCTTGTAAAACTTCCTCTAGTTTATCTTTGCTCATCTTACCATGTGCGGTTGCAATTCTAGCATTAGGAACTAATTTTTGAATTTTAGCCATAATTGCTTCAATTGTTTCAACTCGATTATATAGGTAGAAAACTTGACCACCACGTGCTAGTTCACGATCTATAGCATCTTTAATAATGACATCTTGTCGCTCAACTACATATGTCTGAACCGGATATCTATTCATTGGAGGGGTTTCAATCATAGATAAGTCTTTTAACCCATACATTGCCATTTGAAGTGTTCTTGGAATTGGTGTTGCAGATAAAGTTAGTGTATCAACATTCACCTTCATTTCTTTAATCTTTTCTTTGTGTTCTACACCAAATCGTTGCTCTTCATCAATAATAAATAAGCCTAAATCCTTAAACTTAACATCATCACTTAAAAGGCGATGTGTCCCAATAACAACATCTATATACCCTTTAGCAAGTTTATCTAAAATTTCATTTTGTTCTTTTTTAGAAACATAGCGCGATAGTAAGGCAACATTACCGCCATACTTTTCAAAGCGTTCTTTAAAACTATAATAGTGTTGACGTGCAAGTACTGTTGTAGGTACCAAATATGCAACTTGTTTTGCATCTAAAGTGGCCTTAAATGCCGCTCTTAGGGCAACTTCAGTTTTACCAAACCCGACATCTCCGGCGATTAGTCTATCCATTGGACGTTCGTTTTCCATATCTTTTTTAACAGCTTCAATTGCTAACTTTTGATCTTTTGTTTCTTCATAATTAAAATCATTTTCAAACTGTTCCATCATCTCATTATCTCGACTAAATGCAAACCCTTTGGCTTCCTTTCGCATTGCATATAGCTTAAGTAGTCTATCTGATAAATCTTTAATTTTCTTTCTAACAGCTGCTTTTGTTTTACCCCATTGTTTACCACTTAATTTTGATAACTTTGGTGGTAAATCATCACCGCGACGATATTTTAAAACAAGTTCAATTTGATCGG
Source organism: Acholeplasma hippikon (assembly GCF_900660755.1). Classification (NCBI taxonomy): domain Bacteria; kingdom Bacillati; phylum Mycoplasmatota; class Mollicutes; order Acholeplasmatales; family Acholeplasmataceae; genus Acholeplasma; species Acholeplasma hippikon. Next base: position 1,062,280 of record NZ_LR215050.1, read on the forward strand.
TTGGTACATACAGTGCCTCATTGTTTTCATAAATAATATGAAGGTAATCTCGTTTTTCACCTGATAAAGACATGGTTTTTAATCCTAAATATTGGCCAATACCAAAATCATAGTGAACAACATAATCTCCTTCTTTAAGTTCAGATGCATCACGAATCTTAATTGCTTGGTTAATTACTGAGCGATATCTAATTCTACCTGTTTGTTTGCTTGTAAATAAAGATTCATCAGTTAAAACAACAACCTTATTTTGTGTATCTAAGAATGACCCTGGTAATCCTGAATGCATAATATTTAGTTCACCAGGTTTAATATCATTATCATTAAAATTCACTTTATGTGAACTTAAGAATTCTTTTAGTTTCTCATAATTTACTTTACCATTCATTGCACAAATAACAGTGAATGCTTTATACTCATTTAAAAACATTAAGAACGGCTCTAAGAATCCTTGGAATCCCTCAACATCGAATACCTTTAAATCCTCCGTTATTACATCTGCTGCATAATATAATTCAAATGATAAATGATCTTTATTTAATATGTAATCTAAATTTAATCTAAATGGTAATTTTGTGAATGTATCACCAAACATCGTTTCGCTATAAGTTTTTAAGTCTTGTTGATTAGATTCTTCATTAATTAACATCTTATATTTATCAACTAAAATAATTTCATTACGATTTCCAAAGTCAAGGATAGTTGTTTCATCTGAATTAAAGAATGAAGTATATAAACTTAAACTGTCCATTCTTTTTCTGTTTTTTAGATTCTCAAAATCAGTATTGTACTTATTTATTTCTTTTTCTGATAAATCAATGTTTTCAAAAAACGACTCAAATTGTTTTAATGCTACTTCTTTTTGTTTATCTGTATAGAATAATTCATGAAGTGGTGCTAAATCAATTTTATCGACAGATTCAATGCTTTTTTGCGTGAGGACATCAAATGTTTTAATTGATTCAATCTCGTCCCCAAAGAAATCGATACGGAATGGGTCTTTATGATCATGTGTGAAGATATCAATAATTGATCCTCTCACACTGAATTCACCTGGTCGTTCAACAGTAAAGTTATATTGATAGCCATCATAAACTAAGCGTTTGATTAAACTTTGAAAATCATATGAACCATTTTTATATAAAGTCATTACACTATTTTCATAATCTTGTGGTTTAAGTTGACGTTTTAAAATACCCTCTTGTGTTGTAACAACAACATACTTTTGTTCGTTTTTTAATAATTTTCTTAAGGTGAATAATCTTTCGTTTTTAAATTCTGGTGAGCCTAGTGCCATCATTGAAGTTAACATTTGGTCACTTGGATAGAATAAAACACACTCATCACCTAAGATATTGCTTAGCTTATCATAGTATTTTTGAGCGTCGTATAAATTAGGAAGAACGACAAAGATATTTTTATTATTTTGATAATATTTTAATGTGATTAAAAATTGAACGTAAGCATGGTTAACATTCTTAAAATCGCTTTGTGAGGCTTTAATTTGGTTTGTCTTATTATATAATTTTAATAGTTTTTCATACATTAATTCTACCTCCAGCATAACCAAGAAAACCCAGACTTATTCAGCCTGGGGGGTGTTATATCTTGTCATGATATTGTTAAATTTTTCATTTTTAATCCATTCAAAAATTGCATTGTACCCTAAATTAATTGCAGGAATTAATTGTTCTAATTCTTTAGGTGTAAACTTACCTAATACATAATCAGCCTTATTCATAATCGGATTGTCTCCGATACCGACACGTAATCGTTTAAAGTTTGCTGTGCCCAATTCTTGGATAATATTTCTTAATCCATTTTGACCACCGTGACTTCCTGTTTCTCTCAATCTAATCTTACCAAGTGCTAAGGCTGTATCATCTGATACAACAATGATATCATTAAGATCAATCTTATAGTAATTAGCAATCTTGCTTACCGCTTGACCTGATAAATTCATATAGGTTAAGGGTTTTGCAAAAATAACTTGTTCACCTGAGATATTTGTTTTTACGAGTGCTGCATTTAATTTATTATCTACTTTAATATCTAAGTTTAATTCACTTAAGAATTTATCAATTAAGATAAATCCAACATTGTGTCTAGTTTGAGTATATTCTCTGCCTGGATTACCTAACCCGACAACTAACTTCATTAAACTTCCTCAATTCTATTGAAAATTTGAGAAATTGGTTCATCATTTAAGATGTGGATAATTGCTTCACCTAATAAAGGTCCAACAGATAATTGTTTAATCTTCGGTTGTTTCTTTTCAGGTGCTAAATAAATTGTATCTGTAATAACAATTTCTTCTAATACTGATTTTTGTAGTTTTTCTGTTGCGTTATTTGTTAATACACCGTGAGTTGCAGCTGCATATACTGATTTTGCACCAGCTTTAACTAAAGCTTCAGCACCAGCCATTAATGTGCCGCCTGTGTCGATGATATCATCAATCATAACACAAGTCGCACCTTGAACATCCCCGATAATATTCATCACTTCAGCCTTATTTGGCTCAGGTCTTCTTTTATCAATAATTGCTAATGGTGCTTGTAAGAATGTTGCAAAAATTCTTGCTCTTGTTACACCACCATGGTCAGGTGATACAACAACTACATTTTCTAATTTTTTCTTTCTGAAATATGATGCTAGAAGAGGTGCTGCTGGGAAGTTGTCGATTGGAATATCGAAGAACCCTTGGATTTGGGCAGCATGTAAATCTAAACATACAACACGATTTACACCGGCTACTGTTAATAAGTTAGCCATTAATTTAGCTGTAATAGGTTGACGAGATTTTGCTTTTCTATCTTGTCTTGAATAGCCATAATAAGGCATTAGAATTGTGATTGATGCTGCTGATGCACGTTTTAATGCATCTGCTAAAATTAAAATTTCCATATAGTGATCGTTGGCAGGTTGACTTGTTGGTTGGACAACAAAGACGTGATTACCTCTCACTGATTCTTCTATATTGATTGTCATTTCCCCGTCTGCAAATTTAATTACTTCAACGTTTGAAAGTGGAATATTAGCAGCTCTAGCAATTGATTCCGCTAATGGTCTATTTGCAGATAATGTGAACAATTTCACTTTTTTATCTTCTATACTCATAAAAATACCTCTCTTGTCACCTCATTATATCACTTTAAATTATATTTAGCCAACAAAAAAAGACGTATTTAAACGCCTTTATTGGAATGCTCTATTTAGTCCGCTATATTTTCTGGTTGTTGAGTTTCAAGTGCTTTTTGATATGCTTTTACAATTGCATCTTCAACAGCTTTACGCATGTCTTGATGAATAGGATGTGCTATATCTCTAAATCCACCATTAGGCATCTTCTTGCTTGGCATTGCAACAAAAATACCATTTTCCCCTTCAATAACGCGAATGTCATGAACTACAAAAGCATCGTCAAATGTAACAGTAACCACGCCCCTTAATCGTGAATCACTTGCTACAAGTCTTACTCTCACGTCTGTTACTTGCATTTGCCCCTCCTGGTTGTGTTACTAAGTTACTTTTATTATAACATATTTTACAGTAAATCAAAGCGCTTACATCTTAAAAACGTTATCATATTCGGTCATAAAACAAAAAGGGACATGCCCTTTTATTAATAGTTGAATGATTTTGTTATTAAAATGAAATCTTCTACGCTTAATTCTTCAGCGCGTGCAGTTTCTTTAAAACCTAATTTATTTAAAAATTGTTGTAATTCAATCTTAGGTATATTAAATGTCTCAGACAAGTTATTTACCATTGTTTTACGTTTATGCATAAATGCAGATTTCACTATTTTTTCATATAATATTTCTTGTTCTTTAGGTAGACGTCTATCAATCTTTTCTAATTTTACAACCATTGAGTCGACTTTAGGAACTGGATTAAACATTTTGCGATTAACATTGACCACTCGACTTACCTTTGTGTAATACTGTAAGATTGCAGAAAATCCATTATATGTTTTTAAATTACGATCGCTGATGATTCTATCGCCAACTTCTTTTTGAACCATAATGGTTGCTGTTTTCAAGTGATCATACTTTAAAAATTCAAAAATGATTGGTGTTGTAATATAGTAAGGTAGGTTACCAACTAAATGTACTTCTTCATTTTGAAAATAATTTAATAAAGTTTTTGTTACATCATCTTCCATAAAATCTTTAAATATGAACTGCGCTTTTTCACTTTCAAATTTCTTTAAAGTGTCTACTAAAGAAAGATCAATTTCATATGCTAGATATTTTTTTGATTGTACAGTTAAAAATTGAGTTAAAGCGCCAAGCCCTGGTCCAATTTCTAATACATTTTTATCTTTAATATTTGCTGAATCCACAATTTTTTTAAGTAAGTTTGTGTCTGTTAAAAAGTTTTGTCCAAATTTTTTCTTAGCTTGATGCTCCATTTAAAACCCTCACTAAATCCTCTTTAGTTAACCCTAACCAAGTTAATCTTTGAAGAAGTATTTTTGTATTACAGTGTCCGATATGATAATAGTCAGTAATAACTTTTCTTAAATTAAAGGAGTTAATTTGACCAGTTAATCCTAATTCATAAAGCGTATGAATATTAAGATCTGTTTTTATCTCTTGCTCTTTAACTTCATACTGAATCATTTCCCTAATCAGTTTAAAGTCAACATGTTCAATTCCAACTTTTTTTCTATTTTTCGAAATTGATGCTTTTCTATCAAAGAAAATATGCTTTGGATTGGAAAGTTTACTAGCGAGTGTTTTTCTAATTTTTTCACCTGGAAAATCAGGGTCTAATAAAAGTACAATTTCAAATTTGTCTTGATTATGAATCAAAAAATCTAAAACGTCTTCTTTTATTTGAGATCCTCCAACCGAAATTGTTTTAATTCCTTTTATACATTGTTGTAGAACGGCCTCATCATGCGTTCCTTCAACGATAAACAGTTTTTCTTTCATAATTTTTTATAAAAGAATTTATAGTCTGACTTATCACTTGAAGTAACAAGTGAATGAACAATTGATGAGTATGAAGATAAAGGAATCACTTCATCTTTTTCGGTTAAAATATGGATTTGGTCGCCAATAGTTGAACTTGCCTTATAAGCGGTTTGTTGTACAGATGTCTTTAGCGTGAAATAACGTTTTTCTTCATCTGTAATCTTGTTTAAGATTTCATTAATCTTATCTTTATTTTCTTCTTTATCATCGATAAATTCCCAGATATGTCGATTTAAGAAATCATTTGATAATGTTTTTAAAATTGGATCTTTAGACTTCAAGAAGTATGCAATTAATCCATTCATATAATAATCATCAATTTCTAAATAAGCATACATATCGTGTGGATTATTTAAGATTTTCTTTAAACTTGTTACATCATGTTCAAAGTCAAAGCCTTTTTGTAATAAATCTTTAACTCTTAAGTAGATTTTTTCTAAAATGACTTCATATGCACGAGCTTTCGGATGATAATATACTTGCCAGTACATATGGTATCTAGCAACCAAATAGTTTTCAATTGCGTGAATACCACTTGCTTTAAAGGCTAATCGGTTATCTTTTACAACCACAACTCTCATTAAGCGGTCTAAATCAATATGCCCATATGCTGCACCAGTAAAGTATGCATCGCGTTCTAAATAATCTAATCTATCAATATCTAATTGACTTGATATGAGTTGTTGGATTAGTGGGAATTTACCTTGTTTTAAAATAACTGAGGCAACATCTTCAGCAAAGTTTTGATCAACTTCGTCTAAAATACTTCTTAGTTCAGGATGATTAACGATTAAGCTTGCACCAATCTTTTCATGATTTACATGAAAAACATATTCAAATGCGTGTGAATAGGCACCATGTCCTACATCATGAAGTAATGCAGCTGCATAGAATAATAGTTTTGATCTTTCATCAAGTACTTCATCAATTTCTTTAATCATACTGAAGCGATAAGCAAGTTCATAAACACCTAGAGAATGAGAAAATCTTGAATGTTCTGCAGCATGGAAAATCATGTGTACACCAGATAATTGTCTAATTCTTCTTAAGCGTTGAAATACTGATGAGTTGATTAAGTTAGTGATTAGTTCATAATTGATATGGATATAACCATAAAGTGGATCACGAAAAACTTGTTGTCTCTCTCTTTTTTTCATATATATTTCCTTATAACAAAAATGGCTTATTAAGCCATTTTTTATTCAACGATTTCGTATTTTTTAACTAATTGAACAGTGTCACCGTTCTTTAACATGAATGCATCGCCGTCATCTGTATCTAAGTGACAGTCTAATCTAAAGTTTTCATGTACACGACATAAGATATTATCTAAGATACCAGCTTTAATACCATCAATTTTGATTGATACGATATCTTTATCTTTAACACCAAATTCTTTAGCTTCTTCTAATGAGAAGTGAATATGTCTATCAGCGATAATTACACCTTCTGATAATTCAACTTCACCTTTAGGTCCAACTAATTTACAAGCTCCGCTGCCTTTAACATCACCACTTGATCTAACTGGTGCAACAAATTTGTAGCGAATAGCATCTGATTGTGAGATTTCAACTTGGCTCGCAGGTCTAACTGGTCCTAAGATTCTAACTCCATCTAATACTAAACCTTGTGGGGAAACAACACTTACTTTTTCCTCCGCTGCGTATTGGCCTGGTTGGCTTAATGGTTTGAAAACCTTAAGTTCATAGCCTTCTCCGAATAAAATTTCTAAATGTTCCTTTGTAACGTGAACATGACGTCCTGATATACCTACTGGAATACGTTTCATAAGTTTTTAACTTCCCTTCTTTATAAATCACTTAAATTATACCACCATTTGCAATCGACGACAACAAAACAAGGTGTTATAATGAAATAAAGGAGGTTATTTATGGAAACTATATTTACAAAAATAATCAATCGTGAAATTCCTGCGTCAATTGTATATGAAGATGAACTAGTTATTGCATTTTTAGATATTACACAAGCAACAATGGGTCATACGCTTGTTGTAACCAAAGCCCCATATAAAAATCTTTTTGAAGTACCTGAAGAAACTTTAAAACACTTATTTGGGGTTGTTCAAAAGTTATCTGTTGCAATCTATAAAGCCTTTGATGCGAAGGGCTTAAATTTACTAAATAATAACAATGAAACTGCTGGTCAAACTGTTTTCCATTATCACGTTCATATCATTCCTCGATATGAGAAGGATGATTTAACGCTAGGCTTTTATAATCACATGAGTGAATTAACAAGTGATGATTATAAAGAAAGAGCAGCCTTAATTAAAGCTGCTCTATTGTAAATTCTACGCCATTTGGTTTATTATCGCATCGAATAGATAATCCAAACATACCTAATGTTTGTTTAACAATTGCGAGTCCTAAACCGAATTGTCCTTTACTACCTTTTTCATATGCTTTAAACATGCGTGGTAAGAATTCAGGATCAATTTGCTCACCGTCATTATAGATGGTGAGTTTTTTATTTTGAAGTTGAATAATAATTTTTGATTGAACATAGCGTACTGCATTATCCATGATGTTAGAAATAGCTACATATAGATTTTCTTTAATCATTGGGTGTACCCAATCTGAATCTATATTTAAAGTGATTTCTGCATGGGTAATATATTTATAATTATTAACAATTGAAGTTAATACTTCTCTCATTGAAACATCTTCTAACTTTTGATCACTCTTAATATATCCAAGTTTATTGTATTCCATGATTTGAAGTACTTTTTTATTTAAGATGTCTGCTTGTTTAATAATTAATTGGGCAGCATCAGTATCTTCAATTCCATCTAAAATGGCTTCAGCATAAGATTTAATAACTGCAATTGGTGTTTTTAAATCATGCCCCATATTTTGAACCATTTCTTTTTTTGTGCGTTCATTTTCTTTAATTTGATTTCGCATGTTATCAATCGCGTTAGCAAGTGATGTAATTTCTTCTGCAGCATCAATTCTAACATCTGATTGATAGTCAGTTTTAATCATATCATCTATCTTTTCTTGAAGTACTTTCAGTTTAGAAACTGTTGTCGAACTCCATAGCCAAATAATGACATTTCCTAAAACTAAAATACTTAAGAATGCAAGTGTCGCATAGAATGGAACACTACCTGTCATATCTTGAATATACTCGGTTGCATTTGATACAACAACAACCGCAAATTTAGGTGTTCCCATTGGATGAGAAACAATCCCCATATATGCGATATCCTTGTATCTCACATAAGTAATTGTTTGATTACTTCTTGTCGTATTGTTTTCAAAGTATTCACTAATCACGTGCTCTGCAACATAATTAATATATTCTTCTGATACATTTTCATTTGAATATAATGCGATTGAACCATTTCTAATAATTAAATAATCATTATAAATCGACTTATGATCATACTCTAGTTCATTTGTATAAGGATCGTAATCCACACGAACTTGAGCATAGTAATCATTTAAATAAGCCATGTTTTGATTTTCTATTCCTTTGGTAAAGGATAGATTTAAGATAAATATGAATATTATTCCACTCAAAACTGTTACAAACGTGAAAATAATATTAATCTGGGTCGCTAGTTTAAAGCGATTCATAATAGGCGATAGCCATATCCATATATAGTTTCAATTCTAAGTAATGGCATTTTAGATCTTAAACGACGTAATAAATCATCCATTACTCTATCTGAACCTACATAATTCTTTCCCCAAATTGTTTCAAGTAACAGTTTTCTTTCAATTGGTTGTTGCTTGTTTTTTAAGAAAACTAGTAACATTTCAAATTCTTTATTCGTTAATTCAATTTGTTGATCATTATGTCTAATTTCTCTTGAATCTAATGAAATGCTATATTCGCTATAGCTCATTTGACCAGGACGCGCTTGTTTACGTTTTAATACTGCTTTAACACGTAACATTAATTCTCTTGGAGAATAAGGCTTAGCAATGTAATCATCTGAACCTAATTCAAGTCCTTTAATTTTATCTAGGGCTTGGTCTCTAGCACTTGTGAAAATAACCGCAGCATCAGGATTTGCTTTGTTAATCGCGTTAATTAAATCGAAACCATCGATTTGTCCTGATAACATGATGTCAAGAATCCATAAGTCTACTTGATCACCAACGTGTTTCATCGCAGTTTCACCATCATAAAATACTGTTACATCATAATTTTCGCGTACTAAGTATTTTCTAATAATCTCTGATAAATCTTTTTCATCTTCAACATAATAAATTTTCATTTTTTTCAGTCCTCTTTATATCCCTAATTTTAATATTATTTTATCACACAATTATGTGATAAGTCTCGAAATAAGAAAAGCCTCGAGATTAGTTGCTTAATCACCGAGGCTTTTCATTGAGAGAGAAAAACGAAGTACCCTTAGTATAACTTACAATAGTTCTTATATCAAATAATGTTGTAAAGTTTTGTTTTTTGTCGAAAATTGTGGGTTATTGGGTTATATTTGCCGTTTATTTAATGATGTCTACTCTCATGTAAGGTCTTAGTGCTTCAGGAACTGTAATGGTTCCATCAGCATTTTGATAATTTTCCATAATCGCAATCATTGTTCTACCAACTGCTAAACCTGAACCATTTAATGTGTGAACAAATTCGGTCTTGCTATCTTTAGTACGTTTGAAACGAATATTTGCGCGACGAGCTTGGAAATCTCCTGCGTTTGAAATTGAACCAATTTCTCTATAAGTATTTTGTGCTGGAATCCAAACTTCAATATCATATGTCTTTTGCATACCGAATCCCATGTCACCAGTTGATAGACATACAACACGGTACGGAAGATTTAATAATTGTAATACTTTTTCTGAGTTTTTTAACATTGCTTGATGTTCAGCCTCACTATCTTCTGGTGTAGTGAACTTAATTAATTCTACTTTATTGAATTGGTGCTGACGTAAAATGCCGCGTGTATCTCTACCTGCAGAACCTGCTTCTGATCTAAATGCAGTTGTATAAGATACATAACGCATTGGTAATTCTTCTACAGGAATAATTTCATCACGATACATGTTAATTGTTGGAACTTCTGCTGTAGGGTTTAAATACCATTCGTTTTCCCCTTCTAAACGGAATGAATCTCCTTTAAATTTAGGGAATTGGCCTGTACCAAACATACTCTTTTCATTTACAACATATGGTGGCATTACTTCTGTGTATCCATGTTCATGTGCATGTAAATCCATCATGAATTGGATTAATGAACGTTCTAAACGAGCCCCCATGCCTTTATCAATAACGAAACGAGGTCCTGTAATTTTAGCAGCACGTTCAAAATCTAAGATGCCTAATTTTTCACCTAATGAAACATGATCTTGAATTGGGAAATCAAAGTTTCTAATCGTTCCCCATTTTTTAATTTCAACGTTTGCTGCTTCATCTTCACCAACTGGGACATCTAAACCTGGTAGGTTTGGCGTAATTGATAAAATTTCAAATATTTCTTTTTCAATACTAGATAATTCTTGATCTAACGCTGGAATTTGACCTTTAATGAGTTCAATTTCAGCCATTAACGGTTGAACGTTTTTACCTTCACGTTTATATTGACCAATTAATTTAGATTGTTCATTTCTCTTAGCTTGTAAGCCTTCAACTTCTTGAATTAATTGTTTTCTTTTGTCTTGTAAATCTGTGATTTTTCTTAAATATGAGAAATCACCTTTTCTTGTTGAAAGACGTTTGATAACCTCTTCCATATTTTCGGTTATGTATTTTACATCTAACATGTGTTTCTACCTCTCTTTTTTCTTTAAAAATAAAAAGTCCCTAGCCAAAAAAATTTGACTAAGGACGAATAAAATTTCCGCGGTGCCACCTTAATTCTATGATTGCTCATAGCACTTCTAAATTGATAACGGAATTACCCGGATGTGATTAGCATCTTTCCAGAGTGGATTCATTTACATCAATTATCTGTTTACACCAACCACAGACTCTCTAAAAATTAATTATAAATTACTAGTCTCTTTCATCAAGTTACATATATTATACTCTATTTTATTCAGTACGTAAAGCCACAACTGGGTCTTTTCTAGCTGCAATCTTAGATGGGATTAAACCTGCAATAAATGTTAAGAATACTGAAATAAGGATTAGGAAGGCTGCGTGCACGATATATAATTGTGCCACATTACTACTTCCAGTTTGATTTTCTAAGATGATATTAATAATTGGAACTAAGCCGTAAGTAATGACAACCCCTAATAAACCTGCAATTAATCCAATAAGAATGGATTCAGCGTTGAATACACGTGAAATGTCTTTCTTTCTTGCACCAATTGATCTTAACACACCAATTTCTTTTGTACGTTCAAGTACTGATGTATAAGTAATAATACCAATCATCACACTTGAAACCACTAATGAAATCGCAGAGAAGGCAATTAATACAGCAGATATTGCAGTCATAACATCTTTAATCATCGATACAGCTGCAGCAACATTATCTGAATATCCAATTTGTTCTTCAGGATTTAACTCATTATATTTATCTAATACATCTAAAATGTGTTCTTTACTATCAAAATTTTTTGGATAAATTAATATGCTTGTTGGCACACTCATGCCACCTAATTCATCAAGTAAATCATCTTTTGTATATTTACTCATTGGTGTTTCATAGAAGATGACCCCTTGAACCACACTTGTTTCAGAAAGTCTTTGTGCTTCAACAACTCTTGAATTAATATTCATTGATAAGACTTTAGTTTTAACTGCAGTTGAGTAGGCAATTTGTTCTGAAGTTGAAATAAATTGAGAGTTTGTTTTAAGAATACCTGTAATTTTAACAGTAACAATCTCATCATTTGTCGTATTATATAATGCTAATAAATCGTTGTTTGATTTCTTAGTAAACTGTCCACCTTCTGTTACTGGATCGTTATAGTATAAATTGTTACCAAAGATTTTAAATTCTTTTCCAATAATTTCATCAAATGGAATAACTGTTCCTTCAGGTGTATTTTCATCAATTAACCCCAAGAACTTTAATAATGAGTTTGGTACTCTATTTGTCTTATCAACGATTAATACTGCTTCATATAAATCATCTTGATATAAACTTCCACTTACAATATCAAAATATTCTTCAAAGAATGATGCTGGGAATGTACTTTGTTTAACATGATCATTTGTATCTTCAATCAATGTTCCATTTACAACATTTAAACGTTTTGGCTTAATGCCATAGTTATAGACAATTGAACCATAACCTAATGAAACAATATCTGAGTCATTTAAATAATCAATGTAGTTTTGAGTAATCGTATTTTCTTTAATAAATTCTAATTCTTTTGGTTCATACCCTTCAATACCGCCTTCGACAACATCTACTTCAGTATTTGGACCACCACTTGATAAAAAAGCATTAATATCAATAAAACTACGATTGATTTGGATTGGTAAACCTGCAAATGTACCTTGTTCCATATCATCTAAATATGCAGTGAAGCCATATTGTAAGCTTAAGACTAACGCAACCCCAATAATCCCAATAGAGCCTGCAAAAGCCGTTATAAGTGTTCTGAATTTTTTTGTTAGAAGGTTTTTAAATGATAATCTCATCGCAGTAAAGAATGACATTGATGATTTATCAAAACTTTCTTTTAAATCATTTTTTTCTTTTACTTCATACGGATTAGAATCACTTGTTACTAAACCATCTTTTAATGTCACAATACGATTTGAATATTGTTTTGCCAATTCTCCATTATGTGTAACCATAATGATTAATTTATCTTTTGAGATTTCAGTTAACAAATTCATAATATCAACTGATGTTTCAGAATCTAATGCACCGGTTGGTTCATCTGCTAAGATAATAGAAGGATTATTAACTAATGCTCTAGCAATAGATACTCTTTGTTGTTGTCCACCTGATAATTGATTTGGACGTTTATGTAAGTGTTCTTCTAATCCAACTCTTACTAAAACTTCTCTTGCGCGACGTTGGCGTTCTTCCTTAGTAACACCCGATAATGTTTGAGCTAATTCTACGTTTGATAAGACGTCTAAATGAGGAATTAAGTTGTAGTTTTGAAAAACAAACCCAATACGATGGTTTCTATACGCATCCCAATCTTTATCTTTATAATTCTTTGTAGACACATCATCAATAACTAAATCACCACTGGTGTAACGATCTAATCCACCAATGATATTTAATAAGGTTGTTTTGCCTGAACCTGATTGACCTAAAATTGATACGAATTCTTGTTTTCTAAAACTTAAATTAATGCCTTTTAAAGCACTAAATGTTTGTTCACCAACAAGATAATCTTTTTTGATATTTTTGATTTGTAACACGCTTGATCACTCTACTTCCTAGTTATATTTATTAATTCATTATAATCGTTCTTTATAAGTATACTTTTAAATTTAATAATCTTGCGACATTTTGACATAAAGGGGCCTTTTTTTATCGTAAATTGTATTAAAAAAGAGCTAAACTCATCATTTAGCTCTTATTTTTTAATTAGATTTCAAGTTTTTGTTGAACACTAACTGTTTCTTGTTCTTCAGTTTCTTCAATATCTGCTTTTAATTCTACTGATTCTACTTGTTTAGATTTTTCTAAATTTAATTGTTCTTGTGTAATTTCTACTGATTCAGTTACTTCTTCTTCAATTTCTTGATGAGGAACAACTGCAACTGTTGCAACTTTTTGGTCAGCTCTTAATGAGATAATTCTTACGCCTTGCGTTGCACGTTTAGTTTGTGAAATTTGAGCAATTGGTAATCTAATTGTAATACCTTTATCTGATGCAACAATTAAATCTTCTTGATCAGTTACAACACGTAGTGTAGCTAGTTGACCGTTCTTTTCAGTAACATTTAATGTCTTAACACCTTTACCACCACGATTTTGAACACGATATTCACTTACATTTGTACGTTTACCATATCCATTTTCTGTAATAACTAAGATTTCTTCGTTTTCATCATTTACAATTGCAACTCCCACGATTGTATCGTTTTCACCAATGTCCATACCGCGAACACCAGTTGCTGTACGTCCAATTTCTCTCGCATTGTTTTCGTTGAATCTAATTGCCTTACCGTTTGAAGCACCTAAGATGATGTCTTTTGAACCATCAGTTGATTTAACTGTTAATAATTCGTCATTTTCTCTTAAGTTTAATGCGATAATACCGTTTGTTCTAATGTTTTGATATAAAGAAATGTGTGTACGTTTAACAATACCTTTCTTCGTAACAAAGAATAGATAATGATTTTCTTCATCAAAGTTTTTAACTGTTGTAAATGAAGCTAACTTTTCACCTTCTTGGAAGTTTAAGTAGTTAACAATTGGAACACCTTTAGATTGGCGTGAACCACTTGGTAATTGATAACCTTTAATCTTAAATACTCTACCAAAGTTTGTGAAGAATAAGTGGTAATCGTGTGTTGATGTCATTGCGATATGTTCTACATAATCATCTTCGTGTAATTTAACACCTGACATACCTACACCACCACGGTTTTGAAGTTTATATTCATCTACATTTAAGCGCTTAATATAGCCATTGTTTGTAACTGTAACAATAATATCTTCAACCGGTATTAAATCTTCATTATCAATATCTAAATCTTCATACATATTAATTTCTGAAATTCTATCATCAGCATATTTGTTTCTAATTTCAGTTAATTCTTGGCGAATTACTTCACGTTTCTTTTCTTCGCTTGCTAAAATTTCATTTAACTCAGCAATTTTAACTTTTAAGTTTTCAGTTTCCTCGTAAATCTTATCAATTTCTAAAGAAGTTAATCTTTGTAGCTGCATTGTAAGAATTGATCTTGCTTGGATTTCAGTGAAATCATATGTTTCAATTAATCCTTGTTTTGCTATATCAGGGTTCTTCGCATCTCTAATGATTTGAATAACGCGATCAACATCAGATAAAGCTTTAACTAATGCATCTAAGATGTGCATTCTTGCTTCTGCTTTTTCTAAGTCAAATTGCGTACGTCTTGTAATAATTTCTAATTGATGTGTTAAATAATGAACTAATGCATCTTTGATTGATAATAATTGAGGCTTGCCGTCAACTAATGCAATCATGTTAATACCAAATGAAGTTTGAAGTTGAGTATGTTTATATAAGTTATTTAAGGTAACCATTGGGTTAACATCTTTCTTTAACTCAATAACAATTCTCATACCTTTTCTACTTGATTCATCACGTAGATCAGAAATACCTTCAATAATCTTATCTTTAACAACATCAGCAATTCTTTCGATTAAAGTTGTTTTATTTACTTGGTAAGGAATTTCAGTAATAATAATTTCCGTTCTATTCTTAGTTGTTACAAGTTCATGTTTTGCACGAACAGCAATAATTCCTTTACCTGTTTCGTATGCTTGGCGTAAACCTGTTATACCTAAGATTTGGCCTCCTGTAGGGAAATCTGGGCCTTTAATATATTTCATTAAGTCTAAAACTGTAATATCTGGATTATCCATATATGCGAATAATCCATCAATAACTTCTCCTAAATTGTGTGGAGGAATATTTGTTGCCATACCTACGGCAATACCTGTAGAACCATTCACAAGTAAGTTTGGATAACGTGATGGTAATACAGTTGGTTCTTGTTCAGAAGAGTCATAGTTATCAACAAAGTCAACTGTGTTTTTATCTAAGTCTCTAACCATTTCTCCAGCAATTTTTGATAGTCTTGCTTCAGTATAACGCATTGCGGCTGCGCCATCACCATCGACTGAACCGAAGTTACCATGTCCATCAATTAATGTGTTTCTATAGCTGAATGGTTGTGCCATACGAACCATTGCTTCATAAATTGAAGAGTCACCATGTGGGTGATATTTCCCCATAACGTCCCCGACGATTCTGGCACTCTTTTTGTGAGCTGTATTTGCATACATGTTATTTTCATGCATTGCATAAAGAATACGTCTTTGAACTGGTTTTAATCCATCTCTAACATCTGGTAATGCACGTGACACGATGACGCTCATCGCATAGTTTAAGAAGGATGTTTTCATTTCTGATGAAATGTTGATTTGTTTTACTTTGTCATAATTTTTAATATCATCACTCATGTTTAATTCCTTTCTTACGCATCAATGTCAGTAGCATACTGAGCGTTCTTTTGAATAAATTCTTTACGGGGTTCTACTTCTTCACCCATTAACATTGAGAATACTTGGTCTGCTTCAATCGCATCTTCTAATTTAATTTGTAGAAGTGTTCTTGCTGCTGGGTCCATTGTTGTTTCCCAAAGTTGTTCATAGTTCATTTCCCCAAGACCTTTATATCTTTGAATTGATGGTTTACCTTCAATTGAAGCTAAGATTGTGTTCAATTGTTCATCTGAGTAAGCATATTGAATGTTTTTACCATATGAAACCTTATATAAAGGTGGTTGAGCTGCATATACATAACCATGTTCTATTAATGGTTTGAAGTGTCTAAATAAGAATGTTAATAATAATGTTCTAATGTGCGCACCATCGACGTCGGCATCGGTCATAATAACAATTTTATGATAACGTAATTTATTGATATCAAATTCATCGCCAATTCCTGTGCCAAACGCTTGAATAAGATTCACAATTTCTTTGTTATTTAACATTTTATCGAATCTTACTTTTTCAACGTTTAAAACTTTACCACGTAATGGCATAATCGCTTGGAATTCAGAGTCACGACCTTGTTTAGCAGATCCACCCGCTGAGTCCCCTTCGACAATATAGATTTCTGATTTCTCAGGATCTTTACTTCTGCAGTCTGCTAACTTAGAAGCAAATCCTAATGCATCAAGTGGTGATTTTCTTCTTGCTAATTCTTTTGCTTTTCTAGCAGCAACACGAGCACGTGTAGCTGAGATTACTTTTTCAACAATTAATTTCGCTTGATTTGGATTTTCCAATAAGAATCTTTCTAATGCTTCTGATGTAATTTGTGATGCGATCGCTCTAACTTCAGGGTTACCTAATTTTGTTTTTGTTTGTCCTTCAAATTGAGGTTCTGGGTGTTTTACAGAGATAATAGCTGTTAAACCTTCTCTTGTATCTTCACCTGAAATTGCATCATCTTTCTTTAACTTGTTGTCATCTGCATATTTAGAAATAACACGTGTTAAAGCAAGTTTAAATCCATCTTCATGCATTCCACCTTCAGTAGTGTTAATGTTATTTGTAAATGAATAAATATTTGGAGTATATGTATCAACATATTGAAGTGCGATTTCAACAGTTACACCATCTTGTTCTTTATCAATATAAATAGCATCTTGGTGAATCTTAGATTTTGATTGATTTAAGTGTTGAATATACTCAACAATACCACCTTCATAGTGGAATTCTTCTTTCATTGGATGTTCAATACGTTTGTCTTCTAAAGTTAACTTAATACCTTTGTTTAAGAACGCAAGTTGTTGAACTCTATTTCTTAATGTTTCATAGTTATAAACTGTTGTTTCTGTAAAGATAAGAGGGTCCGCTAAGAAAGTAGTTTCTGTACCTGTTTCAGTAGTTGTTCCAATTTCTCTTAAATCGTAAGCAGGAATACCTCTTTCATATTTTTGTTCATAAATCTTGCCATCTTTGTGAATTTGTACTAAATACCAAAGTGAAAGACCATTAACAACTGAAGCACCAACACCGTGTAGACCACCTGATACTTTATATGATCCTTTATCAAATTTACCACCCGCATGTAGTGTTGTTAAAATTGTTTCAACAGCAGGTCTGCCAGTTTTAGGGTGGATATCAACAGGAATACCACGACCATTATCTCTTACTTTGATAATGTTATCTGGTAAAATTTCAATATTTACTTCATTTGCATATCCTGCTAAAGCTTCATCGATTGAGTTATCTACGATTTCCCATACTAAATGATGTAGTCCGCGTTCTCCAGTAGAACCGATATACATCCCTGGTCTTTTTCTTACGGCTTCCAAACCTTCTAAGATTTGAATATTATCGGCCGTATATTTTTTTACATCTTCCATTAGCCTATCTCCTTTGATAATACTATTCTTTGTAAATCAAAATTTTTATATAGAGGTACTGCACTTGAAATAAAGACTTGATGATTTGTTGGTAGTTTTTCTAAGAACAAATTTTGTCTTTCTATATCAAGTTCACTTAATACATCATCTAATAACAACACCGCATGCTCGTTTGTTTCTTCTTTAATCCACTGTAATAGCGCCAATTTAAGTTCAATAACGATAAGACGAGTTGTTCCTTGTGATGCGAAATCTTTTGCGTTAAAACCATTAAATACGACTTTGAAGTCATCCTTATGAATACCAACAGTTGTTTGTTCATACATGATGTCTGTTTTTTGTTTGGTTTTCATGTGTTTAGCCCACTGTTCTTTAGTTACATTGGGATCATATTCAAGTGCTACTTTGAAATTTTTATATTTTGTTTCAACTGCTTGGATTTTTTCATTAAGGTTTAAGATGAATCTTTCTCTAAAATCATAAATCTTATATCCAGTTTCTAATAATTGTTCACCAAGAATATTTAAAAATGTATAATCATTAGAATCTTTAAGCGTCTTTAGGAGTGCGTTGCGTTGTTTTAATATTTTTTTATAGTGATTCATGAGTCTTAAGTATTCTTTCGATACTTGACTGAGCTCCAAATCCATAAAATATCTTCGTTCTGAAGGCCCCCCCTTAATCAAGTTCAGGTCCTCAGGTGAAAACATCACAGCGTGCATTTTTCCTATGTAATCTGAGATTTTCTTGACTTCAGATTTATTGATGAAAGTTCTTTTTCCGTTTTCGGAAAGAATTATTTCAAATAAGTTTGCTCCATCTTTTATTTTTACTGCAGCAAACATCTTATCATATTGAATCAACTCTTTTTCTTGAGAGGTCCGATGACTTTTTGTTGTTGCAGCAAAATAAATAGATTCTAATATACTGGTTTTGCCCACGCCATTAGAACCTTCTAATAAAACAAGCGGCTTTTCTACTTTAATTTGATAGTTATTTAGATTTCTAAAATTTCTAAGTTCAATTTTTTCAATCATACCATTTTGTATTGTTTATTAGTGATAGTCACAATATCTCCTGGAAATATTTTTTTCTTTTTTTCAGTAATTTGTACATCATTTAATAACACAGTGTTGTCAAATAAAAAAAACTTTGTTTCTCCACCTGAACCTATATAGCTTAAGACTTTAAGCAACTGTGAAATTGTAATAAATTCTCCTTCAATCTTAAATACTTCCATCTTTTATACCTCAATTCTTTTATATTATATCATAATATAAGTTAAAATACTTCCTTTTTAACGCTTCTTTTGTATGAAATAAGTAAAATATTGTCTAGATATAAAATAATGAAAATGGGCGGATTTTTATTGTTTAGTAAAAAAAAGGTCATAGCAATAAGCTATAACCAATATGTTTTTTTATTAATCAATTCTTACAGGTAAGATTAGGTGAAGTAAATCTTGATCTAAATTACCTTTAATAACGAATGGACGAATTTCACCAGCAAAGTTTAATGTGATTTCTGATGAGGTAAACGCCTTTAATGCTTCATTTAAATATTTAGAAGAGAATGCAATAGAGATTAAACCGCCTTCAACATCAGCTGTTGGAATAACTTCTTCTTTAGCATCCCCGATTTCAGTATTTGTTGATGAGATTTCTACAACTTGATCAGGTCTTAAAGTTAACTTGATAATGTTGTAGTTAGATTCTCTATCTCTTGGTGATAATAAAGATACACGGTCAACTGCCGCAAGTAATTCTTCCTTGTTGAAATGAATGACCGTTGGGAATGAAGATGGAATTATCTTCTGTGTATCTGGATAAGTACCTTCTAATAGTCTTGTTTGGAACCAAATTTTGCTTAATTTGAAGAGAACTTTGTTTGGGTTGATAAATACTTCAATATCTTCGTGCGTATGGTCTAAAATCTTAGATAATTCATCTAATGATTTATTTGGCACGACAATATTGAATGATTTTAATGAAGAACGTAATTTATAGTTCTTTTGACTTAAGCGGTATGAGTCAGTTGCAACCACATATAGGTTGTTGTCAGCATACTTAAAGTTAACCCCTGTTAAGATTGGGCGCTTTTCATTATCAGCTGTAGCAAAGTTTGTCTCTTTAATAATTTGTTTAATTACTTCTGAAGAAATAACAACAGGTTCATTTAAATCTAGGAAGTCAACATCTGGATAATCTTCAACATCCATTAATTTTAATTTAAATTCAGAACGATCTGCTCTAATGACTAATAATCTTTCTTCTTGTAGGGCAATTTCAATTCTTGAAGCAGCTACTTTTCTAATAATTTCAATAAAGTATCTACCAGGGATGGCAACTTTACCAGTCTTTTGAACTGAAAGTGATTTGTCATCAATTAAAACTTGAATTGCAATATCTGAATTAGATGCTGTTAATTGAATGTAGTCTGAAAATACTTCAAATTTAATAGCATATAAAATTGGTAATGGAGTTTTAACAGGTAATCCTTTTTGGATATGTATTAGTTGATTTAAAAGTATGTCTCTATCGATTGAAAAATTCATGAGGTGTACCCCTTTTATTTATTTATATTTATAAAATTATTGTTATTAGGAACTGTGGATAAGTGGGAAACCCAAATCAACAGCCTTATATACCTTTTTATTATACCATAATTATATATTTTATTAACAACTTACTTTAGTAAAGTAGAATCTATTTTTTTAATAATTGAATCCACAGCAAACTTTAAGTTACTGTCAGTTTTCAAATCTTTCTCCACTTTCTCACAAGCACTTAAGACAGTTGAGTGGTCACGATCACTAAATAAAGATCCAATTGTTTTATATGCGATATTATACTTTGTTTTAATTAAGTACATTGCAATATGTCTAGGTAGTGCAAATTTAGCATGACGTTTTTTACCAATTAAGTCTTGTAGGGTAATTCCATAGTAATCTGCAACAACACTTTGAATTTTGTCATAGTTATTTTCATTTAATGAATCAGATTTGCGTTTAGTTTTTAAAATATTACCTAAAGCTTCATTTACTATATCCATTGTGATTTCTAAATTGAAAGTATTAGCATAGCTAATAAGTCTAATTAAAGCACCCTCCATTTCACGGACATTCGCTGTAAATTGGGATGCAATATAAGCTAAAATATCATCTGAAATTTCAACAGAATCATCAAAATTATGTAGTTTTCTTCTTAAAATAGAAATTCTATGATCTAAATCAGGAACTTCAATATCAACACTTAATCCCGCTTCAAAACGAGAAGTTAAACGAGGCATAATATTTGTTAATTGTGATGCTGGTTTATCTGATGTAATAACGATTTGTTTATTATTTAAATATAAGAAATCAAATAATTTAAAGAACTCCATTTGAGTCTTTGTAGCATTTGCCATGATTTGAATATCATCAACCAAAATAACATCAATATCTCGGTATTTTGTGTTAAATTCGTCGGTTTTGTTGTTTTTAGATAGTAAAGATACAAAATCTTCGATAAAGTTATCTGCTTTAACATAAAGAATACGTTTTGTTACATCGTTATCTAATATATAGTTACCAATTGCCTGCATGAGGTGGGTTTTACCTAATCCAACATCTCCAAAGATATAAAACGGGTTTGCTACAGCACCGGGTTGGTCAGCAACCTTCATTGCCATTCTGAATGCAAACATGTTTGACTTACCAACAACAAATGAATCAAAAGTATATGTAGAATTTAGATTATTTTGTCTGTAATCAAGAGAAATTTTGCGTTCATGGACTGGTTCTTCAACTGGTGTAATCTCTTCTTGAGAGACAAACTTAAAACGCACTGGATTATCTGAGTATTTTGAAGCTAACTCATTGATCTTTCCAATGTATAATTTGTTAATTCTATTCTTAATATATTCACTACCAACAACCATCGTAATTAAACCATTTTGATATTTGTACGTGCTTGTAATAGGCTGGAATAATTCAGCATAGATATCTTCGTTATAAAGTCTTTCTAAATCCAATAATATAGTTTGCCACAAGTTGTCGTAAGGACTCATTTTCAACTCTCCAATATTTTTTCTCTAAGGTTACTAATATCATAGCACACGTACGTAAAAGTTACATAAAAAGTTTTCCACATTTTTTGTGGATAAATTAAGTTCTCCACACACCAATAATGCAACTAATGTGGATAAAAAAGTAAAGATTTACAGCCTCATAAAGCCAAGAAAATTAGTTATAAAGTTTTCCACACTGGGGAAAAAGATGTCGAAAGTTTTCCACAATGTGTTTATAAAAAAACTGTGGGTTTCTTTTCTAAAATAATAATATTTCTTTATTTAAAAAATATATTTGACAATTTGATTTCATTTCTATATAATAACTAAGGCAAGGTTTCATAAGAAAGGTGGTTTTCGATTATGAAAAGAACATATCAACCAAGTAAAATTAAACATCAAAGAACTCATGGTTTCAGAGCTCGTATGGCAACTGCTAACGGACGTAAAGTTTTAGCAAGAAGAAGAGCTAAAGGCCGTCACGTCTTAACAGTTTAATTATTTACAAAATTAATAATCAATTAAAAATACCAGGACTACTCGAATAATTGACATATCTCAATTGTTTTTTCGTAGTCCTTTATTTTTAAATGTATAAGGTGAAAAATGAAAAGAGTATACTCACTCAAGAATCAAGAAACAATAGATTTAATATTTAAAGAAAAACGTTCTGTTGGAAATTCTTATTTCGCAGTATATACTAAAGATCATGACTTATCACATTTTAAGTATGCAATCTCAATTGGAAGAAAGTATGGCAATGCAGTAGAACGAAACCTGGCTAAAAGACGCATTCGACACATACTATCCAATTATAAAGATATTATGAAAAATATGTCTTTCGTGATTGTAGTCAAACCAAGCTCACAAGAGTTATCTTTTGTGGATATCAAGAAAAAACTTGAAGGCTTACTTATCAAATCTAAATTAATAGAAAAAGAGGATGTATCAAATGCGTAAAATTTTAGCATTAATTACAGTGTTAGTCTTTGGTTTGGTGATCGTTGCTTGTGCTCCTAAAGTTGAGAAAACAAGCTCATTTATCTCGCCTAATAAAATTGTTTATGGTGTAGATGAATTAAACGGAACAAAACCAAATGTAAAAGAAGGCGACTTCGACTACTATTACATTTACAGCAACAAGACTGTTGCTAAACAAACTGTTTCTATCAATGATGTGAAAGTTGAATTAGTATCTAATAATATTTATACGATTACATACGATAATGCATCATATAAAGTATATGCTTACGATGAAACAGCAACAAATAAAGATACTGTAGTATTAGCTACGTTATCAGCAACTTACGGCATTACAGATGAAGATGTTAAAGCGAATAACGTTAAAAACTTATTCTTTACAGTAATCGCTAATAAAGTTGATTTAGACGGAATCTCAATTATTTCTGCAACTTATGGTGCTGAAAACAACGATGAAATAACTGCTCAAGCAGCAAAAGACGTTGTAATTTACCCAGAAAACTATGATGAAAATGTATATAAAACATCATCAGAAAATAACTTAGTTTTCCCACTAGAAGATTTAGTAAATGAATCAATTACAATTAAAAACTTAACTTACAAACCAGCAGATAATCAATTACCAATCAACTTTAAAATGAAAAATAGTTGGTTAGGATACGTTTGGGATTATGTATTAATTATCCCAATTGCATTCATTATGAGTTTATTTGCAGGTATCTTTGGTAACAGTTTTGCAGTAGGAATTTTATTCGCAACTATCATTGTTCGTACAATTGCATGGCCAATCTATGCTCGTGCAAATGATATGTCAATGAAAATGGCTCTAGCACAACCAGATTTAAATAGACTACAAGCTAAATATGCTACAAAAAAAGACCCTGCTTCTCAACAAAAGATGCAAATGGAAATGATGGCGATCTATAAAAAACATAAAATTTCTATGTTAGGATGCTTGACCCCATTAATGCAAATGCCAATCTTCTTAGCTATGTTCCAAGTTGTTTATAGAATTTCAGTACCTGGTGGTGCATTTGTTGATAAGATTTCTAACAAAACATTATTATTCGGAACAATCGACTTAACAATCGGTGGATGGAATGATGTATGGAGCTATATCTTAGCTGCAATCGTTGGGGTAACAATGTATTTACTACAAAGATTATCAACTAAGAAACCATCTTATGCTAAAAATACAGGTTCACAAGTTAAGACTGAACAACAATTACAACAAGAACAAACAATGAAGACTGTTTCTATTGTAATGGTTGGTATGATGGTGTTAACTACAATCACTTCAGTAAATGCCTTAGGGTTCTACTGGGTAGTAGGTAATATTTACTCAATTTTCCAATCAATTATCAATAGAAAACTATCAGAAAAGAAATATCAAAAAACTAAAGCAACTCAATCAATTGTATAAAGGGGGAGCGCAAGATGTTTAAAAAAGTAGAAATTGAAGCAAAAACTCAACAAGAAGCACTTAAAAAGGCAACTGAATTATTAAAAATTTCAGCAAACAAGATCTCTTTAGAAATCATTAAAGAGAAAAAAGGTTTTCTAGGTGTTGGTGCATCTACTACTTACGTGGCTAGCCCTAAAGTTGATTTAGTTACTGAAGGAAAACAATATCTTGAATCAATTATTCGTGCATTAGGTATTGAAACAAGAATGGAAATTAGATCAGTTAGTCCAACTGAATTCTACTACCGTGTTCAATCAAACGAAAACGCGTTATTAATTGGTAAAGATGGTAAGACACTATTATCTTTCCAAACTTTATTACGTAACTATTTAGCTTCATTTACAAGTGAACCAATTTTAGTTACATTAGATATTGGAAACTACCACGAAAATAGAAAGAAACAATTAGAAATTTTAGCAACTAAGACTGCAAAAGAAGTTGCTAGAACACGAATTGCTGTTAAACTTGATCCAATGAATGCTTTCGATAGACGTATTATTCATGCTAAATTAGCTGAGTGGAGAGATGTTGAAACTGAGTCTGAAGGTGAAGGCGAAGATAGAGCAATCATCATTCGTGCAAAAAAGAATTAATACATTGGTACATAGTTAATCTATGTACCTTTTTTTATATGCTATAATCAAATTATGAAAAGAAAAAAGAGAATAAGAATTAAAAAAATATTCAAATTAATCTTAATCATTACTTTAATAGGTTTCATGTACTCAATTGGTGTTTCAACATATGAAGCAATTCTAAAACAACAGAAATTAGACGAGTTTAAAAATCGCGCATATGAAACTGAAATCCGTACACTTTATGGACAAGAGTATCAATTTCATAAAGTAAAAAGAGTTCATGATTATGAACTTGCCGACAAAAGAAATGTGTTTTATGATGATAACAAACTATCTCCAGGTAAAAAAGGGGATGTTCTTTTAGCGTTTGAATCACCATTTCCACAAATTCCAGTTGCTCATCATCTAGTTACATTCTATTTTGGAGGGCATGCAGCATTAGTTGCTGATAATAATACAGTTATTGAATCCACAGGCATGTCATCAGGTGGAATCAAAGACATGATTAAAGCAGTACTTCACCGTGGATATGATGAGGAAAATGAACTAAACTTATCGGTTCAACAAGTGCCTAATTATTGGATGTCAGTCTTTAGACATAATGGTGAAGTAGAATATCCGTATTATGGTAAGTATTATCGTAATGAATTTTATGCAGTAAGAACAAAATTTGAAGACATAGATAAACGTGAAGAGCATATTGATTTAGCAGTTGAGTTTGCATCTGATAAAGTTGATAGAGGACTATACAACTATTTATTTTTTCTAGACACAAAATATAAATTCTACTGTACAGACTTAGTGACAAGAGCATATGCTTCAATCAACAAGTTAGAAAACACAAATTATAACTTAAACGAAGATGGATTTATTTCATCAGATTATGATATTTTATTATCAAGCGACACATATATTACAATCTATAAGGAAACAAAAGGCGATGTCATACATATATATTATTTAGAAGACGTTGCGTAAGGGGGAAATATGGATACAACTCAAATCATCTTAATTATTATTGGTATTATTTTATTAGCCGTGCTAATTTTAGTCATTTTTTTACTAACTAAAAAACCAGCAATCGTTAAACCGAATAATGAACAAGATACAGAAGCTAGAATTAGATATCAACAAGAATTAATTAGTAAACTTGAGACACTCAAAGTTGAAGTAAGTAAAGAATTAGAACTGATCAATCAAAAGTCTAAAGGTGAAATCAAGGACGAGCTAAACGCATTTAAAGAAATCATAACAACCAAAGTAACAAGTGATATGACTCAAATTAATGAAAAGGTTGAAAAGCGTTTAACAGAAGGATTTAAAACTTCTAAGGAAACCTTTGATGAAGTTTTAAAAAGACTTACTGTGATTGATACAACGCAACGTAATATTGAAAAATTATCAACAAACGTAGATGAACTTTCACGATTATTATCAGATAAGAAATTACGCGGTATGTATGGCGAAGGCCAACTTTATATGATTTTAAATAATGTTTTTGGTGAAGGTAATCACGAGTTATATGAACCGCAGCATAAATTATCCAATGGAACTTTAGTAGACGCGATGATTTTTGGCCCAGAAGGTGTAGGAAATATTCCTGTAGACTCTAAATTCTCCTTAGAAAACTATTTACTTATGAACAATCATGAAGCAAGTCAAGATGAGCGTAACCAAGCAACAAAAGATTTCAAAGCAAATATCAAAAAGCATATTGATGATATTGCCGGTAAATATTTAATTAAAGGCGAAACATCAGATCAAGCGATTATGTTTATTCCAAGTGAAGCAGTTTTCTCGGAAATTCATGCAAAATTCCCTGAGTTAATTGAATATGCTCAAAACAAGCATGTTTGGATTACGTCTCCAACCACATTTGTATATATGTTAACAATGATTGTTGTGATTTCATCTAATGTTCAAAGAGAAAAAAATGCAGAAAAAATGTTAAAAGAACTACAATCGTTATTTAATGATTTTGAATTATTCTTTAAGCGCTGGGAAGATGTTAAGAAGGCCGTTGATAAACTATCAACGACAACAGAAGCATTAGATAAACCGATGTTTAGATTAAATAAAAAGGTTTATAAAATAGAAAGTTCAAATTTTGAAGCATTAAATGAACCCGATGAAGTTGAATAATTAATATATTTTGATATAATTGATATGAAATCGATGAAGAGACAAGTAATATAAATGATACTTTTTAGAGAGTTAATGGTTGGTGCAAATTAACAGTTAGTTTATATGAATAACACTCGGAGAGACAGAAGAAAGTGTTTATTACATGAGTAGACCTGTACGTTAAGCTTAGCGTCATTAAGTTATAAAGTGCGTATGAAAATACGAACTAAGGTGGTACCGCGAAAGATTTCGTCCTTAGACTTATTTTAGTCTAAGGATTTTTTATTTATAAGGAGGAATGTAAATATGAAGTTAACCGTAAGAAAGATTTATGAAAATCCAGCAAAATTTGCTGATTCTACAGTTGTATTATCAGGCTGGGTTAGAAACCACAGAGATCAAAAAGAGTTCGGATTTATCAACCTAAACGATGGTAGTTTCTTTGAAACAATTCAAGTCGTTTATGAAAGAGATAAAACAGAAGATTTTGAACAAGTTACTAAATTAACAGTTGGATCTGCAATTGAAGTTGTGGGTACATTAGAATTAACACCAGATAGAAATCAACCATTTGAAATTAAAGCAACTAAAGTAACACTATTAGGTGGAGCAGATGAAACATATCCTATTCAACCTAAACGTCATACAAGAGAATTCTTAAGAGAAGTTGCTCACTTACGTCCAAGAACAAATCTTTTTAGTGCTGTTTTCAGAGTAAGAAGTATTGCAGCTTTTGGAATTCACAAGTTCTTCCAAGAAAGAAATTTTGTATATGTTAATACACCACTTATCACTGCAAATGACGGTGAAGGTGCTGGTGAAATGTTTAAAGTAACCACATTAAATTTAGACAAACTACCAAGATTAGAAAATGGCGAAATTGACTATTCTAAAGATTTCTTTGGTAAACAAGCAAACCTAACTGTAACAGGACAATTAGAAGGTGAAGCTTATGCGATGGCATTTAGAGATATCTATACATTTGGTCCTACATTTAGAGCAGAAAATTCTAATACAACAACGCACGCATCAGAGTTCTGGATGATTGAACCAGAAATAGCATTTGCTGATTTAGAAGATGATATGCAATTAATCGAAGAAATGGTTAAATACGTTGTTAAGTACGTCTTAGATAGTGCACCAGAAGAAATGGCATTCTTTGATAAGTTTGTTCAACCAGGGTTATTAAAGAAATTAAATGATTTATTAACATCTAAATTCAATCGTGTAACACATAAAGAAGCAATTGATTTATTAATTAATTCAGGCGTTAAATTTGAAAATAAACCAGCCCATGGCAGAGATTTAGCAAAAGAACACGAAAAGTTCTTAACTGAGACTTATTTTAAATCACCAGTGTTTGTTACTAACTGGCCAAAAGACATTAAAGCGTTCTATATGAGATTAAATGATGATAATGAAACAGTAGCAGCCGTTGACTTATTAGTACCAGGTTCAGGAGAACTTGTTGGTGGATCTCAAAGAGAAGAAAGATTAGATGTTTTATTAAGCCGTATGAAAGAAATGAATGTGCCAATTGCTGATCTTGATTGGTACTTAGATTTACGCCGCTATGGTGGATGTAAACATGCTGGATTTGGATTAGGATTTGAGAGATTCTTAATCTACATCACAGGGGTTGAAAACATCCGTGATGTGATTCCTTTCCCAAGAACACCTAAAAATATTTTATTCTAAAATTAAAAGAAGCATTGACTGCTTCTTTTTTTTGTGATAGTGTGCAAAATCAGCACGTTTTGAAATAAAAAAATTAAAGAAAACGATTACAAAAAACAAAGGTTCAATAATTAACTAAAAGATTGTTAAAACTTGTTTTTTTTTAAGTATTATCATATAATGATATACGTAGTTGGAGGAATGACTTATATGAAATTTTCAAATAAATATTTCTATAATTATAATTTAACAATTACCAACGAGCGATTCGTTTCTTTTTTAATCTAATTTTTTATGTCCATTTGTGTGGACATTTTTTATGGAAAAAATAAGAAATAATATAAAATCAAGGAGCTAAAGAAATGCAAATTAAACTAGAAGGATTAACAAAAGTCTTTTCAGATTTAAAATCAAAAACCGAAACACGCGCAGTTTCAAATTTAGATATTGTTATTCCGTCAGGTAAGTTAGTTGGCTTATTAGGGCCATCTGGATGTGGTAAATCTACTACTTTATACATGATTTCAGGTTTACTATACCCAACAGAAGGTAGAATTTACTTTGGGGATGAAGATGTAACAGAATTATCTCCAGAACAAAGAGGAATTGGATTAGTATTCCAAAACTATGCGTTATATCCTCACATGACAGTAAGAAAAAACATTTTATTCCCTTTAGAAAATATGAATGTTAAAAAACTTGCTATCGAAAAAGCGTATAAACAAGCACACATGCTAGTAGCTAAGGAAGAAGCAGAAGCTTATTACGGTTACTTAGAAAAATCTGAGTCATTAAAGAATAAGTATAGAAGAACTGAAGCTGAAGCAAAAGCACAATATGAAAGTGCTAAATTAGCATTTGAAAAAGAATATTTAGATGGCAAAAAAGCTAATCCAGCTTTAAAAGGTCAATTAAAGACTACTTTAAAGCAAAACTTAGCTAATTTAAAAATCAATTTTACTAAACGCGTTCAAGATTTTGAAC